>DAIRFN010000338.1:0-5512 GCA_036795065.1 Vicinamibacterales bacterium
CTTCGATGGTGGACCGCGCCTCCGGCAGCACATCGCCAACCACCAGGGGCGTATCGTGCTTGGCGATTCCGGCCTTCTCGGCCGCGATGGCGGCCAGCGTGGTTCCCAGGTGCCGCTCGTGGTCGAAGGCAATGGACGTGATGGCGCAGGCCAGGGGCCCGATCACGTTCGTGGCGTCGAATCGCCCGCCCAGGCCGACCTCGATCACCGCCACGTCCACCTGCGCGCGGTGGAACGCCTCGAAGGCGATGGCCGTCGTCACTTCGAAGAACGTGGGAGTCACAGGCAGCCGCCCATCTCGCAGGGCGTCGTCCACTGCCTGCAGCACGTGCCCGGCACACGCCTCGAAGAGTCCGGGCTCGACCGGCACCCCGTCCACCGCCACGCGCTCCTCGATGCGATCGAGGTGCGGAGAAGTGTAGAGGCCGGTGCGGTAGCCCGACGCGCGCAGTGCCCGCTCGGTCATCGCGCACACCGAGCCCTTGCCGTTGGTGCCCGCGACGTGGAGGGTGGGGTAGGTGCTTTCGGGGTGGCCCAGAGCGCCCACCAGCGTGCGCATGTTCTCGAGCCCGAGCTTGATGCCAAAGGCCTCGAGCGCGAAAAGCCGTTCGGAGGTGGTCACTTCCCCATGAAGTGCAGGGCCCGTGCGAGCGTGGCCTTCATCTCGCGGCGATCCACCACCAGGTCCAGCATCCCGCGCTCGAGCAGGAACTCGCTGCGCTGGAAGCCGTCGGGCAGCTTCTGGCGGATGGTCTGCTCGATGACGCGCGGGCCGGCAAAGCCGATGAGCGCCCTGGGCTCGGCCACATTCAGGTCGCCCAGCATGGCATAGCTGGCGGTGACCCCACCGGTGGTGGGATCGGTGAGGACGGAGATGTAGGGCAACCGCGCGCGATCGAGCCGGGCCAGCGCCGCGGAGATCTTGGCCATCTGCATCAGCGACAGCGCACCCTCCATCATCCTGGCACCGCCCGAGCACGACACGATGATCACCGCGGCCCGGCGCTCGATGGCCAGTTCGATGCCCTGCACGATCTTCTCGCCGACCACCACGCCCATCGACCCGCCGATGAAGCTGTAATCCATCGAGGCAATGACGGTCTCGAGGCCGTCCAGCCTCCCCACGCCCACGATGACCGCATCGGACTGTCCGGTGCTGGCCCTGGTCTTCTCGAGGCGTTCACGATAGGGCTTGGTGTCGGTGAAGGTGAGCGGGTCGTTCGAGCGGAGGTCCGGCGACAGTTCCTCCCAGCGCTCGTGGTCGAAGAGCGCCTTCAGCCGGTCGCTCGCGCCCATCCGGAAGTGGTGGCCGCACTTCTCGCAGACGTGCAGGTTGCGGACGAGATCCTTCGTGTAGATGATGGAGTCACACTCGGGGCACTTCTCCCAGAGGCCTTCGGGCACCCGGCTGGTCTTCTCCGGCGCCGCCAGCGGCTTGCGGGCCTTCTTGAACCAAGCCATGGAGGATCAGCTTACCATCCTCACCTCCGGGCGATGTAGTACCTCGTGCCCTTGCCCATTCCCTTGACCTGCCGGACCAGCTCGTCGAGCGCCGCATCATCGGTTTCGGGATCGAACTCCGAGGTCTCGACCACCAGCAGCGGCGTGGCCGCGTAGTGGAAGAAGAAGTGCTGATAGGCCTCGTTCACCTCACGCACGTAGTCCTCGCCGGGCCTCGGCCTGTCGCTCTCGGGGTCCACCGGCTTCCTGCGGAGGCGGTCGACGAGGACGTCGGTCGGCGCCTGGAGGTAGACCACCAGGTCCGGGGCCGGCACGTCGCGTGCCAGCAGGTCGTACAGGCGCTGGTAGATGAAGAGCTCGTTGTCGTCCAGGTTCAGGTACGCGAAGATCTTGTCCTTGGCGAAGACGTAGTCGCAGATGGTGGCCTGCAGGAACAGGTCGGCCTGGCGCAGTCCCGACAGCTGGCGATGGCGGTTCAGCAGGTAGAACAGCTGGGCCTGCAGCGCCGAACCCGGCCGATCGCCGTAGAAATCCGCGAGAAACGGGTTGTCGGTGTCTTCGAGAATGGTGGTGGCGTCGAGGCGCGACGCGAGCCGTTCGGCCAGGACGGTCTTGCCGACCCCGATGGGGCCTTCAACAGCCAGGTAATGAAAGGCCACGCGGGCCGAGTATATTTCAGGTTTCGACACCTCCGGGAGACGCGATGAGAATTGACCGACTGGAACTGTTCCTGTGCCGACTGCCCCTCGTGCACTTCTTCGAAACGAGCTTCGGGCGCAGCTACGACCGCGAGTTCATCCTCGCGCGCGTGGAAGGCGAGGGACACGAGGGCTGGGGCGAGGCGGTGGCCGAGGGGCACCCGTACTACAGCGGCGAGACCACCGAAACCGTCTGGCACATCGTCACCAGGTTCCTGGCGCCGCTCGTGCTGGGGCGCGAGTTCGAGCACCCCCGCGAGGTGTTCCCGGCCATGAAGCGCGTGCGCACCCACAACATGGCCAAGGCCCTGATCGAGATGGCCTCGTGGGACCTCTACGCGACGATCCAGGGGAAATCGCTGTCGGCCGTGCTGGGCGGGACCCGGGATCGCATCGCCTCGGGGGTCTCGATTGGCATCCAGGACTCGCTCGACCAGCTGGTCGAGAAGGTGGCGAAGGAGCGCGCGGCCGGCTACCAGCGCATCAAGATCAAGATCAAGCCCGGCTGGGACATCGAGGCTGTAGAGCGCGTGCGGGCGCGATTCGGCGACATCCCCCTGATGGTCGACGCCAACGCCGCCTACCAGCTCGAGGACGCCGACCACCTGGCCAAGCTCGATCCCTACGACCTGATGATGATCGAGCAGCCGCTCGACTACGACGACGTGATGGATCACGTCGCGCTCCAGAAGGCCATCGCCACGCCCATCTGCCTGGACGAGTCCATTCACACGGTCCGCATCGGCCGTGACGCCATCGCGGCGAAGGCGTGCCGCATCATCAACATCAAGCCCGGCCGGGTGGGCGGCCACCAGCAGTCCATCGAGCTGCACGACCTGTGCGCGGCCCACGACATCCCCGTGTGGCACGGCGGGATGCTCGAGAGCGGGATCGGCCGCGCGCACAACATCCACCTGGCCAGCCTGCCCAACTTCCGGCTGCCGGGCGACATCGCGGCCAGCAAGCGCTACTACGTGCCCGACCTCATCGAGCCGGGCATCGACATCGGTCCCGACGGCACCATCGCGGTGCCCAGCGGTCCCGGCATCGGCGTGACGGTGATGCGCGACCGCGTCGAGAAGGCCACCGAGCGCCACCTGGTGATGAGCGCCAGCGAGGTCGCGAGATGATGTGGCGAGGCGTCCGCGTGTTCGCAGCCGCGCTCCTGGCTTTCGGCTGTGGGCCTCAGGCGACGCCCGCCGTCACGGCCGTGCCTCCGCCTCCCGCCGACGACCAGAAGCTCGCCTGGATTCTGCAGCTCGAAGACCAGCGCGTCGCGCGAGGGCCGGCTGGCGGAGAGGATCTCGTCACGATGCTCGCCGACCAGCGGGCGCACATCCGGCGTCGTGCCGCTCTGGCCACGGGCCGTGCGCGGGTGGTCGAGGCCGTGGGCCCGCTATCGGCCATGCTCGTTTCGGAGCCCGACCCCGAGGTGCGCCAGATGGCGGCCTTCGCGCTGGGGCTCATCGGCAGCGCGCCGGCGGCGCCGGCCCTCGTCACCGCGCTCGCCACGCCGGAACCCCTGGTCCAGGGCCGTGCCGCCGAAGCGCTGGGGATGCTTGGGCACAAGCCGGCGGCGCCGGAGATTGCCGCGATGATGTCCGCGCACATCGGCGCGGGCGTGCTCGACGGGATCGCCGCCGACGATGTCGGCTATCCGAAGGACGCGACGGTCGAAGCCGTGCGCCTGGGGATGTATGCGCTCGTTCGCCTGGGGGCGTACGACGAGCTGGCATCCTCGCTGCTCGATGGGTCCGGCCAGCCGCGCAGCCGGTGGTGGCCGGTGGCCTACGCGTTTCAGCGAATCGGGAACCCTCGGGCCGCGGGCACGCTCGTCGCGCTGCTGAAGGGTGATGGGCAGGTGACCCGCGCCTTCGCCGCACGTGGGTTGGGCACGCTCAAGCACGAGCCCGCGCTGCCGGCGCTCACCGGCAGCGCCCTCTCAGAGGCCGAGCCCATCGCCGTGCGCGTCCAGGCGGTGCGTGCCATCGCGGCCATCGGGCGCGCGGAGAGCGGCGTGGCGCTGCTGAAACTGGTCACCGCGCCGAAGGCCGAGCCCAACCTGCAGCTCGAGGCCGTCGTGGCCCTGGGTCAGGTGAAGAGCACCGCGGCGATGGACGCGCTCGTCGAATTGACGACGGCCTCCTGGCCGGCGCTGCGCGCCGCGGCGCTCGTCGCGCTCGCGCGGGTGGATGCCGACACGTTCATCGGGGCCATCTCGGGGCTCGATGCCGACCCGCACTGGTCCGTGCGCGCGGCCATGGCGTCGGCGCTGGGCGAGTTGCCGGACCATCGCGGTGAGGCGCGCCTGTCCGACATGCTGCGCGACGAGGATCAGCGCGTCATCCCGTCGGTGCTGACGGCGCTGGCGGCGAGCGGCGCTGCCTCCGCGCGCGCGGCGCTGGCGGCACGGCTGTCGAGCGACGACGCGGTGGTGCGCATGGCCGCCGCGAATGGTCTGGCCCGACTGAAGGCCACCGACCAGGTCGGCGCGCTGACCGCGGCACTCGAGATCGCGGGCCGCGACGGCACCTACGTCGCGCGGGCGGCGATCCTCGCCGCGCTGGCCTCGCTCGATCCGGCGGCCGCCAGGCCGGCGCTCACCGCCGCCCTCTCGGACAAGGACTGGGCGGTGCGCCTCCGCGCCGCCGAGTTGCTGAACGGAATCGACCCGGAGGCCGGCGCTGCACCCGCGACGCCCGCGCCGCCACCCGCCGTGCCCGAACTGGCAGCCATCGACACGATGGTCTCGCCGACGTTCTCCCCGACGGTGTACATCGACACCGAGAAGGGCCTCATCCAGATCGAGCTGGCCATCCTCGACGCGCCGCGCACCGTGGCGAATTTCATGGCGCTCGCGCGAAAGGGCTACTTCAACAACATCCCGCTGCACCGGGTGGTGCCCGACTTCGTCGCCCAGGGCGGCGACCCGCGCGGTGATGGTGAAGGCGGGCCGGGTTACACGATTCGCGACGAGATCAACCAGTTGCCGTATCTGCGTGGGACGGTGGGGATGGCGCTCGACTGGGAAGACACCGGCGGCAGCCAGTTCTTCATCACGCACTCGCCACAGCCGCACCTCGACGCGCGCTACACCGTCTTCGGCCGCGTCGTGAGCGGGATGGAGATCGTCGATCGCCTGCAGCAGTGGGATCAGATTCGGTCGGTGCGGGTCTGGGACGGCGTGAACTGGATCGGCGGCCCGCAGCAGTGACCACGGACTTGACGAAAAGGATCGGTGAAATCCGTGTAATCGGTGGCTAAAGAAAGGGGGCGCCGAAGCGCCCCCGGTAAATCTGAATGCGCGAAGCGTTAGCGCTTCTTCGCCTTCTTGGCCTTCTTGGCCGCTTTCT
>DAIRFN010000076.1:0-18434 GCA_036795065.1 Vicinamibacterales bacterium
GCTTGTGATCGAACGTCGCGCGGACCGACCACACCGACGCGGCCACCCGCGGCGAGGCCGACTTCGCTCAATTGGGTGACACCGTCGCGCGCAGCCTGAACGAGATTGCCACGCTGAAGGACCCGAACGAGCGCCTGGCCCGCGCCGAGCTCGCGCGCCGCACGCTGAACGAGTGGCCGGGCACCCACTACGGCTATCGCGCCGTCGAAGTGCGCGAGATCCTCGGCATGCTGGACGAGGTGATCGCGGACCTGCGCGCGCGGACCGGCCAGGGCGCGTTTGAACTCTCGCTGGTCGCGCCGCCGGCCGTAGTGCCCGATGAGCCGCTCCTGCCGGAGCCCACGGAGGCGGAAACGGTGGAGCAGCTGATGACCGCCGCTGAACTCGCCGCGACGTCGGCCGAGCGGAAGTCGCTGCTGCAGACCCTGCTCGGCCTGGTGGACCGCGCCGTGGGCCTGCTGCCCGAGACGTGGGCGGCTCTCATCCGGCGAGACGCCGCGGCGGCGCTGGCCGAAGAGGAGCGGATCGATCGCGAGTACGCCGCGCTCCGGACGGCCACGCTGGCGTCGGCCACGCGCGCCACGGCGCGCGTGGACGTGCGCGGCCTGGAGCGGCTGCGATCGAGCGTGCGGGAGGCCGACCAGCGCCTGGGGGCGAAGCGACCTGCCGAGATGGCGGCGCTGTTGGCGACAGTCGAGTCGCAACTGGTGTCGGCGCGGTCGGTCCGGCTGGCGCGGGATCAATGGGAGCTGCGCGCGCCGGCCATCCGGAAGTATCGGAACGCGATCGTCCCCACCCTGAGGGCCATCACCCGCAACCAGTCGGCGCTCGAGGACGTGCGCGCGCAGGCGGGACCGCCCGCCTCGCGCCTGCAGTCGCTGATCGACCGGTGGCGACGCGACGGCGCGCGCCTGAATCGCGTGGTGCCGCCCGTCGATCTCAGCGCCGTGCATGCGCTCTTCAGGAGCGCCTGGGAAATGGCCGAGCAGGCCTTCACGCTGCGCCTGGCGGCGGCCTCGTCCAACGACGCCTCGCGCGCGGCGCAGGCCTCGTCTGCCGCCGCCGGGGCCCTGATGCTGATGTCCAGGGCGCGCGCCGATCTCGACGCCGCGCTCGCACGCCCGGCGCCGGCCGCCACTCCGTGATCACCCCGCGCCAGACGCGCCTGCTGCGCGTGGCCGGTCTGGCGGGCCTTCGCCACCTCCTGACCCGACAGGTGGCGGCCCTCGATCCCGTCGTCGCCGCCGATACCTTCATGCTCGTGCCCACGCGCGCGGCGGCCGAGCAACTGCGCCGCTCGGTGGAAGACCGGCTGCTGGAGGGTCAGACCGTCGTCTCGTGGCCGCGGACGGGGCCGCGCTCGGACCTTTACCGCGAGCTGGTCTCGCGTACGCGATGGCCGCTCGACCTGCTGTCGCCGTTCGACCGCGAGGTGATTCTCGGGCGCATCGCCCGCGAGGTGGCGGCATCCGGACTGGAGCCGCCGTTTGCGATCCGCCCGGCCCTGGTCGCCGAGATGGTGGCGCTCTACGATCACGTGCGGCGGCAGGCGCGCACCGTGGACGACTTCGAGCGCAACCTGCGCGCCGAGCTGGAGCCGGCCGTGGACACCGATCGCGGCGCGGCGCAGCTGCTGCGACAGACCGCGTTTCTCTCCGCCGTGTTCGCCGGCTACGAACGCCACCTCGAGGCGCAGGGGCTCGTGGACGAGCACGGCATCCGCACGGCGCTCGTGGCCGAGCCCTCAGCCCGTCCGCTGCGCCACGTGGTCGTCACCGTGGCCGACCGTGTGGCCGACCCCGACGGCCTGTGGCCGGTGGACTTCACCTTGTTGTCCACGCTGCCGCTTCTCGAGCGCGTGGACGTGGTGGCCACCGAGGCGATGCTGGCCGCAGGCTGGCTCGAGCGCATCCACGCGGCGCTGCCCGGGCTGGAGGAAGTGCCGGCCGAACGGGTGACCGAGATGGCGTTTCGTGGTGCCGGCCGGCCCACGCTGATCGTGCCAGGCGTCGAGGGCCCGCCGGTCTACCAATCAAGAGATCGCGAGGACGAGCTCGCGCAGGTGGCGCGGCGCATCAAGGCCGCCCGCCATGCGGGCGACACCACACCCCTCCATCGCCACGCGCTCGTCGTCCGGCGTCCGCTCCCGTACCTGTACCTGGCGCGCTCGGCGGCGCCGGCGTGCCTTTCGAGACGCTGGACACGCTGCCGCTGGCCGCCGAGCCGTACGCGGCCGCGCTCGACCTGGTGCTCGACTTCGTCGCCAGCGGCTTCTCGCGCGTGGCCACGGTCGCGCTGCTCAGGTCGCCGCATTTCCGCTTCGACAACGGCGCGGGAGAGCTGTCGTCGGCGGCGGTGTCGGCGTTGGACCGCGCGCTGGCGGAATCGCGTTACCTGGGTGGCCTCGATCGGCTCGAGCGGCTGGCCGGCGAGTGGTCAGAGCTCGCGGCTCCCGGCACGCGCGACGAGCGTCGCCGTCACACCGCCGCGCCGGCGGCGCGCGTGGCCGTCGCCCTCGCGCAGAGCCTGCTGCCGCTGGTCGAGGCCGGGGCCGTAGCGTCGCAGCTGGCCCTCCTTCGGGATTTCCTCGCGCGTCATCACCGCGCGCCCGGCGGGGACACCGATCTCGACCGGCTGGCGCGCGTGCGGCGGGCCGTCACCGGTGCCGTGGGTGCGCTTGGCCGTGCCTACCGCGAGCACGACCCGGGGGCGGTCGCCACCGGCGGCGAGCTGGCCTCTGCCATTCGGCGCTGGCTGGGCGCGCAGACCTTTGCGGCGCGCACGGGCGTCGAGGGCATCCGCCTGCTCGACGCGCAGGCCGCGCGCTTCGCCGACGTGGACGATGTGCAGCTCGTCGGGCTGGTGGACGGGGAGTGGCCGGAGCGCTCGCGCCGGAGCATCTTCTATCCGCCGTTCCTGCTCGGCCTGCTCGACCCGACACCCGCCGCGGAGGATCCGAACAAGCGCGAGAGCGACCAGATGGCCGCGGCACGCGCGATGTTCCTCGACCTGGTGGGCCTGGCCGGGAGATGTGTGCGGGTGTCCGCATTCGCGCTCGAATCCGATGCCGTCGTCGAGCCTTCCACGTTCGTGGACGACCTGGCCACGGTGGGCCTCGAGCGGCGTGTCGAGCCGCCAGTCCGCGACCTCGCGGTGTCGGCAGACGAGGCGCTGACCGCGACGCCGCCTGCGATTGATGCCGTGGCGCCCGCGGCGCGGGAATGGGCCATCCTGCGTGCCGCGCGTCGGGCCGGGACCGACGCGCGTTTCTCGGGCGAGGCGGGGCCGTGGACCTTCGCCCGCATCAGCGTCAGCCGCATCGATCGCTACCTGAAGTGCCCCTTCCAGTTCTTCGCCTCCGAGGTGTTGAAGCTCGAGGAGGAGCCCGAGGACGAGGATGCGCCGCCACCCTGGGAGCGCGGGCGGTTCCTGCACGCGCTGTTCGAGACGTTCTTCCGCGAGTGGCAGGCGCGCGGGCACGGCAGCATCACCGCCGACCGCGTGCCCGAGGCGCGCGAGATGCTGACGGAGGCCAGCGAACGCGCGCTGGCCACGCTTGCTCCCACCGAGGCCACGCTCGAGCGCGCGCGGCTCTTCGGGTCCGCGGCCAGCGCCGGCATCATCGATCGCGTGCTGTCGATGGAGGCCGAGCGGCCCGCGGCCATCGACCGCCGCCTCATCGAGTTCGAGCTGGACGACGTGTTCGTGTTCCGACGCGAGAGCGGCGAGACGCGCACGGTGCCGCTCAGGGCCAAGGTCGACCGCGTGGACCTGCTGGCCGACGGTACCTTCCGCGTCATCGACTACAAGTCGAAGAACGTGCCCGACCTGAAGCGCACGGTGCAGCTGCAGGTCTACACCTCCGCGGTGGCGCAGCAGCTGGAGAAAGGGGGGGAGCGCCATCACACGCCCGCCGAGGCGTTCTACCTGTCGATGGAAGGCGACTCGCCCATCAGGGCGCTGAAGGGGCCGAGGGGGCAGTCCCTGGACGACGTGTTGAGGGCGGCGGAAGACCGCATGGTGCAGGCTATCGACGATGTCGGGGCGGGCCACTTCCCGCCGCGGCCGGTGCCCCGCTCGCTGTGCAGCCTGTGCCCCTACGACACCGTGTGCCGCAAGGCGTTCGTCGAGGTGGCCGATGAGTGAGCAGCGGCGCCTGAGCTTCGACGATGGGGCGGAGGCGCTCGACCCGCAGGTGGAGCGCGATCGCGCGGCGCGCCTGATGGCGACCGATCCGCGCCGAAACGTGGCGCTCGAGGCATCGGCCGGCACGGGCAAGACACGCGTGCTGGTGGACCGCTACGTGCGGCTCGTGGTCGAGGCGCGGGTGCCGCCGCGCAACATCCTGGCGATCACGTTCACGCGCAAGGCCGCCGCGGAGATGCGGCAGCGCGTGCTCGACACGCTGAAGGCGCGGCACCGCGAGGGTGCGCTCATCGGCGAGCGGTGGCGCGACGTGCGCGAGGCCTTTCCCGAGATCACCATCAGCACCATCGACGCGTTCTGCCTGTCGCTGTTGTACGAGTTCCCGCTCGAGGCCGGCGTCGATCCGGGCTTCGAGCTGGCGGACGAGACCGAGACCCCGCGCCTGGTGGCGGCCTCGCTGGACCGGGCGCTGGCGGCGGGGCGCCGCCTGGCGCAGACGGACTCAGATGTGGCACTCCTCTTCGCCGACCTGGGCGAACTGCGCCTGCGGCAGGGCCTGGCGGTGCTGCTGGACCGCCGGCTGGTGGCCTGGGACGCCCTCAATCGGTTCCTGCACGGCCGCACGATGCACGTGGCCGACGCGTGCCATCGCCTGCACGAGTCGCTGCGCGGCGCCCTGCAGTCGCTGCCGGGCGGGGCCGCGACGTTCGTGTCGCGCGGGCCCGACACGCCGGACTTCGTCCTGCTGGCCCACGACATCCGCCTGCTCGCATCGGCAGAGCCGCTGGCGCCCGAGCGGCTGCGCGGCGCGCTGGACCGGCTTTGCGGGCACGTCCTCACCACCAACGAGGAGCCCCGCCAGCGCCTCAGCCAGAAGAAGGCCGACTTCCGCTCGACTGCCGACTACGACGCGCACCGGCAGCACGTGATGGCGATCGGGCCGCTGGTGCTCGAGGCGCTGACCGCATTCCGCCGCGACCTGAACCTGGTGCTGGCGCGCGGCGTGCGGCAGCTCTTCGTCATCGCGCGCGAGCAGTACCGGCGCACGCTCGACGCGCACGGCGTGCTCGACTTCTCGGACGTGCTCGAGCGGACGCTGGCGCTGCTCGAGCAGCGTGACGAGTTCTCGCGCAGCCGCTTCAAGCTCGAGTCGCGCTATCGCCATGTGCTGGTGGACGAGTTCCAGGACACCAGCCGCGCGCAGTGGCGGCTGGTGCGCGAGCTGATGTCGGCGTGGGCCGAAGGCGCGGGCACCTCGGACACCGCCATCCCGCCCTCCATCTTCATTGTCGGCGACCGGAAGCAATCCATCTACGGCTTCCGCGACGCCGAGGTGGCCGTGCTCGAGGAGGCCGGCCGGCACATCGGCGCGTTGCGGCCCGATCTGCCCGCGCGCGCGGCCATCACCCGCAGCCACCGCGCCGTGCTCCCGCTCCTGCACTTCGTCAACGACGTGTTCGACGCCATCGAGAAGCAGCCGCATCGCCCCGACGCGTTCCGCTATTCGGACGACGACCGGTTTCCCCTGGCCACCGATGCGGGCACCGGGCGCGATGCGCTCGGCCTGGTGACGACCCCATCCGACACGCTTCAGGCCGAGGCCGTCGCCGACGAGATTGCGCGGCTGCTCGAGCAGCAGGTGACGGTGCGCGACCGGGCCTCAGGCGCCCGAAGGCCCATCGGGCCGGGCGACATCGCCGTGCTGTTCCGCACGCGCGAGGGGCACCGCCTCATCGAGCAGGCGCTCGCGCGCCGGCGCGTCCCCTATTACGTGTACAAGGGTCTCGGGTTCTTCGACGCGGACGAGATCAAGGACGTCCTGGCGCTCCTGGCCTTCCTGGCCGACCCGTCATCTCACCTGCGGGCGGCGGCGTTGCTGCGGTCGCGGTTCGTGCGCGCTTCGGACGAGGCGCTGAAGCTCCTGGCGCCCGATCTGGCCGGGACGCTCCACCTCGGAGGCCGCGACCTTCCGACGGTGCTGGCATCCGACGATGTGGCGCGAATCGAGCTGGCGCAGCGAGGCCTGGCGGGATGGCTGCCGCTGGTGGATCGACTGCCGCCGGCGGAGCTGCTCGATCGCGTGCTGGCCGAGTCGGCCTACGCGATGGAGCTCTCCGGCCCGGGGCTGCCGCAGGCGCGCGAGAACCTGAAGAAGATCCGCGGGCTGGTGCGGCGCATCCAGAACCGCGGCTATGCCACGCTCGAGCGCCTCGTGGAGCACTTCTCGCAGCTCGTGGCCGGCGGAGACGAGTCGAACGCGATGATCGACGCGGTGGACGCGGTGAACCTGATGACCGTGCACGCTGCCAAGGGGCTGGAGTACCCGGTCGTCTTCATCGTCAACATGAGCCGCGGCAGCGGAGGCGGGCGCGACCCGATTCGGATCACGGCCGGCGCGTTCGACGCAGACGAGGCGGGGGAGCCCATGGTGGGCATCGGCGATCACAAGAGCGACGCCGATGCGGACGCCGAGGCGCGCGAGGCGGAGGAGACCAAGCGGCTGTTGTACGTGGCGCTCACCCGCGCGCGCGACCGCCTGTACCTGTGCGCCACGCGCACCGGCGACGGACGGTTCGCGCCGGTGAAGGGCTCGCTCGGCAAGCTCCTGCCGGTGTCGCTCCAGGCGTCGATGGGCGCCGGTGGCTCGGGGCCGACGGTGATCTGGACCGGGCCCTCGGCGTCGCACACGCTCAACGCGGTGCCGGTGCCCGGCGCCGAGCCAGTGGTGTGGATGGCGGCGCCGGAGCCCGACCACCGTGTCGATGACGACTTCTCGACGCTCGCGCCTGACGGCGCGCCGCGCGTGCCGGTGGCCATCGATCGGCCGGCCGCGCACACGGTCGCGCTCCCTCGCATCGAGTCCTCGTCGTCGCTCCTGGGCACGCTGGTGCACCGCCTGCTGGCCCACGCGCAGCAGTCGGGCACCAGGGACGCTGGCGTGCTGACGGGCGTGGCCGACCGGCTGCTCGAAGGGGAGCCGGACGACGCCGCGGCGCTGGTGGCGCGCGCGGTGACGATGAGCCTCGGCGTGCTGTCGCAGCCGGAACTTGTCGAGCTGTTCGCGGAGGGACGCGTCGTGTTCGAGGTCGGCTACTCCCGGCGCCGGGCGGACGGCTGCGTGGAGCGCGGGGCCATTGACTGCCTGGTGGTGGCGCCCGAGACGGCGACGGTGATCGAGTTCAAGACGGGAGCCCCGCAGGAGCAGCACCGCGCCCAGCTGGCGTCCTACGAGGAAGCGGCCGGCGCGCTCTACGCGGACCGGAGGGTGAACGGACGGCTGATCTACGTGTAAATGGCCTGATCCGTCGGATTGTGCTTTGCAGGGGGTGGCCTATCCCATACAATCCTTGCGGTCCCAAGGAGAGCCGACCTGGTGGCGCTGACCTGTCCGAACTGCGGGAACTCCCGCACCTTTTTGATCAAGACCTTGCAGATGCACGTGGTGCAGATTGACGGCGATCGCGTGGAGGTGGCCGAAGAGGGCCGCCCCGGCGTCATCGAATGCCTGTGCGACGAGTGCGACACGACGCTTGGCTTCGATGAAGTCGAGGACGCGCTCCGCAAGGAAATCCTGCTGACGCTGGGGGCGCGCTAGTCGTCCTCTTCCTCGAAGTAGTCGCATTCGGGACAGATCCACTCCCGGATGACGTGCGTGATGGGCTGGGGCAGCCCCGGGACGTGCTCCACGGCTTCCCGGGTCACCAGGCGCATGAACTCCCCGCACATCGGGCATTCCTTGCCGGACATGCGCGCATGGTAGCAGCTTCGCGGTTCCTTTTTGCAGGCAACCGCGCTATCGTACGGCCATCGTGTTGCCTCGACGTTACCACGCGTCGCGCGCCCAGATCCATGCGCTCGCGCCCGACGATCGCGCGTTTCGCCGATCGCTGGCCGACGAAGTCGCCATCGACTTCCCGTCGGCGCGCGCGGCCGTGGAATGCCTGCGCCGCTCGGCGTCGGATACCGACGGCGTGATGGAAGTGTCGGCGGAGATCGTGCTCGATCGCGCCCAGGCCGCGATGGGGGCGCTCGTGCCGCTGTCGCTGGACCTGCGGCACACGTGCGCGGCGTGCGGTGGGCGCGGCGAGGTCTGGGACGAGCCGTGCGTGTCGTGCCTCGGCGATGGTCACGCGATCGGCCCGCTCTGGATCGAGGTCCGCGTGCCGCGCGGCGCCTCCGACGGCGATCGCGTGCGCTTCGCCGTCACGCCCCGACGGGGCCCGCGCACGCGCGTGAACGTCCGGCTCGCCGTGACGTAGTGTCCCCGGGACACTGACGCCCGTGAAGCGGCACGTCGACTTCCTGTCCTGGCTCCACCTGGCGTGGGGCGCCATGTTCCTGCTGGTCGCGCTCGCCGGAGGCGCGCTCGCGGCGGGCGCCCTGGCCATCTCTACGGGCACCAGTCCCGTGCCCGTGCGGTCGCCGATGGCCGCGCAGCTCACCGCGCTCTCTCTGGTCGTCCTCTCGGGCATCGCGCTGCTGTGGGCCCTGCTGCACCTGTGGATTGGCCGCGCCCTGGGCGCCTACCGCCCCTGGGCCCGCACGCTCGCGCTGGGCCTGGCCGTCGTCAACATGGTGCTGCTGCCATTCGGCACCGCGCTCGGCGCCTATGCGTGCTGGGTGCTGCTCAAGGAGGAAGGACGGAGGGTGTTCGAATCACCTCGGATCGGGGGATCGGTGACTCGCGATTCCAGTCGCTCAGGATGACTGTGTCGGTGGCGAGTCCTCCGTCCCCAGCGGTGTCCAGGGCCCGCACCGGACCACCCGCTTCAACGCCATCCACCCGCCGCGCACGGCGCCGAACTCGCGGACGACCGACTCGCCGTACTGGCTGCAGGTGGGCCTGAAGCGGCAGATCCCACCCGTCCGCGCGTAGAGCGGCGACAGCGTGGCCTGATACACGTGGATGGCGCCGAGCGCCGCGCGCGTCGTCAGTTGCGCGGCCGGAGGCCGGGAGAGATCGGCCACGAGCAGTACGCCCGTGGCCGACACGATCAGGAGAGCGAGGCGCTTGCTCAGAACTTGTCTGCGTACTGGCTGACGTAGGGGATGATCAGCCGCTGGTTGTTCACGCCCTTGACGATGCACAGGATGTGCAGGACGACGATGGCGACCCAGAGCCCGAGGCTGAGCACGCCGACGAGGCAGCCGATGAAGAAGCCCGTCACGATGTTGATCATCGTGATGAGCACCCACAGGATGATCTCGGCCAGCAGCAGGATCAGGCCGTGCTTGGCGTGCCACTGGACTTCCTTGTCCTCCTTCTCCACGAGCAGCGGGATGAGGGCCAGCAGCCACAGGTAGGAGAGCACGATCATCACTGTGCGATTGCTGGAGGGTGCGGCACTCCCTGGCGTCGCGTCGGCCATCGGTCACTCCTTGAAAGAGGGAAGCGTGCGCGTGAGTCTACCCCAAGGGCCGGGCGGTTGCCAGCCGCGTGGTAAGCTCGAAAGTTGCCATGACTGCCGAAACCGTTCTGGATGCGCTGAAGGGGGTCGTGGACCCCGACCTCCGCCGCGACATCGTGTCGCTGGGCTTCGTGAAGGGCCTCGTCATCGACGGCGGCGCCGTCTCGTTCGACATCGAGCTGACGACCCCGGCGTGCCCGGTGAAGGACCAGATGAAGGCCCAGGCCGAAGAACTGGTTCGCGCCCTGCCCGGGGTGTCGGCCGTGAACGTCACCATGACGGCTCGAGTGCGGTCGATTAGCGCGCCGCCGACCGGGCCCGCTGCGCTGCCGGGCGTGAAGAACGTCATCGCGGTGGGCGCCGGCAAGGGCGGCGTGGGCAAGACGACCGTGGCCGTCAACCTGGCCCTGGCGCTCTCGAAGGCCGGCAGCCGCGTCGGCATCCTGGACGGCGACATCTACGGGCCCAACGTGCCCATCATGCTGGGGCTGCAGGCGCAGCTCGAGTCCGACGGCCAGAAGATACGGCCGGCCGAGCGCTACGGCCTGCAGGTGGTGTCCATCGGCTTCATGACGAAGGACGAGGCGCCGGTCATCTGGCGCGGGCCGATGCTGCACAGCGCCATCCGCCAGTTCTTCCACGACGTGGCGTGGCGCGACCTCGACTACCTCATCATCGACATGCCGCCCGGGACGGGCGACGTGGCGTTGTCGCTGGCGCAAACGGTGCCGGTGGCGGGCGCCATCGTGGTAACGACCCCGCAGCAGGTGTCGCTGGCCGACAGCCGGCGCGCTATCCGGATGTACGAGAAGCTGAACATTCCCGCGCTGGGCGTCGTGGAGAACATGAGCTACTACGAGTGCCCGCAGTGCCACCACACGTCGAACATCTTCGGCCACGGCGGCGGCGAGACGATGGCCGAGCAGATGGGCGTGCCGTTCCTCGGCCGCCTGCCCATCTACGAGCCCATTCGCGTGGGCAGTGACGTGGGCATCCCGGTGGTGATTGCCGAGCCGCAGTCGGCCGCGGCCGAGGCGTTCGGCCAGGTCGCCTCGCAGATGGCGGCACAGGTGTCGATGCGGGCGATCAAGGCGGAGATGGAGAACAAGGGGAAGATACCCTTGATCCCGGTCAGGTGAGCGTGGGCGCCGGGCTCTGAGGTTCTGAGGTTCTCAGGTTCTCAGGTTCTCGGGTTCTCAGGTTCTCGGGTTCTGAGGTTCTCCAAGCGCGCGCATCGCGAACGCCCCGACCACGGGCCCCGGGAACAGCAGCAGCGAGGCGTACTGCCACCCCACCGCCGTGGCGACGCGCGGCAGCAGGTCGATGGTCACCATCGTCAGCAGGAAGCCGAGCGAGGTCTGGAAGGTGAGCGCGGTCCCGACGTGATCGGGCGGCGCGTGCTCGCTGACGAGCGCGGAAAATTGCGCCGAGTCGGCGACGACCGCCACGCCCCAGGCGATGACCAGCGCGAAGGTCCACATCGGGGCGCGCCCGTAGGCGGCCACGGCCAGGAGACAGCAGAGCGCGCTGGCGCCCAGCGCCCAGCCCGCGACGCGCGCCTTGCCGAGCGCATCGGCGTAGTAGCCGGCGGCCACGCATCCGGCGGCGCCGCTGCCGATGGCCAGGAACGCGGCGAGCGAGCCCGCGGTGGCGGCCGAGGGCCCGAGGCCCGCGGCCGTGAAGCTGGCAGTGGCGAACACGCCCACCCAGGTCCACATGGCATAGAGCTCCCACATGTGGCCGAGGTACCCGGCGATGGCCAGTCGCGCGCCGCGGATGGAGAGGATGCGCCGGATGGCGTGCGGATCGAAGCGGGCGGTGGCGGCAAGGTGCGGCCCGTCTTTCGCGGCCACGAGCACCAGCAGGCCGCCCACGGCCGCCAGGCCCGAGGCCAGCAGAATGGGCGCGCGCCAGGCGTCGCCGAAGATCGTGGTGACCAGATAGGGCACGGCTTTGCCAAGCGTGAGGGCGCCAATCAGGAGGCCAAGGGCGAGTCCGCGACGCGACGTGAACCAGCTGGCGGCCATCTTCATGGCGGGCGGGTAAACGGCCGCAAGGGCCGCGCCAGTAGTGAGACGCAGGGCGATGACCGACCAGCTGCCGGGTGCGAGTAACACGGCCGCGTTGGCGGCGGCGCCGACCAGCGCGCCGGCACACACGAGGTGGCGGGACCGCACCAGGTCGGCGATGTTGACGAGGGCGCCGGCCAGGGTGCCCGCCACGAAGCCGGCCTGCACGGCCATGGTCAGCCACGTGGCCTCGCCGGGCGTCATCCGCAACTCGCGCGACAGCGCCGGCGTCACAGCGGTAGCAGAGAACCACAGCGTCATCCCCAGGAACTCGGCCAGGGCAATCACGAAGAGCTGGAACCAGGCGCCGCGTGTCGCGGTGTGCTCGTGGGTTAGGATCAAAGCGACGTGCAGATACCCTACACGAAGAAGACGCTCGACAACGGCCTCGACGTCATCGTGCACGAGGACCATCAGTTGCCGATGGTCGCCGTCAACCTGTGGTACCACGTCGGCTCGAAGAACGAGCGCCGGGGCCGCACCGGGTTCGCGCACCTGTTCGAGCACCTCATGTTCGAGGGGTCGGCGCACCACGACTCGGGCTTCTTCGAGCCGCTGCAGCGCGCGGGCGCGCTGTTGAACGGCTCCACCAACACCGATCGCACGAATTACTGGGAGGTGGTGCCCACGGGGGCGCTCGACCTTGCGCTGTGGATGGAATCGGATCGCATGGGGCACCTGCTGCCCGCGCTGACCGAGGAAAAGTTCGTCAACCAGCGCGACGTGGTGCTGAACGAGCGCCGCCAGAACTACGAGAACCGTCCCTACGGGCTGGCCGGCGTCGCGCTCTCGGCGGCGCTCTTCCCGCCCGACCATCCGTATCACTGGATCACCATCGGCGATCCGGACGACCTCCGCGCCGCCACGCTCGACGATGTGCGACGGTTCTTCGAGACGTATTACCACCCGGGCAACGCGTCGCTGACACTGGCGGGCGACATCGAGACCGCGCGCGCCCTGGACCTGGCGGAGCAGTACTTCGGCGAGATCCCGCGCGGCCCCGAGAACCCGCCCGTGGCCGTGGCACGCCCCGCGCCGTCGGACGCGTCGTTGCTGCTCGAGGACCGCGTCGAGCTGCCCCGTCTCTATCTGAGCTGGCATTCCCCGGCCATGTTCGAGACCGGCGATGCGCAGCTGGATCTTGCCGCCGACGTGCTGGCCCATGGCAAGACGTCGCGGCTCTACAAGCACCTGGTGTACGAACGGCGCGTGGCGACCGACGTGTCGGCTTACCAGCATTCCCGCGAGATGTCGGGCGTGTTCCAGGTGGCGTGCACCGCGGCAGCCGGCGTCGCGCTCCCGGTGCTCGAGCAGGCGGTCACCGAGGAGCTGGCTCGACTGGCCAACGAAGGCCCCACCTCAGATGAGCTCGAGCGATCCGAAGTGCAGACCGAGGCGCAGTTCGTGTACCGCCTGCAGACGGTCGGGGGCTTCGGCGGCAAGTCCGATCAGCTGAACGCCTATAACGTGTTCCGGGGCGACCCGGGATATTTCGACCAGGACCTCGCGCGCTACCGAGCGGTGACGCCATTGCAGATGGCCGCCGCCGTGCGGCAGTGGATCGTCAACGCGCCGCGGGTCGCGCTCAGCCTGGTGCCCCGGGGCCAGCGCGAGCTGGCGTTGAGTGACGCGGCCGAGGTCTCGGCCTCGTGACCCGCATCGATCGCTCGCGGCTGCCGGTGCCCGGGCCAGCCGGGGCCTTCACGTTCCCGCGCATCGCGCGCGCGCGCCTGTCGAACGGGCTCGAGGTGCGGGCCATCGCGCACCACTCGGTCCCCATCGCCGCCATGGTCCTGCTGGTGCCCGGGGGATCGTCCGCCGACCCGGCGGACCGCGCGGGCCTGACCTCGCTGGTCGCGGACCTGCTGGACGAGGGCAGCCGCGGCCGCTCGGCGCTCGAGGTGTCGGACCGCATCGCGCGCCTCGGCGGCGACCTCGACGTCGAGGTGGGCCCGGATGCCGTGGTGGTCAGCCTGACGGTGCTCGACCGGTTCCTCGCCGCGGGTCTGTCGCTCGTGCACGAGATCTGCACCGCCCCCACCCTGGCCGAGTCGGACTTCCAGCGCGTGCGGCACCTGAGGCTCGAGCGGCTGCGCCAGCTGCGCGATCACCCGAGTGCGCTGGCCGATCGCGCGTTCGCGCAGGTGCTGTACCAATGGCATCCCTATGCCCAACCAGGGCACGGCACAGCCGCGTCGCTGGGCGCCGTCACGGTGGATGAGGTGCGCGCGTTTCATGCGCGGATGTTCCAGCCCGCGGGCGCGACGCTCGTGGTGGCGGCCAACCGCCCCGTGGCGGACATGCTGGCCGAGGTTGAAGCAGCCTTCGGTGGATGGCGGGGTGATCCGTCGCTGGACCCGATGCAGCGGGACCGGGGCCGCGCGCAGGCTCCACGGACGCCGGCCGTGCGGCTCGGCGTGGTGCAGCGGCCAGGCGCCGCGCAGTCGGAACTGCGGGTGGGTCATGTCGCGGCGTCCCGGGCGACGCCCGACTACCACGCGCTGGTGCTGCTCAACGCGGTACTCGGCGGGCAGTTCGTGAGCCGGCTGAACATGAACCTGCGCGAGGACAAGGGCTACACCTACGGGGTGCGCACGGGCTTCGACCTGCGACGGGGCGAGGGGCCGTTCGTGCTGCAGACCAGCGTGGGCACCGACGTGACGGCGGCGGCATTGCGCGAAGCGCTCAGGGAGATAGAGGAGATTCGCGCGTCGCGGCCGGTGACCGCGGACGAACTGGCGCTGGCGCAGTCGTCGGTCGCGCTCGGCTATCCGCGGGGTTTCGAGACGGTGCAGCAGGTGGCACGGTCCGCGGCGCAGCTGGCGCTGCACGACCTGCCCGACTCGTACTTCGAGGAGTTCGTCCCGCGTCTCGAGGCGGTGACGCTGGAGGACATCGCGACGGCCGCCGCACGCTACCTGGATCCGGCTCGCATGGCCACGCTGGTGGTGGGCGACATCGAGAAAGTGGGCGCCACGCTCGGCGAGCTCGGCCTGGGCGATCCCGTCCCGGTCGTCCCGCCGATCTGACCGCAGTCCGCAAGAGTTGCATCAATCCCGGGGGGTATCGTGCCAGTCCCCAAGAGCATGAAAAGCGTTCGCTTTCATCAACATGGCGGGCCCGAGGTCCTGCAATACGAGGACGCGCCCACCCCGGAGCCGCGTCCCGGCGAGGCCCTGGTGCGCGTGCGGGCGTGTGCGCTCAACCACCTGGACCTCTTCCAGCGCCGCGGCCTCGAGCGCGTGACCATTCCCTTTCCGCACATCTCCGGCGCCGACGTCGCGGGCGAAGTGGCCCAGGCACCGGAGGGAACCTTCTCCATCGGCCAGCGCGTGATGCTGCAGCCTGGCCTCGCGTGCGGCCGGTGCGCGCGCTGCCTCGATGGCCGCGACAACGAGTGCCCGCGCTACGATGTGCTCGGCTACCAGAGCGACGGCGGATACGCCGAGTTCGTGCGCGTCCCCGTGCAGAACCTCGTCGCGCTGCCCGACGCCATCGGCTTCATCGAGGCCGCGGCATTCCCGCTGGCCTTCCTCACCGCCTGGCACATGCTCGTCACGCGCGCGCGGCTGCAGGCTGGGGAGCTGGTGCTGGTGCTTGGCGCGGGCAGCGGAGTGGGCCAGGCCGCCATCCAAATTGCGCGGGTGCACGGGGCCCGCGTCATTGCCACCGCCGGGTCGGACGAGAAGCTGGCGCGCGCCCGGGAGCTGGGCGCGTTCGAAGCGGTGAACCACGCGACGGCCGACTTCGCCGCCGCGGTGCGCCGCCTCACCGACGGCCGCGGCGTGGACGTCGTGGTCGAGCACGTGGGCACCGCCACGTGGGACAAGAGCCTCCGCTGCCTCTCGCGAGGGGGGCGGTTGGTCACCTGCGGGGCCACCACCGGCCACGAGGCGCGCGTGGACCTGCGGTTCCTCTTCAGCCGCCAGTGGTCCCTGCTCGGCTCGTACATGGGCCGTAAAGCCGAGCTGCTGCGCGCCTCCGGGCTGTTCTTCGCGGGCGAGCTGATGCCAGCTGTGGACCGCGTCTTCCCGCTGGCCGAGGCCGCCGACGCCCACCGCCGGCTCGAGTCGCGGCAGGGCTTCGGAAAGATCGTGCTCGCCGTCTGAGGAAACTGCCCGGGCTCGTCCGTCGTCCATTAGTAGGGCGCGGGGTGTATGATCCGCGTTTGGCCAGCCATGGACGTCAAGATCCAACGACAGTCCGGCCTCGGCAGCTTCAGCTTCAGCCTCGTTGGCATCGTCGGGCTCCTGGCCCTGATTGTCGCCGGCGCCACGGTGTGGCTGCTGCTCACCGACCCGGTGACCGTTGCCGAATCCGTTGAGACGGGAGAAGTGTCCCCGCTCGTGCAGTCGCTGGCCGGGTCCATCTACGAGGCGCTGGTGCGGCTGCTCAGGTACCTCTAGGGTTCCCGCCCTCGATATTCCCGGGGCGGCCCTGAGCGTGTCGAAGGGTCGGATTCTCGGGTTCCGAGGTTCTCGCCCCCGGGCAGGGCTACAGGTGCCGTGCCAGGAAGTTCCCCAGGTAGTACCCGTCCAGGAACTTGAACGGCGCTTCGCCCGTGGTGTAGTGGCCGCAGGGAAGGGCGGCCACCGTCACGCGCGGGGTGCGGCGCTGCCACTCCTTCACCAGCAGCAGCGACAGGTCCACGGGGAACGTGAGGTCGTACTTCGCGTACACGAGGAGCGTGTGCTTGTGGTGCACGCGGTCGAGGTAGGACCACGGGCTGATGGGCCGCCACAGCTCGCGCAGGCCCTCCAGATCCATGTGGCCTTCCAGGCCCTGGCGCACGTGCTCGGTGGACAAGCCGCGCCACACCACATCGCCGAAGTAGGGCGAAACATGGTTGAGGGCCTGGGCGCGCACCAGGGGCTCGTGCACGCCAGTCAGCATCGCGAGGCACGAGCCCAGGCTGGTGCCGAGCAGCCCGAGATGCTGGTAGCCCTGATCGCGCAGCCACCACAACGCCAGCCGCACGTCGATCACCGCCTGGCGGCACACCTGGAGCGTCCGCCCCACGTTCGACGAGACGATGTAGTCGGCCCGTGTGAGCTGGGGGGGCATGCGGTGGTCGTGATATGGGAGGCTGATGCGCAGCGAGGCGATGCCCAGCTTCGCCAGCAGCTTGCACAATCCGATGTGCCCGTCGGGATCGGAGTTCCACTGCGCCAGCACCACCACGGCGCGCCGCGCCGCACCCGTTTTCGGTCTGCGAACGGGATTGGCCGGGAAGTAGCGCGCGTACACGGTGTTGTTCTCAGGGTGCGGGGTCGTGAAGCCGCTGGGGAAGCTGAGCGTGCCGGCCTCGCCGCCCGCGCGCAGGGCCTCGTCCGCCGGGGTCAGCGTGTAATCGCGGGTGGCCGCCGGCGTGAAGAACGCGTCGGTGTCGCGCATCACCTCGCCCACCCACGCCCGGATCGTGTCTCTTGGATCCGTCGACGTCGTCTCGGCAGGCGCGCGCGGCTCGCTGTCTCCTGTCGCGGGCGCGAGGTGCGCGACGCTCGTGACGCTGGGCGGCACCAACCAGTCGAGGCCCCATTCGAACGGGCGCACGATGCGTTCGGCCCGGCTGACCTCGGCCAGCCGGAGCTCCCACCGGTGAAAGAACGGCGCGATCATGAATCGCCGAGCACGCGCTCGACCGCGAGCGCGTGTTGCAGCAGCCGCGTGGTGCCGCGACGCGGGCCCACCAGCTGGAGGCCGGCGGGCAGGGCGTCGCGTGTGAGGCCGCAGGGCATGGACAGGGCCGGATGCCCCGTGACGTTGAACAGCTGCGTGCAGCGCAGCATGGCCGCGCGCACGGGCTCGGTGCCGCCCTTCACCGGCGCGGTGGCCGCGCCGATGGTCGGTGCCGGGATGGACAGCGCGGGCAGCGCCATCACATCGACGTCGGCCAGAGCGCCATCGACCTCGCGCGACAGGCGCGCGCGGAGTCGCTGGGCCCGGACGTAGTCCTCGCCCATCACGTAGCGGCCCATCTCGAGCCGGTACCGCACGTTCGGCGTGTAGTCGCGGGGCTGTGTCTCGAGCGTGCGCGCGTGATACTCGGCGGCGTCGGCCAGCACCAGCGGCAGGTACACGTGCGGCGTGTCGGCGACGTTCGGGATCTCCACCTCGACGATGTGCGCGCCCGCCGACGCGAGCCGCTCGATGGCGCCGAGCACGAGTCGTTCCACGTCCTCGTCCAGCCGATCGAACAGGTAGCCGCGGGGCACGCCGACCCTGAGGCGCTCGATGGCGCTTTCGTGCAGGGTGGCGCCGGTGGCGACGCCTGCTCCCACCATCACCTCGTAGAGCATCCAGGCATCCGAGACCGTGCGCGCCATCGGCCCCACGTGATCGAGCTGGCGGCTGAGCGGCACCACGCCCTCGGTCGAGATCTCGCCCCATTGCGGCTTGAGGCCGACGATGCCGCACGCCGCCGAGGGGATGCGGATGGACCCGCCCGTGTCGGTGCCGACGGTGGCCAGCGCCATCCCGGTGACGACGGAGATGGCCGACCCGCCACTGGATCCGCCGGGGGACCGGCTGGGGTCGAGCGGGTTCTTCGCGGCGCCAAAGCCCGAGTCGTCGCTGGTGGTCCCGAACGCGAACTCGTGGAGGTTGGTCTTGCCGACGAAGACCGCGCCCGCCGCGCGCAGCCGCGCGGTGACCGGTGCATCGTGCGAGGCCAGATGGGCCTTGCGGACCAGCGAGCCGGCCGTCGTGGGCAGTCCGGCCTGGTCGATGAGGTCCTTCAGCGACACCGGGATGCCGTGCAGCCCGCCGCGGTGGCGGCCGCCGGCCATCTCGCGATCCGCCGCGCGCGCTG
>DAIRFN010000339.1:0-5486 GCA_036795065.1 Vicinamibacterales bacterium
GAACTACGGCATGCCGGCCGACTACGTCCGCCTCGACGAGATGGGCATCAGCGTCAAGGGCAAGATCGTGCTCGCGCGCTACGGCGCTGGCTGGCGCGGCATCAAGCCGAAGGTGGCCTGGGAACGCGGCGCCATCGGGTGCGTCATCTACTCCGATCCGCGGGACGATGGGTACTTTCAGGGAGATGTGTATCCGGGGGGCCCCTACCGGCCGGAGCAGGGTGTGCAGCGCGGCAGCGTGATGGACATGCCGGTGCACCCGGGCGATCCGCTCAGCCCGGGCTGGGCGTCCGAGCCTGGCGGGAAGAAGCTCGCGCAGGCCGACGCGGCCACCATCCTGAAGATTCCCGTGCTGCCCATCGCCTACGGCGACGCGCTGCCGCTGCTGAAGGCGCTCGGCGGCCCGGTGGCGCCGACGGAGTGGCGCGGTGCGCTGCCCCTGACCTATCACGTCGGTCCCGGCCCGGCACAGGCCCGCGTGAAGCTGGCGTTCGACTGGCAGTCCCGCCCGCTCCACAACGTCATCGTCCGCATCGAGGGCTCGACGTTCCCGGACGAGTGGGTGATCTTCGGAAACCACCACGATGCGTGGGTGAACGGCGCGGACGATCCCATCAGCGGCGCGGTGTCCCTGATGGAGACAGGACGCGGCCTGGCCGAACTGCTGAAGACCGGGTGGCGGCCGAAGCGCACCATCATCCTCGCGTTATGGGACGGCGAGGAGTGGGGACTGCTCGGCTCCACCGAATGGGCCGAGAAGCACGCGGCCGAGCTGCGTGACAAGGCGGCCGTCTACATCAATACCGACAGCAGCGGAAAAGGGTGGCTGAACGCCGGCGGGTCGCACGGCCTGCAGCAGCTGATGAACGAGGTGGCGCGCGAGGTGATGGATCCGCGGAGCGGGAAGCCCGTGGCCGAGGAATCGCGACGCCGCCAGGTGATGAACACGCCCGAGGCCGAGCGGGGCGAGCGCGAGAAGGACGCGGCCATCCGCCTGGATCCGCTCGGCTCCGGCTCCGACTTCACCCCGTTCCTCCAGCACCTCACCCTGTCGGCCCTGAACGTGGGCTTCGGCGGCGAGAGCAGCGGCGGCGTCTACCACTCGGTCTTCGACACGATGAACTGGTACACGAAGTACTCCGACGGCGATTTCTCGTACGGTCGAACGCTCTCGCAGCTCACCGGCACGCTGGTGCTGCGGCTGGCCGACGCGCCCGTGCTTCCGTTCCAGTTCACCGATACGGCCGACACGCTGATGCGCTACGTCGTGGAGCTCGAGAAGCTGGCGGCGGAGAAGAAGGACGCCAAGCTGGACCTCGCCCCGGTCCGGGCCGCGGTGGAGTCGCTCCGCGGTGCCGGCCAGGCCTTCGAGAAGGCGTACGCGAGCGTCGACCGCGCCTCGTCTGGCTCGCTGGTCGGCCGCGCGGAACTTCGTGCCCTGAACACGCTGCTGCTGCAGTCGGAGCGCAAGCTCGGCAACAGCGACGGCCTGCCGCGTCGCGACTGGTTCAAGCACCAGATCTACGCGCCCGGCTTCTACACCGGCTACGGCGTGAAGACGATGCCGCAGATTCGCGAGGGGCTGGAGGAGAAGCGCTACGACGAGGCGCAGGGCGGCGTGCGCACCGTGTCGGCGGCGGTGAACGCGCTGGCCGCGCAGGTGAACGAGGCGGCGCAGGCGCTGCAGAAGGTTTCCCGGTAGGGGAGCGGGTGCGGCGGGTGAACCGACTCGGTCAGCCGTCATTCCCGCTCTCGGGCTTGTCGCGACGCGTTCAGCAGGTCCAGTGGGCTCTTCGCGGGGTTGCGGAGCTCCCTGACGACGTGCGTGTCGATCATCGTCGTCTCGACGTGTGCGTGGCCCAGGTACTCCTGGATCTGCCGGATGTCGACGCCGTTGAGCAGCAGGTGCGTCGCGAAGCAGTGGCGTAGTGTGTGCACCGAGACGGGCTTGTGAATGCGCGCGCGGGCGGCGGCCTCCTTCACCGCCTTCTGCACCACGGTCTCGTGGACGTGGTGGCGCCGGACGATGCCGGTGCGCGGATCGGTGGAGAGGGTGTGACTGGGGAACACCCAGGACCACCCGAGCGAGCGGCCGGCGTTCGGGTACTTCCGCTCCAGCGCGTCGGGCAGCCATACGCCGGCAAGCCCGGCGCGGCGATCGGCGTGGTGGAGCGCCTCGGACCTCGACAGATGGGCGCGTAGCTCCTCTCTCCCTGACTCGGCGAGCAGTGTCGAGCGGTCCTTGTCGCCCTTGCCGCCGCGGACGAAGACGAGGCCCTGGTCGAAGTCCAGGTCCTTCACGCGCAGCTCGCAGCACGCCGACAGGCGGAGGCCACCGCCGTAGATCAGGGTCGCCATGAGGCGCGCCGTGCCGTGCATCGCGTCGAGGAGCGCTGCGGTCTCGGGCAGGCTCAGCACGACGGGCAGGTGGGCGCCGCGCCTGGCGCGGGCCGAGAGCTCAAGGCCCTGCACCTCCAGGCGCAGCACCTCGCGGCACAGGAACAGCACGGCGCTCACCGCCTGGTTCTGCGAGCTGGCGGAGACGCGCTGGCGGACGGCGAGGTGGGTAGCGAAGTCGCGCACGGCCTGGGCGTCGACGCCGGGCCGGGGTTGCCCCTGGCGCTCGGCCAGGTAGTCGAGGAAGCGGCGGGCCCAGTGGGTGTAGCTCTCCTCGGTGCGAATGGCGTAGTGGCGCGCGCGCAGCCGCAGGCGCAACTGCTCGAGCGCGGTGAGCGGCGTGACCTGTCCCTGGCGGTCGATGGCGGGGTTGGCGGGTGCCTGGTTCCAGTCGGTGCGGCGGAGGAAGTGGATGAAGTAGAGGCGCAGGGCCTGCTCGGCCTGGCGGACCTGCCAATCCTGCGATCCCTCGCGCTCCAGGTCTTCGCAGAACCTGCGTACCCGATCCTGGAGTGCGCCCTCGGTGGCGGGCCGCGTGAGGAACTGGCGGACGTGGCGCACGCAGTGGGGAGCCGCGGTTTCGTGGACGAATCGGGCTTTCAGGAGAAACTCAGCGAACTGCTGGAGGGACGACTCGAGCTCGCGCATGGGGCACCTCGGGTCGACCGAGGGGCAATGCCCGTGCCACCGAGCAGGGCCACGCGGATTGAGCTCGTGTCGAGGGATAGCCGCTCGCGGCCCATCCCGATTACCACGGGATCTCCCGCCCACCGTGCTGGCTGCCGCCGGCCGTGGGTGGCGCCACAACCCGATGTGGAGGTGTGGGTTGACTGGGAGCCGGGCGGCCACCAGAATGGCGGCAGTGTGAGGACGGGGCGACGCCGTTCCCGTGGGGATCAGCGCGAGCGCTCGCGGGGCGTATCCTGCAGTGACGGCGTTCCGCCTATACAACGTTAGGCTGCCAACATCATCAGCGCGATCGTCGAGAATGATCGCGGATCCAGGCCGCCAGTTGATCCTCGGACACGTCTCCAGCCGCCAGTGCCAGGAATGTGGTCACCACCTCGGCATCGGTGGCCTCGAAGGTGTAGGTGTTGACCCCAAGGAACGTAACCATCGCGAGGAAGCCGATGCGCTTGTTACCATCGCGGTACGGATGGTTGCGGACGAGCCCGAACGCATAGGCGGCCGCCAAGACCGGAATGTCGGTCTCCTCCCCGTAGTGCCACTTCTGTTGGGGGCGGGCCAGCGCCGATTCCAGAACATTCTCGTCGCGCACGCCCGGTAGGCCGCCGTGCTCGCGAAGCTGATCGCTGTGAATGGCGTCGACCACCATCCGGGCCAGCCACCGCGGCTCACGCGTGGGCTTGGCCACGGCTACTTGGCCAACTCGCGAAGGGCATTCCGATACTTCTTGGCCGCCTTGGCGGCCACTTTCAGCGCCCGTTCCGCCTCGGGGTCATAGGGAGTCAGGAGAATGCCCCGGTCGGTTTCAACGGCGAGAATGCGGTCACCGGCTTCGAGCCGAAGGCGGTCGGCCATATCCTTGGGCAGGGTCGCGCTGACTGAGCCGCCCGCCTGCCGCAACGTGACTTCCTTGGTCATATTGCGAATGTAGCACATTAATGCTACGGTAGCCTAACAAGCGGCTGAAGCCGACGGCGAGTAGCGCCCCGGCCCGCTGATCGTCCAGAATGGGCGCCTGGGCGCCGCGGCTTAGCCGCAGGCGTTAGGCCGACAAGACTTCACGACGCGGCCAACATGGTAGGCTCGACTAGAGACGATGAGCCTCGAGTTCGAGTGGGACGCTTCAAAGGCCGAGGGCAATCTCGCTAAGCACGGTGTGGCCTTTGACGAGGCTGTGTCGGTCTTCGCGGATCCCCTCGCGGCGCTCTTCGACGACCCCGACCATTCGGGCGAGGAGCCGCGGGAGATCATCGTTGGGTTGTCGACGAAGCCGCGGCTCCTCGTTGTGAGCTTCACTGAACGGGAAGGTCGCGTTCGTATCATCAGTGCCAGGCGAGCGACCGCCGCAGAACGAAATCGCCATGAAGAGCACACAAAGAAGTCGTAAACGGGCGCGGCCGAACGAACTACGGCCCGAATATCAATTCGACTACGACCAGGCGAAACCGAACCGCTTTGCGAAGCAGCTGGGCCCTGGAACCGTGGCCGTCGTGCTGGATCCCGACGTCGCAGCGGTCTTTCACTCATCACAGTCTGTCAACGTGCTGCTGCGGTCGGTCATCAAGGCAGTGCCGAAGGCTCGAGAGTCTTCGACTCGTCGGCGAAAGGCGGGCTAACAAGGCGTTGGAGCCGTCGCCCGGCGGTCGCGTGCGCGCCCGCCGGGTTCCCGCGCTCGGTGGTATCCTGCGCGAGCGCGGCGCGGCTCAACGCCACGCCGTTAGCCCGACACGACAGCCGCCGGCGATGTAAAGTGCTGGCGTGCCGGAAATCTCGCGCTTCTTTGGCATCGTGATCCGAATGTTCGTCGAGGCGGGCGGTCAGCATCACCGGCCGCACTTCCACGCCTACTACCAGGACCACGCGGCCGTGTTCGCGCTCGACACGATCGAGTGCTTGGGTGGCAGCCTGCCGAAGACGCAGCAACGCCTCGTCGAGGCATGGGCGGAGATTCATCGAGCCGAGCTGCAACGGGACTGGGATCTCTTGCAATCCGGCCAGCCACCGTTCAAGATCGATCCGCTAAGGTAGGCCCATGCATCCTATTCATCGGGTGACACGATTCAACATCATCGGGCCCCGGACCCTCTCGGTGGCCTTCGCGGACGGCACGGAGCAACGGATCGACTTCACGCCGGTCCTGCACGGCGTACTCTTCGGACCGCTGCGCGAATCGGCGATGTTCAATGCCGTTCGCCTCGACGAAGAGGCCGGCACCCTGGTGTGGCCGAACGGGGCTGACTTCGATCCCGCCACGCTCCATGATTGGCCGCAGGTAAAGGACGAACTGGCTGCGCGCGCCCAGGCCTGGAGCAACCCGGAATCGAATGAGCGGGCTAACCCGCGAATGGAGCCGACGCGCCGCTGACACGGGTGACGGCGCGCGGCTCATTCGCAGCCGTTAG
>DAIRFN010000077.1:0-18292 GCA_036795065.1 Vicinamibacterales bacterium
TGATTGATTTGTCGCCCACGCCGCTCTCGTTGACGCCGAGCTCCTTCAGGAACGCCTCACCCTCCTCGGGCGACAAATCAATCAGCTCGCTCTCGATCTGCGCGGAGATGACCACCGCCTCGCACGACAGGTGCGTCGTCACGTAGTCGCGCACTTTCATCACGTGCGGGTTCAAGTCCGCCGCGGCCAGGTCCGTGTCCTTCACGTTGCACGCGAAGATGGTGGGCTTGTCGCTCAGCAGGAAGAACTGCCTCGAGATGGCACGCTCCTCGGGCGACAGCGGCACGGTCAGGGCCGGCCGTCCGGCCTCGAGCGCCTCGATCAGCTGGGCCAGCACCGCGTCCTCGGCAGCCGCGTCCTTGTCGCCGCGCTTGGCGTCCTTGTGGACGCGCTCGCGCTTCTTGGTCACGGACTCGAGGTCCGCCAGCATCAGCTCGGTGTTGATGACCTCGATGTCGCGCACCGGGTCCACGGTGCCCGAGACGTGGTGCACGTCTTCGTCCTCGAAGCACCGCACTACCTGCACGATGGCATCCACCTCGCGGATGTGGGTGAGGAACTTGTTGCCCAGGCCCTCGCCCTGGCTGGCGCCCTTCACCAGGCCCGCGATGTCCACGAACTCGATGGCGGCAGGAATGACGACACCGGTCTTGGCGATTTTCTGGAGCACCGCGAGGCGTGCGTCGGGCACCGTGACGATGCCCACGTTGGGGTCGATGGTGCAGAAGGGATAGTTGGCCGCCTCGGCCTTGCGGGTCCGGGTGACGGCATTGAACAAGGTGGACTTGCCGACGTTGGGCAGTCCGACGATTCCGGCTCTCAGCATGATGGTCAGCTGAACAGGATACCGGATCGCGTCGGGAGGGATCACATCACGACGGGACGGGAGTTCCTGTCGGGAGGGGGGATCGCCAGCCGGGAGGGATTTCGATCGAGAGGGCTCCTGGTCGGGAGTGTCCTGCCGCCACGTCCTCCCGACCAGCCTCAGTCCCTCCCGACAGTCTCTCCCGTCGCAGTTCGGCCCCGTCGCGTCAGGCGCCCCTCCCGACACGATTTCGGATCGCCGACATGTTCACGCGCGCGCTCGACTCGCGCGCCTGCTCGTGCGCTGTCTTCAGCGTGTGGCGCAGGTGCTTCTGGTGCTGCTGCCAGAATTGCGAGAAAACCTCCGTCATGGCGTGATCCGCATAGTTGCCCAGGAACCGCGCGCACAACAGGCAGACCAGGCCCACGGCCACCAGCGGGCCGGCGACGCTGAGGGCCTTGTCGTCGGGCCAGACGAGGGCGCCGGCCAGCCGCAGCGCTCCCAGCAGCACCATCCCCCAGGCGATGACCATGAACCAGTACGACCCGTCGCCGATGCTCACGTGCGTGCGGACCCTGTCCAGCAGGTAGCCGCCGGAGAGCGCCTGCTGCAGCACCGTCTGAACGGCCTCGGCCCGGCGTCCGAGAATGCGCTCGCGCTCGACCCGCCGCGGATCGCTCGCGTCCACGGGCGTCGTGGCCACGGTCACCGACGGCGGGATGTTGCCCGGCGCGTAATCGTCCGTCGCGTGGGCGATGCGTTCCGCCACCGCGAGGTGGATGCGGGGCGCGATGCCGTTGCGGACGCAATACTTCCGGATGTCGCGCGGCGCCCAGCGGTAGAAGCAACCGATGCCGCTCCGCGGGTTGTAGAGCATGTCGTCCACGCTGGCGTGGCAGTGGAAGATCTCGCGGTCCATCTTGTGCAGCCGCAGCCCGCTGGCCGCGGCGTGAGCGAGCATCCAGTCCAGGGCCACCAGCGACATGCCCTGTTTCGGATAGCCGCCGCCGACGTTGGAGTGCGCGCCCGCGAACCACACCTGCTCGATCCGATCGTCCGGTCCCACCCACAGCACCGGATCGAACGCCTGCCGCGCGTCGTCGATCGCGAGCGCGTGGTAGGCGTGCCGGACCGCGGAGCCCAGCGTCTGGGTAGGGAACTTGAACTGGTAGACGAAGCGGTTCACCACGCCGGCGAGCGCGAACGGCAGGCCGACGGCATCGACGGTGTCCCACACGCCGATGAACTCGATGGGCACGTTCGTGTGGACGGGATACGCGCGCTGGAACGCGTCGATGGTGTCCTGGCTGTCGGCGGTGCGGCGAAGCCTGCGGAATGCCGTGGTGAGCGCGCTGCTGTAGCGCGAGCGGTAGGCGACGTAGGCCGCCTCGACGGCCTCGTGCAGGGCGTGGGTGGTGAGGCACGACTCGCCCTTCACGATCCCGCAGGCGCCGATGAGGCCGGCGAGGGTCCGCGCCGTGAACGCGCCACGGCTGAAGCCGAACAGGTAGATGCGATCCCCGGGGTCGTACACGCGCGAAAGCGCGCGGTAGAGATCCTTGACGTTGCGCTTGAGCCCGTACCCCGCCGCACCGCCGAGCACCCGCAGGAACGTGCTGCCCCTCGTGCCGACACCGTCGTCATAGAAGGCGAGCTGCTGGTCGAGCACCGGGTTGGTCCGGTGATCGTTCAGGTCCACGGCCTCGAACAGCTTGAAGACGTTCGTGCCCCGGCCCTTGATGTCGCGGTTCCCCGTGCCATCCGAGCACAGGATGATGTTCTTCGCCATGGCCACCTGCCAGCTCTCTTGGGGGGAGGCTCCGGGTGTCCGATGTCCGCCGCGTCTGGCGAATAGTGCCACAAACGGGGGCGGCGTTACATGGGCGGTAGCCGTCGTTTCCCTCCCGACTCCCGGCGCGTACTTCCGTCCCGCCCGACGCGTTACGATCGCCACGTGAGTGCGCCTCCACTGGCCTGCACGGTGCGCACGTGCGGGATGCCGCTCGAGCGCCGGGACCGCGCCTGGACCTGCCCGCGCGGGCACAGCTTCGACGTGGCGCGCCGTGGCCACGTGAACCTGCTGCAGCCGCAGGACCGGAAGTCGCCTGAGCCGGGCGATGCACAGACCGCCGTCGAGGCGCGAGCGGCGCTGCTCGCGGCGGGGGCAGGTCGGGCGGTTGTGGACGTGGTCGTCCGCCAGGTCGCGGCCATGGGACTGCCACGCGACGCCGTGGTGGTGGATCTCGGATCCGGTACCGGCGACGCGCTGGGCGCACTGGCGGGCGCGCACCCGATCATGGGCATCGGCATCGACCTGTCCGTGGCGGCCATCGAGCACGCCGCGCGCCGGTTTCCGGATCTCACGTGGGTCGTGGCCAACGCGGACCGGCGGCTGCCGATTACCGACGGCAGCGTGGACGTGGTGCTTTCCGTGCACGGGCGGCGGAACCCGGCCGAGTGCGCGCGCGTGCTGAAGCCCGGCGGACATCTCGTGATCGCCCTGCCCGCGCCGGACGACCTCGTCGAGCTGCGCGAGGTGGTGCAGGGCGCGCGCGTCGAGCGGAACCGCACCGACGCGGTCCTGGCCGAGCACGCGCCCCACTTCGCCCTTCGAAGCCGGTTGACGGCGCGCGAGTCGCATCGTCTCGGGCGCGACAACCTGCTGAGGCTGCTGCAGTCCACCTACCGCGGCGCGAGGAGCAGCGCCGCAGCGCGGCTCGAGGCGCTGGACACCCTCGAGGTGACACAGGCCTCGGACGTGTGCGTCTTCCAGGCGCGGGTCAGGGCCCTGTCCGCTCGGCGACCTCCTCGGCGATGAGTTCGTCGTCGAGCGACTGCGACCCTCCGCCGGGGATGTCTTACTCGTGGACGAGGGCGGTCACGAACGCCGCGGCCGCAGCGCGGCGTCCCGCGACATTCAGGTGCCCCCCATCGTCGGTGTACGCCGACAGCAGGTGCTCGCAGGCCACCCCGTTGGCCCGGACCGTCTCGGTCGTGCCGTCCGGACGCGTGGCCTCGGCCGCGGCCAGATCGAACAGGGGCCGGCCCGCCCAGTGTCGGCGCACCTTCTCGTTGAACCGGTGGCGGGCGAGGTTGGCCAGCTTGCTGTGGTTGGGGCGTCCCAGCAGCTCGCGCGCCCACACTCCAGGCCCCCCGGCCGAGTGGCGCAGCGGGGCGGTCACCGGTATCACGCGGGTCGCGGGGTGTCGCGCGGCCACCGCGTCCAGCGTGGAGCGATAGGCCGCGAACAGGCCCTCGACGTCGGTGCGTTCGTCGATGTCGATGTAGCAGAACTTCAGCAGCGCCACGTTCACCGGACCGCGCGCCGCAGCGGTATCCACCAGCGGGCCGAAGGCCGCGAGCTTGCTCAGCGGCTCGGTGTTCCGGCCGATCCGCGCGTGGATGACCGCGCCCGTCCCCGCCGGGGGCGGGTCGTCGGGGGTGCCAATGGTCAGCGGGACGCCGGCTTCGCGGGCCAGGTCGCGAAGGCCGTCGAGGATGTTCTCGCCGACCGACTGGTGGCCGAACACGATGCGGGTGCCCGCGAGAGCGGCGAGGTTCGAATCGAGTGTGGCGATCATCTGGTGCCCTCTATTCGACCATTGACATCCGGTCCCGTCCAGCCCGACCATTCAGCGCGATGACCCCCATGAATCGACGTGACGCGTTGAAGCATGCCGCCGTGCTGGCCGCGGCCGCCCTGGCGCGACCCGGCCAGGCCGAAGCGCAGGCCCCCGCCGCCGGTGCAAACCTCCCGGATTTCTTCCCGGGCTTCACGTCCGAACGAGTGAAGACGTCCGGAGCCGAGATCAATCTGGTTCGCGCGGGCTCGGGACCGCCCGTGCTGTTACTGCACGGTGCGCCACAGACCCACATCTCGTGGCGACTGGTGGCGCCCGAGCTGTCGAAGACGCATACGGTCATCGTCCCCGACCTGCGCGGTTACGGCGACTCCAGCAAGCCTCCCGATACCGCCGACCACACCAACTACTCGAAGCGCGCCATGGCGCTGGACCAGGTCGAGGTGATGACGCACTTCGGCTTCGACCGGTTTCCCGTCGTGGGTCACGATCGCGGCGGCCGTGTGGGCCACCGCCTGGCGCTCGACCACCCGGACAAGGTGACCAGGCTCGCCGTGCTCGACATCATCCCCACCTATTACCTCTACACGCACGTCACGCTGGAGTTCATCCAGGCGTACTTCCACTGGTTCAACTATGTGCGCGCGGCCCCGGGGCCGGAAGAGCAGCTGAAGGCCCAGTACGAGGCCCAGCGCGCGAAGGCGACCACCGACGTGCAGCGGGAGTACATGCGCGTCTACAACGATCCCGCGAACATCCACGGCATGTGCGAGGACTATCGCGCGTCGGCGTCGATCGACCTGAAGCACGACGAGGAGAGCTGGGGCCGCAAGATCCAGTGCCCGCTGCTGACGCTGTGGGGCCTCAAAGGGCCGATGGGGCGGCTCTACGACGTGCTGGCCATCTGGAAGGAACGCGGCGTCAACGTTACCGGCAGGGGCCTGCCGGCCGGCCACAACCTGCAGGAGGATGCGCCCGCCGACGTGCTGTCAGAGCTGCAGGCGTTTCTGAAGTCGTAGGCGAACCCTAAGAACCCGAGAACCCCAGAACCCGAGAACCCCAGAACCCGAGATCTCTGGCACCCCGGTTGCACTGTGAGCCGGCAACGCCCGGTCGACCGTTCGACCAGGCGCTGGCAGTGAGCAAGGCAGTGCAATCGCGGTGAGCCCTCGCCGTGCAGGAGTGAAAAGAAGTGGCAGCACCGACACGCTGTGTCACCTGCTGCGGGGGCATCGAGGAACGGGATCACGTTCAGTCGGGGGTCGCAGTCATGAAGGGTGCAACCAAAGTCCTGATGCGCAGGGTCGCCCGGGCCGAGGAGGCCAAGGCACTCCGCGAAGTCCGCCATCAGCCACCGGCCCGCCTTCCCGCGGGCGAGTATCTGCGAGAGCATCTGCCGCTGTCGTTTGCGCCTTATCGCCTGCACGCCGCCGACCGCTGGTGGCACGAGGTGGGTTCGGCCTCGGTCGAGACCACGCGCAAGCGTAACGGCTGAGCCTGAGAACCTGAGAACCCCAGAACCTGAGAACGCCAGAACCCCCACTGGGGGGTGTATCCTTCCCGAGTCACGTCACGAGCCCGCGCTCCCGCCGCACCAGCGGCGTGGGCGGCCTTGCCTCGCCGGTAGCCCTGGCGAGGGCGGGCCGGGCTTTGGGCGTCACGAAAGGAAGGCTCATGTCCCCGAAGCGTCACCTGGTCGCGATTGCCGCCGGCCTCGTCCTGGCCCTTGCCCTCTCCTCTCATCCCTCGACGCAGGAGTTCGGCTCCATCACCTTCCCCACGTCCGGCGCCGCCGGTGCGCAGGACGCATTCCTGACGGGAGTCAAGGCGCTCCACAACTTCCAGTTCGACGAGGCCGCCGTGGCGTTCCAGGCCGCGCAGAAGGCCGATCCGTCCTTTGCGATGGCCTACTGGGGCGAGGCGATGAGCCACAACCACCCGCTGTGGGCCCAGCAGGACGTCGAGAAGGCCAAGCAGGTGCTCGACAGGCTCGATCCCACGCCCGCGGGCCGCGTGGCGAAGGCGAAGCTGCCCAAGGAGAAGGCGTTCTTCGAGGCCCTCCACACGCTGTACTTCTCCCCGGGCGACAAACTGACGCGCGACAACGCCTACTCACAGGCCATGGCGCGCATGTACGCTCAGTGGCCCGACGATCACGAGGTCGCGGTCTTCTACGCGCTGTCGCTGCTCGGCACCGTGCGGTCGGGAGACACGGGCTTCCGCCGCCAGGCAATGGCCGCGTCCATCGTCGAGCAGGTCTACCAGAAGAACCCGAAGCACCCGGGCGCTGCCCATTTCATCATCCACTCGTTCGACGATCCGGATCACGCGCCCCTCGGGCTGAACGCCGCGGACGCCTACGCGAAGATCGCACCCTCCGCCGCGCACGCGCTGCACATGCCGTCGCACATCTACGTGCAGCTGGGGATGTGGCAGAAGGCCGTGGCGTCGAACATCGACGCCTACAAGGCGGCGGTGGACCTGAACACGCGCATGAAGCTCGCCGAAGGTCGCGAGGACTTCCACACGCTGTCGTGGCTCGCCTACGCCAACACGATGCTCGGCAAGTACGACGATGCGAAGAAGAACGTCGAGCAGGCGAAGGCGGCGGCGGACCGGAACCCGACGAACGCGGGCATCCGCGACGGCTACCTCGGCATGCGCGCGCGCTATATCTCTGACACCGGTGAGTGGGAGAAGCTGACCCTGGCGGCTCCGGCCGCGCCCGCGGGCGGCGAGCACGCGAACATGCCGGGGATGGCGGGCATGCCGGGGATGGGCGGCGGCGGGGGCTCGGCCACCTGGACCTACATCGTCGGTGTCAGCGCCGCGAAGACCGGTGACATGGCCACGGCCGAAGCCGCGGAAACGGCGCTGAAGGGCATCACGGCGAAGGCGCAGGGCGGCGCGACGTCCTACGCAGCGCGCCCGCACCTGGTGCGCGAGAAGGAACTGGGCGCCGTCATCCGCTGGGCGAAGGGGCAGAAGGACGAGGCGCTCGCGTTCGCGAAGGACGCCGCGGATGCCGAGAAGACGCTGAACGCACCCTCGGGCCCGCCGGATCCGATCAAGCCCGCCTTCGAGCTCTACGGCGAGATGCTGCTCGAGGCCGGCCGCGCGAAGGAAGCCGTCGCGGCCTTCGAACAGTCGCTGCTGCGCACGCCGAAGCGCACGCCCTCGGTGCTGGGCCTCGCGCGCGCCGCGGCCGCCGCAGGAGACCAGGCCACCGCCCGCGCGCAGTACCAGGAACTGACGACGATGCCGGGTGCCGCCCCCACGTCGCCGGCCGTGCAGGAGGCGCAGAAGGCGTTGAAGACGACGAACTTCTAGCTGTCACCGAAACCACGAAGCCACGAAGGGCGCGAAGGACACACGAAGGCTTCCTTGGGGACAACCCTGGGAAGCCTTTCTGTGTACGGACCGTCGGAAGCCTGGCGCCGTCGTGAGACCCTCGTGCTCCTTCGTGGTTTCTTTTCCCGCGGTATAGTGTCCGCCGTCCGGGAGGATCCCTATGAACACGCGTGCCGTGCGAATCTCGTCGCTGCTGCTTCTGTGGCCGGCCTTGGCGCTGGCACAGTCCCCGAAGGCCGCCACCTACATCACCGATGAACAGGTGAAGGCCGTCAATGCCGGCCCCGGCGTTGACCGCCAGCTCGTGAGCGTGGACATCGGCAAGCTGAATCTCGCCGTGGGCACCATCCATCGCGGGCCGTCGAACGCTCCGCCGCGTCCGGCCGCAGGCGGTGGCGCCCCTGCGCCTGCCCCGACAGCCGCGGCGGCCACGCCGGTCACGCCGTGTGGCGAGCAGAGCAGCGCGGCCGCCGCGCCCGGCACCGCCTCGGGCATCGCGCACGATCACCAGACCGAGACGTACATCATCACGTCGGGCGGCGGTACGCTCGTCACCGGCGGCCACATCGTCAACGGCCGGAAGTCCGCGCCCGACAGCCAGGTGACGCGCGTGCTGAACGGGCCCTCGTGCAGCGGACGAATCGAAGGCGCGGATGTGGTGAAGCGCGCGGTGAAGCCCGGTGACATCATCATCATCCCGGCGGGCGTGCCGCACGGCTGGATCGACATCGCCGATCACGTGGATTACCTGAGCGTCCGGCCGGATCCGGACCGCGTCCTGGCGCCCTATGTCAACCCCGCGCTCAAGAAGTAGAGAGAGAAACAGAAACCACGAAGGCACGAATCGCGCCGGCCGCCCTATGCACACCACGGTAACGAGATGCCGCTAGCTCCGGGCACGCGGCTGGGGCCCTACGAGGTGCAGGGCGCGCTCGGGGCGGGCGGCATGGGCGAGGTCTACCGGGCCCACGACACGACGCTTGGGCGCAGTGTCGCGCTGAAGATCCTGCCAGACCTCGTCGCCCACGACCCCGATCGCCGGATGCGGTTCGAGCGCGAGGCGCAGACGCTGGCAGCGCTGAATCACCCCAACATCGCGCAGGTGTACGGTTTCGAGCAGTCGGCTGGCGCGTCCGCGCTCGTGATGGAACTGGTCGAGGGCGAGGATCTGGCCGAGCGGATTTCTCGCGGGCCCATTCCGAGAGACGAGGCGCTACCCATTGCCCGGCAAATTGCCCAGGCGCTGGAGAGCGCCCACGAGGCCGGCATCGTTCACCGTGACCTGAAGCCCGCAAACATCAAGGTCAAGCCGGACGGCACGGTGAAGGTGCTGGATTTCGGACTGGCCAAGGCCGTGGAGTCGGGCGCCGGAATCGGGCAGCCGAGAACCGGGGGGCCTGCAGACTCTCCCACCATCACGACTCCGGCCATGACCCAGGCCGGCGTCATCCTCGGCACCGCCGCCTACATGAGCCCGGAACAGGCGCGCGGGAAGGTGGTCGACAAGCGCTCGGACATCTGGGCGTTCGGCTGCGTGCTCTACGAGATGCTGACCGGCCGGCGGGCCTTCGACGGCGAGACCATCACCGACGTGCTGGCTGCCGTGGTACACAAGTCTCCCGACTGGACAGCGCTGCCGCAGGCCACGCAGGCGACGGTTCGTGCCGTCCTCGAGCGATGCCTGGAGAAGGATGCCCAGATCCGCCTTCGCGACATCGGGGAGGCGCGCATCGCGCTTGGCCGACCGGCCTCCGAGACCACCATGCCGGTGGCCACGTCCGCGCCGCCACCCTCGCGCGCTCGTCGCGCACTGATCGGCACGGCAATCCTCGGCGTCGCCGTCGCGGCCGGTCTCGTTGGCTACTTCGCGCGTCCGCGGGCCGAACCCGTGACCCGAAAGTTCCAGGTCGCCGTCAGGAGCGACGGCGCTCGAATCCAGTTTCCCGTCATTTCACCCGACGGGCGCCGCGTCGCCTATGTGGCCAACTCCAGGCTGTGGGTGCAGTCGCTCGACGAATGGCAGCCCCGCGAGTTGCCGGGTACCGATGCCGCGGTCAGGCCGTTCTGGTCGCCGTCGGGAGAATGGGTAGGCTACTTCCGCAGCGAGCAGTTGTTGAAGGCTCCGGTCGCGGGCGGCGCCGTGGTCCTGGTGGCCAGGCTGCCGGCCGTACAGGCGCCGCTTGGCAGTGCATCGGGCGCGTGGACGCGGGACGGGTCGATCCTGATCACTCTCGCCAGCGGCCCGGTGTATCGCGTGGCGGATACAGGGGGCGATCTGGCCGTCGTCTTTCAGCCACCGCGGGAAGTCGGCGACCTTCGCAGCCTGAACGTGTTGCCTGGCGGCGGCATCCTGGCGACCGTGCGCAGCAGCGCCGCCTCGCAGCCCGACGCGATCGGGGTCGTCGCCTCGGGCACTCTCAAGACGCTGCTCGAGCTCTCTGACGTCTACCGCCCGCGCTACGCACCAAGCGGCCACATCGTCTTCGAGCGCCGTTCCCCGGCGGTCGGCCTCTGGGCAGTGCCGTTTTCGGCAGAGCGGCTGGAGGTGGCCGGCGAGCCCTTCCTGATTGGTGAGGGCGCCGAGCCCAGCGTGGCCGACGACGGCACGTTGCTCTTCACCCCGGAGCGCGGCGACCAGTCGATGAAGCTCGCCTGGTTCTCGCTCGATGGCCGCGTGGGCCCCACGATCGCAGGGCCGCAGCCATGGCGCGAAGGCCTGGGCGTCTCGCCCGATGGCGCCCGGCTTCTCGCATCGGGGGAAGACGGGCTGTGGATGTTCGATGTCGCCACGGGCGCGCGCCAGCGCATCACGACCAGCCGGTCGGACGTCTCCCCACGGTTCGTCGGGACCACCGGGCAGCTGGTCTTTGTCCGCGGTGAAAGTGGCACCCCCGACATGATCATGAAGCCGGCCGACGCCGGAGGAGCCGAGCAGGTCGTCGCCAGGGGCGCGCGGTTTCCATCTCCCACCGCCGATGGCCGTCGCGTGGTGTTCAATCTCGGTGCCATGGCCGCCGAAGGCAGCGGCAGCGGGGATAGACCTCCCAGGTCGCAGTGGGAGGTGGCCTGGGTGGATCTCGATACGCCGGCCGCCATCCACCGGCTCGGCGGCGCGCACCGTGGCGCCCGCTTTCCGGATGTCTCGCCGGACGGCCGGCTGGTCGCCTACGTCTCGGGTGAGACCGGGCGCGACGAGATCTACCTGACCCAGCTGCCGAATGGCGAGGGCAAATGGCAGCTCTCCGACAACGGTGGCGGGTGGGTCCGCATCTCACCGCGCGGCGATCGGGTCGTCTACCGTGCGCTGAACGGCGACATGATGTCCGTGGCACTTGGACGCGGCGATGGCAACGCTGTCACCCTCGGGCGACCTGAGAAGCTGTTCACGTGGGGCTCCGGGTGGGCCATGTTCTACGACCTCGCTCCCGACGGCCAACGCGGCGTCGCCGCGATGTCCGAGGCGCAGGCGCAGGCCATCTCCGGTCTGTCGATTGTCCAGAACTGGCATAGCGAATTCCTGGCGCGCGGACGGTGAGCCGCCTGCGCGACCCGGGCCCGTCCGCTATGATGTCGCGCGACTGGCAGGAGGTCCCATGTCCGCTGTGATCCCGTGGTTCCGCGCGCTCGTGCTCGCCGCCGTTGCGGGCCTGGCCGTCTCGGCGCAGGCCCCGGCCCCGGCGCCGGCGCGCGCGCCCGTGTCGAGGCCGAATACGCCACAGAGCGTGGGCCTGTCCCCGGCTCGCCTCGAGCGGCTCCACCGCGGGATGCAGGGCTTCGTCGATCGCCGCGAGGCCGCCGGCATCGTCACGCTGCTCGCGCGCAACGGCAGGGTGGCCGACGTGCACGCCTCCGGCTTCCAGGACGCGGAGAGCCGCTCGACGATGCGCACGGACACGATCTTCCGTATCGCGTCGATGACCAAGCCCGTCACCAGCGTCGCCGTGATGATGCTGTACGAAGAGGGCAAGCTCCTGCTCACCGATCCGGTGTCGAAGTTCATTCCCGCCTTCAAGGGGCAGCGCGTGCGCGCCACCGGTCCCGATGCCCCGCCGGAACCGGTCCCGGCGCGTCGCGACAGCAACATCCGCGAGCTGCTCTCGCACCGGTCGGGCCTGACGTACGGATTCCTCAACGGTGGCCCCGTGGGGCAGGGTTATCGGGCCAACGGCGTGCCGGACGGCCTCGCGACGACGTCGCTCACGCTGGCCGAGGCCATGGACAAACTGGCCGCCGAGCCGCTGGTGAGTCAGCCGGGCACCGCCTGGAACTACAGCCTCTCCACCGACGTGCTTGGTCGGGTCGTCGAGGTGGTGTCGGGACAGTCGCTCGACGCGTTCTTCCGCGAGCGCATCTTCAAGCCGCTCGGGTTGAACGACACCGGGTTCGACGTTCCCGAGGGGAAGTGGTCGCGGCTCGCCACGGTCTACTCGCCCGACGGGGCGGGCGGCATCCGGCCGATGAAAGATCCCGAGACGTTCGGCAACACCGTGATGTCGCCGGTGGCGTGGTACCAGGCGCCGAAGACGTACTTCTCTGGCGGCGCGGGCCTGGTCTCCACCGCGCGCGACTACGCGCGCTTCGCGCAGATGCTGCTGAACGGCGGCGAACTCGACGGCGTGCGGCTGCTCAGCCCGAAGACCATCGAGCTGATGACGACCAGCCACACCTCGGACCTGCCGCCCTCGGGCCTGGTGGGCGGGGGCGCGCAGTTCGGCCTCGGCTTCCGCGTCGTCACCGACCTCGGCGCCACGCAGACGCTCGGGTCCCACGGGCTCTACGGGTGGAGCGGCATTTACGGGACGGTGTTCTGGGTCGATCCGAAGGAGAAGCTGGTGGCCATCATGCTGGTGCAGCGCTACCCGGGCTCGCCCGTGGCCGCCGCCTTCCAGCCGCTGGTATACCAGGCCATCGTGCGGTAGCCGGCAAACGTCCCCATCCCCGGCCCGAAAGCCGACGCTGCCGCCGCGGGATTTCTGGCAGACGCCCTGACTCTGGCTGATCTGCGCACTCTGCGGCTTGCCTTTCCGCATCTTGCGGTCCAGCTCGCTGATCGCGCAATCTGCGGCCGTTCTTCTGCATCTGTGGCCCGGCCCAGCCCGATCTGTGTAATCTGCGGCCGTTCTTCTGCGTCTGCGCCTCGCTCCGCGTCAGTCTTCCGGCGCCCCTGCCAGCAGCGGCTCCAACTCCAGCGCCTGCGCGCCGTTCTCGGTGCACACCGCGTACTTCGTCTCCCCGGCGCGGTACATCGCGAGACCGGCATACTCGCCACGCTTGTTCAGCACGAAGAACCGGATGTTGAAGTTGGGATTGCCCTTCGAGTTGAGCAGGCGCTTCTCCACGGTGTTGACCTTGATTCGCTTCAGCGCCTCCATGCCGGCGTCCTTCGGCGACATCCCGCGGCGCATGGCCTCGACGATGAGGAAGGACGAGAGGTTGTAGAGGTTTGCCTCGCCGCGTCCGGTCGAGCCTGCGGCGCCCACCTCGTTGTCCACATACAGTCCCGCGCCCAGGATGGGCGAGTCGCCGGTGCGGCCCGGGATTTTCCACGCGAGGCCGCTGGTGGTGGTGACACCGCAGACGTCTCCATTCGGGCCGAGGCCGTCGCAGTTGATGGTGCCCCAGAAGCTGCCCTCGCGGATGAGGCCGTCGCGAACCATCGAACGCCCGGCCGCGAGCGCTCGTGACTCCCAGCCCAGGTCGTGGAGCACGTGCGCGCGCAGGTCTCGCGCCAACCCCGCGTCGGCGCCTGGATCCTTCTCGTGCCGGTCCTTCGGTTTGCGTCCATCGCCCTTCGGATCCAGCCAGTGCTCCGGGTCCACGCGGCGCTTCCATTCCAGCCAGAGCCGGCGCGAGTTCTCCGTGTTCAGGTCGTTCTCGACCGTGAAGCCCAGGGCCCGCGCGAACTCCTGTGCGCCCTTGCCGACGAGCAGGTGATGGTCGGTGTTGTCCATCACGGCCTTCGCCACCAGCGACGGTGTGCGCACGCCTTCGATGCCCGCCACCGCGCCCGCACGCTTCGTGGGCCCGTGCATGCACGACGCGTCGAGCTCCACCACGCCGTTGGCGTTCGGGAGCGCGCCGTAGCCGATGCCGGTCTCGAGCGGATCGAGCTCGGGGATGTTCACGCCGGCGATGAGCGCATCGAGCACGTCCCTGCCCTCGGTGATCAACCGGAAGGCGCGCTCGACCGCGTTCTCCCTGCCGCCGTTCTTGAACTCGAAGCCGGAGTAGTCGGAGATGACGACCGGGCGCACGGTGCGCTGGACGACGACCTCGGCCGAACGGGCTTCCAATCCCTCCGCGCGCGCGGGCAGCACCGAGGCCGCCGCCAGGGATGCGGTAGTGGACTTCACGAAATCGCGCCTGGTGATCATGAGCGGGCTCCTCGCCGCGGGCTGCGGCGCGCTCATGCTACTTCAGGTTCAGTTGAGAGGCGGGTCGTACCGCGAGACGAGGTTCAGGCGCTCCATGCGCTCGAAGTCCGAGTCGAGCGACCACACCAGCGCGCCGATGTCCGCCGCGAGCGAGGCGATGAGCAGGTCGGTGAGCGAGAAGCGTTCGCCCGCCTCGGCCGACCGCTCGATCCAGCCAGCCAAGGGCTGCCAGGTATCGTCCGATGGCACCACCTGGACGAGGGCGCCGAAGGCGCGGAGGAACGCCTTCCGATCCTTTTTGGCGAGGCCCGCGAGCAACTCCAGCCGCACCGGTAGGGCCAGTGCCACCTCGTCGGCATCGATGAGGGTGTCGAGCATGCGCCCGATGCGCTCGTTGCGCTGCGCGGCCACCCAGACCGAGGTGTCGACGACAATCACCGCCGATTCCTGTCCAGCTGGCGAATCTCAATCGGGTCGAACTCGAAGTCCAACCGGCGCACCAGGGCCTTCAAGTCGTCCAGCCGGCTGCGCCGGACAACCTCCTTCAGCGCGAACACCACCGTATCGGTCTTCGACTTGAAGCCGACGGCCATCCGGGCTTCTTCAACCAACCCGACCGGCAGATCCAATGTCGTGCGCATATGAATCAGGATGATCCATATGCCTTCGAGCTGTCAAGAGTGGACGTCATTGTGCATATACTGGACCTGACGATCTATGCATTCGGTTGACACCCTCCCAGTGGGTCGTCAGTCGTTCCGCAGGGCGCGCACCGGGTCGATCCGCGACGCGCCAAGCGCCGGTACCAGGTTCGCCAGGCCGGCCGCCGCCAGCAGCACGGCCGCGGCCACGCCGTACGCCACCGGATCGAACCCCCTCACGCCGTAGAGCAGGGCGTCGAGCAGGCGTCCGATACCCAGGGATGCGAGGGCACCCAGTGCCACGCCGGCGAGTGCCAGGCGGCCGCCCTGCCGGAGCATCAGCCAGAGCACCTGCCTGCGCTCGGCGCCAAGCGCCATGCGGATGCCCACTTCGCGTGTCCGCAGGCTCACCGCGTACGCGATGACTCCATAGAGCCCGACGGCCGCGAGGAGCAGCGCGAGCGCGCCAAAGGCGCCCATCAGCATCGCGCCAATCCGCGTCGGCGCCATCGTCGTGGCCACCACTTCGGTCGCGGCCACGTCCTCCGTGAAGACGATGTCCGGTTCGAGGGCCCACAGGGCCTGGCGCAGTATCGGCAGCGCGGCGGCAGCCGGACCCGCGGTGCGAACAACCAGGCCGAGACTGCGCGATCGTTGCCGCGGGCGGTGCAGGTAGGGCCGGGGCGACTCGCCGACGGAGCGAATCTTGTGATCCCGTGAGACGCCCACGATCTCGAGCGACGGCTGATCGAAGCCGTCCGGGTAGACGCGCTGTCCCACGGCCGTCTGGCCGGGCCAGTAGCGCCGCGCCATCGTTTCGTTCACGACCGCCACCCGTCGCTCCTGGGCCTCCTCTTCGGCCGTGAACGCCCGGCCGGTGACAAGGGGCACGCCGACTGTCGTGAAATAGTCCGCTCCAACTTCGGCGGAATCGACGGGCGTGCCCTCGTCGTCCGGTCCATGGTGGCCGGGCACAAGGACGCTCTCCATGGTGATGTCGGGCGCGAGCGGCAGGCGCGACGCCTGCGAGACGGCAGTGACACCAGGCAGCGCGCGAAGGGCCTGCACGGCGCGATCGCGGAACGCGACCGCCCGGTCCATGTCGTAGCCGTTCATCTGCAGGTTGAACGACAGCATGGCCACATGGTCGGCGTCGAAGCCGGCGTCGGTATCCTGCGCCGCCAGCAGGCCACGCCCGAGCAAGGCGCCCGTGACGAGCAGCACCAGCGAGAGCGCCAGTTGCCCCACGACCAGCGCGTCGCGGAGCGAGACGCGTTGGCGCCCGCGCGCGCCGGAGCTGTCCTGCTTGAGCGCGGGCACCAGGTCCGGTGTCGATGCGGACCACGCGGGCGCAAGGCCCGAGACCAGGGCTGACGCGATCGTGATGGCCGCCGAGAACGCGAGCACGGTGGTGTCGAGCGAGAAGTCGAACGAGATGCTCATGGGCAGGGCGTCCGTGCTGAATCCCGTGAGTGCCCGCCCCGCCCACCACGCGACGAGGGTGCCCGCAGCCCCGCCCGCGACGGCCAGCACCAGGTTTTCAGTGAGGAGCTGCCGCAATAGGCGTCCGCGGCCTGCCCCGATGGCCGCGCGGATGGCCAGCTCGCGTCGTCGTGCCGTGCCCCGGGCCAGCAACATGCTGGCGACGTTCGCGCAGGCGACCAGCAGGACGAGGCCCACGGCCGCCATCAGCGCCGCGCTGGCGGCGCGCACGTACCCGTCGAGCATGGGATGGAACCGAATCGAGGTGATGGGGACGACGCTGGAGGTGACCCGCTCGTTGGTGTCGGGATACTCGGCACGGAGCCGCGTGAAGATGGTCTCCACCTGTGCGCGTGCTTCGTCGGCCGAGCGTCCCTCGGCCAGGCGCCCCTTGACGAACAGCCAGCGCGCGCCGCGCTGCTCGATGCGCGGACGGTTGGATGGGGGACCAGCCAGCGCGGTTGGGCCCGAGATCGCCAGGCGATCGATGTGAACCGCTGGCACCCAGAACTCTGGCGTGAGCCCCGGCAGCGTGCCCACGAACGCCTGGGGCGCGATGCCGATGACCGTGTACTGCACGCCGCTCAACCTGATCGGTGTGCCCAGGATGTCGGCGCGGCCGCCCAGACGCCGCTGCCACATGCCGTGGCTGAGCACGGCGACCGGCGCGGACCCGGCGCTGGCGTTGTCCTCGATGCTGATGGGGCGCCCCTGCGAGAGACGCACGCCGAGGATCTCGAAGTAGCCGTTGGTCACTGCCTCGCCGGTCACCAGGACCGGACGTTCGTTGATGCTCACGATGCCGCGCACGAACGCATGCCCGGCGATGCCCGACAGCGCATCCGCGCCTTCGCGAACGGCCAGGAAGTCCGGATACGAGGTAGCGAACTGGGGGATGTCCTGGCTTGCGCTGGAGTAGATCTCGACCAGGCGGCCCGGCTCGGCGATCGCGGCCCGGCGGAAGAGCATCGCGTTGACGACGCTGAAGAGCGTCGTGTTCAAGCCGACCCCAAGCGCGAGCGTGGCAATGGCGGCCGCCGAGAACCCCGGGCGACGAAGCAGTTGTCGCGCACCGACCCGCAGGTCGCCCAGGAACTCGCTCATCCGGTTGCCTCCCTCGTTGAACCTACGGAGGCTGTCGGCGAGAAGTTCGGGCGCGGCCGGTCCGGGGCGTCAGAAGGTGCCGGCGTCGACGTCCTTCAGGAAGGCCGTGACGCCTGCGAAGTACGTCTGCTGGTCGTCGTACATGGCCATGTGGCTGCCGTTCGGGCAGTGGAGATAGCGGCCGCGCGCCACGGCCCTCGCGATCATTTCCATCCCCTTCGGGTCCATCGTGTCGTACCGGGCGCCGACGGCCAGTGTCGGCACGGTGATCTTCGGCAGGTCGGCCGTGCGATCCCACTTCTCCAGCCGCCCGCTGGCGCCCATCTCGCTTGGCCCCTGCATCAGCACGTAGAGATCGTGGTTGATCTTCGCGAACCCGCGGTTTGCCGGGTCGGGCCACTGGTCCGGCGGCATGCGCAGGATGTGATCCACGTAGTAGTTCGGGACCAGCAACTCCATGTAGCGCGGATTCTGGAAGTCGCCCTTCGCCTCGAGGGCCTTGATCTCCGCAAGCGCCTTCTGGTCCATCGCGGGCATCAGCACCTGCTCCGCGTACTCGTTGTAGGCCGGGATGCTGGCCATCATGTTCGAGATGATGAGGCCCTTCAGGTGCTGCTGGTGCTCGAGGGCGTACTCGATGGCTAGGATTCCGCCCCACGAGTGCCCGAGCAGGTAGAAGTTGTCCGTTCCGAGCCCGAGCGCCTGGCGCACCTGCTCGACTTCGTCCACGAAGCGCGGGATGTTCCAGAGGTCGGTGTCCTTCGGCTGGTCGCTGTATGCCGATCCCAGCTGGTCGTAGTAGTAGTACTCGACGCCCGCGCCCGGGAAGAAGCTGTCGGCGGCCTCGAAGTACTCGTGCGTGGCGCCCGGACCGCCGTGGAGCAGCAGCACCTTGATGCGCGGGTTGTTGCCGACCCGCTTGGTCCAGACCTTGAAGGTTCCCTTGGGTGTCGT
>DAIRFN010000078.1:0-18278 GCA_036795065.1 Vicinamibacterales bacterium
GTGCTCGAGCGCGCGGATCGACGAGGGCCGCCCGATGACGAACGGCATCATCATGTGCGGGAAAACGACGACGTCGCGCAGCGGGACGATGGGGAGGGTTTCGTAGACTTCGGTCATACAGGTACAGATCTTCTCGGGAACCAGGAGTCAGGAACCAGGAACCAGGAACCAGGAGTCGAGCGGACGGACGCGCCGGAAGCGGCTAGCCCGCCTTCTCGACGACCTCGAGGCCCGTGTTCTTGCTCACCACCATCTCGCGCGTGATGACGCACTCGCGGGACTTCTTCTGGCCCGGCAGCTGATACATGAGGTCGAGCATCAGGTCCTCGATGATCATCCGCAGGCCGCGCGCGCCGATCTTGCGTTCGAGCGCCATCTCGGCGATGGCGTCGACGGCGTCGTCGGTGAACCGCAGCTTGACGTTCTCGTACTCGAAGAGCTTCTGGTACTGCCGGGTGATGGCGTTGCGCGGCTGGGTGAGGATCTGGACCAGCGCGGGCTTGTCGAGCTCGTGCAGCGTGCCGGTGACCGGCAGGCGCCCGACGAACTCGGGGATGAGGCCGAACTTGATGAGGTCCTGGGGCTCGAGCTGCTCGAGCACTGTGCCGACGTCGCGGCCCTTCTGCGACTTGATGTCGGCCTTGAAGCCCATCGTCTTCTTGCCCACGCGCCGCTCGATGACCTTCTCGAGGCCCACGAACGCGCCGCCGCAGATGAACAGGATGTTCGTGGTGTCGATCTGGAAGAACTCCTGGTGCGGGTGCTTGCGGCCGCCCTGCGGGGGCACGTTGGCGACCGTCCCTTCCAGGATCTTCAGCAGCGCCTGCTGCACGCCCTCGCCCGACACGTCGCGGGTGATCGACGGGTTCTCGTCCTTGCGCCCGATCTTGTCGATCTCGTCGATGTAGACGATGCCCTGCTGGCACTTCTCGATGTCGCCACCGGCCGCCTGCAGCAGCTTGAGGATGATGTTCTCCACGTCCTCGCCGACATAGCCGGCCTCGGTGAGCGTGGTGGCGTCGACGATGGTGAAGGGGACCGAGAGGAGCTTGGCCAGCGTCTGCGCCAGCAGCGTCTTGCCCGTGCCGGTCGGGCCGATCAGCAGGATGTTCGACTTGGTGAGCTCGACGTCGGTGCGGCTGCGCGGCTGCTTCTGGATCTCGAGCCGCTTGTAGTGGTTGTAGACCGCGACGGCCAGCTTCTTCTTGGTGAGCTCCTGGCCGATGACGTACTCGTCGAGGAACTTCTTGATCTCGGACGGCGCGGGGAGCGACGTGCGCGTGCCGCGGGTGTCGAACTTGTTGTCGTCCGCAATGATGTCGTTGCACACCTCCACGCATTCATCGCAGATGAACACAGTGGGGCCGGCAATGAGCTTCCTGACGTCGTTCTGGTCCTTGTTGCAGAACGAGCAGCGCAGGATTTCGCCGCCGTCGCCGTTCTTCTTCACCATTGGGCCGTCACCCCTAGGTTACACCCGTTTCCGAATGACATCGTCAATAATTCCGTAGTCCTTGCCCTGCTCGGCAGACATGATGTAGTCGCGCTCGGTGTCATCCTGGATGCGCTTGGCGTCCTGCCCCGTGTGCTTCACCAGAATCTCGTTGATGCGCTCGCGCATGCGCAGGATTTCCTTCGCCGCGAGATCGATGTCGGTGGCCTGGCCGCCGAGGCCGCTCATCCACGGCTGGTGAATGAGGATGCGCGAGTTCGGCAGCGAGAACCGCTTGCCCTTCGTGCCCGCCGCCAGCAGCACTGCCGCAATCGAGGCCGCCTGCCCGATGCAGTAGGTCTGCACGTCGGGGCGGATGAACTGCATGGTGTCGTAGATGGCGAAGCCGGCCGTGATGGACCCGCCCGGGCTGTTGATGTAGAGCAGGATGTCCTTGTCCGGATCCTCGGCCTCGAGGAACAGCATCTGCGCGATGGCCAGGTTGGCCACCCCGTCGTCGATCGGCGTGCCGATGAAGATGATGTTGTCCTTGAGCAGCCGCGAGAAGATGTCGTACGCGCGCTCGCCGCGGTTGGTCTGCTCGACCACCATCGGGACGAGCTGGTTCTGAGGCACTCCGTATCGCATGCGGTTTCCCTGACTCCTGACTCCTGACCCCTGATCCCTGCTCCCTGGCTCCTGATTCCTTCTATATCGTCACAATCCTAGCGTTACCCAAGGCCCAGGCCACCGCCTTTTCGCGGCGGAGTCCGGCGGCGAGCCTGGGCAGCTCGCCGTCCTGCTGGAGCCGCGCCCTGATGGCCGCCGCGGATCTGCCCGTGCCTTCCGCATATTTCGCGAGTTCGGCCTCGAGGTCCTCCTCGGTCACGGTGAGCGACTCGCGCCGCGCGATCTCGTCCAGCGCCATGGCCGACTTCACCGAGTCGGCGGCCGGCTCGGCCTGGCCCTGCCGGAACGCCGCCCAGTCGATGTTGGTCTGCCGCGGATCGATCCGCTGGTCCATCAGCCGCCGGGCGAAGTCCTGCACCCGGCGGTCGATCTCGCGGTCGATGAGCGCCGGCGGCACCGTGAAGGGCACGCGCTCGGCCAGCTTCTTCAGCAGGTCGTTGCGCAACTGCCGCTCCGAGGCCTCGGTCGCCTCGGCCTCGAGGTCGGCCCTCACTCGCGCGCGCAGCGCGTCCAGCGATTCGAAGTCGCCCAGGTCCTTGGCGAACTCGTCGTCCAGGGCCGGCACCACGCGCCGCTTGATCTCCTTGACAGTCACCGTGTAGTCCACTGTGCTGCCGGCCAGGTCGGGATTGGAATAGTCGTTCGGGTAGGTCAGGGTGAACGATTTCGTCTCGCCCAGGCTCATGCCCGCGACCTGGTCGTCGAAGCCGGGCGGGTTGGCGGAGGCGCCCAGCTCGATGGACACCTGCTGGTGTCGATCCTCCTCGCCGCGCCGGCCGTCCGTGTCGGTCCCCTGCCGGATCAGGTCGACCACGGCAGTGTGGCCGGCCTCGACCACTGTCCCGTCGACCGGCTCGAACCGGGCGGCGCGCTCGCGCAACCGCTCGAGTGACTGGTCGACCGCTTCCTCGTCCACCACCACCGGCTGCCGCCGGAGCTCGATGGTCGAGAGGTCGCCGGGGTCGAACGAGGGCACCACGTCGAAAATCGCGGTGAAGGTGAGCGGCTGCCCCTCCTCGATGACCATGTTCTGGATGTCCGGGCTGTCCACCGGCTGCACGCCGCGCTCGGTGAGCGCGTCCTCCACTGCGTGGCCGACGAGGTGCTCGGCGGCATCCTGCAGGATCTGCCCGCGGAAACGCTGCTTGACCACCCTGGCCGGGACCTTGCCGGGGCGGAAGCCGGGCAGTTTCGCCGCCTTGCCGTAGCGGGCGGTGACGCGGCTGATTTCCGCGTCCACTGTGTCCGTGGGGATCTCGACCACGAGATTCTTGCGAGTCTCGCTGACGTCAACTAATTCCGTCTTCATTTCAGTTGGGATGCTCGGGAGTCGTACTCTGTGTTGTGGGGCTCAGTGCCCTGCCTCTTTCACGAGTGCCCTTCGACTCGCTCCTTTGGAGCTCGCTCAGGGCATTCGACCTGTCGCTGGCCCGCCATGAGCGAGCCTGCGGCACGCCGGAGGCGGGCTGCAGGCGAGTCGAATGGTGCGAAAGGGGGGAGTCGAACCCCCATAGCCTTGCGGCTACCGGATCCTAAGTCCGGCGCGTCTGCCAGTTCCGCCACTTTCGCGTATCGGGTGGGCTGGAACCTTCCTTGCCAGAGTAGCATGGTTCCCCCCGCGCCCGGGAAGCCGCCAGCCCGGCAGGCGAGCCCCAATCCGTTGCGGTGCCGTACCCTGCGTGCTACTATCGCCGCCGCTTACCATGTCCTCGATGTCATCGCGCCTGGATCACTATTTCGGCCTGTTCGTCCGCGAGATGAGCGCTACGGGTGTCCCGTCCCTGGTGAGACACACCGACTCGCCCGCGAGCATTCCGTGTCCGACGACCGGCCGCCCCCTGCGCGTGGCCACCCTCGACAGCCGGGCCCGGGCCATCTGCCCCTCGTGCTGGACCACCGCCGAGGGGGGCTTCGTCTCGTTCGTCGGCGACCTGCGGCTGGCCTATGCCTGCCCGTCGTGCGAGCAGCTCATCTGGCTGCCGGGCGCGTAGAAACCCCCGCCGGGCGTTCAACGTTCAAGAGTTCGTCACCAGCAGTTCCTCCACCGGTCCCCGCCGATCGGCGCGCGTGTTGATGGCGCGGCGGGCCGGCACCCGCAGCGCCCGCAGGCCCGCGGGAGTCGGGAGTGTAATCGCGCCCTTCTCACTTCTCACTTCTCACTTCCTCACAGTGAAGCCTCCCCTTCCACCCACCACCACAATCCCAGGGCCGTGGTGAGGAGCACGGCCGCGAGCGCCACGGTCGGTCCCTTCGACAGGGTGCTCGACAGCCACGGCTCGATGGCGGTGCTCACGGTCTCCAGGGTGGGGCGGTCCACCGTCAGCCAGCCCAGCGACCACGCCAGGCTCACCGCGCCTGCCACCACCAGCGCTACCCCTGCCGCGACGGCCACGTTGAAGCCGACATCCATCAGCTGCTCGGCCCGCCACTGCTCGCGACCGACGCGCTCCATCACGCGATACGTGAACCCGGCCGGCGGTTCCGGTGTTTCGCGCGTGGCCAGCAGCCGGTCCAGCGCCTGCGCCGTCGCCACGCGCGCCTGGCAGCGCGGGCAGCTCGCCAGGTGAGCATCGTAGTCGCCCGCGGGGGCCTGGCCTTCGGCGATGGCCTCGATGATGGCGTCCAGATCGTCGCAGCGCACGTCAGCGGAACTCCGTCTCCAGCAGGTGACGCAACTGTCGCTTGGCGCGGTGCAGGTGCGTCTTCACGGTTCCCATCGGCAAATTCAACGCCTCGGCCAGGTCCTCGTATCGCAGGCCTCTGAGGTAATGGCCGTTGATCAGCACCTGGTAGTTCACGGGCAGGCGCTCCATGGCCTTCTCCATGCGATCGCGCAGCGCCACATCCTCGAAAGCCCGGTCCGTCGTCCCGAACTCGCGGGGCGGGCCGTCCCCGCGGCCTTCGAGCGGCTCGGTCTTCATCGGCCGCCGCTCCGCCGCCAGCACGTTGACGACGATGCGGTAGATCCAGGTGGCGAGCCGGGCCTCGCCCCGGAAATAGGGGAGACCGCGGTGCACTTTCAGGAACACGTCCTGCGCCACCTCCTCCGCCCGGGCCCGGTCGGCGATGCTCCGCGCCACCAGGGCGAAGACCAGCCCCTTGTAGCGCTCCACCAGCTCGCGAAACGCCTGTTCATCACCCTCGAGGCACCGCTTGACGAGCTCGTGCTCCGAGGTCGAGGTCATCTCCTCTGGCATTAGAGTGGTCGCCGCACGGGTTTGTTTCAGGCCCTGCCGCGCCGTAGCGGCGACGGCCGCGGAGGCGGGTGAAACAATTCCCGGAAGCGCCAAGTCTAAGCCCTTCAACAAGAGGAGCGGAAGGCATGAACAGCGAGGAAGTCATCTTCATCTTGATACTGCCCCTGGCGGTCATCATCGCCGGCGTCGTCATCATCGTCGCGGGGCTGCGCCACCGCGCGAAGATGCTTGAGCTGGTGCACAAGGAGCGGGTGGCGATGATCGAGCGCGGCATCGTCCCGCCAGAGCTCGGGCCGGGTGGTTACGACACGCAGCGCACGGCGCATGCGGCCGGCAGGCGCAGCCGGTCGTTCTCGCTCGGCATCATCGTGATGGGGCTGGGTTTCGCGTTCATGACTCTCATCGGCGTCGCCGCGCAGGCGCCCAGCCAGGCCATCGGGATCGGCGGCGCCATCGCCATCCTCGGCGCCGCGTTCATCGTGCGAAGCCTCCTCACGGCCCCACATGGCGAGATCATGACGACCCCTCCTCGTCGTCCGGCGCCCGCCCCGTCCGCCCTCGTTCCGCCGCCCGACCTCCCCTCTTCCGAGACCCGCTCGCCCGAGCCGCTCGATCGATGAACGCCGGCCGCCCCGGCGACCGGAGGGGTGACCTCCGCCCACGCGACGTCGCCCCGCTCGGCGTGTTCGTCCATGAGCAATTTCTCGACCGGCCCACCCTTGACCGCCTGCGGCATGCCATCGCCGCCGACGCCGGCGACCCTGTCGCCGTGCGGGCCCGGGACCAGGCTGCCACGGCGATCGACACCGAGGCACGGGTCGCATGGGAGGTCTCACTGCCCGAGCCGCTGCACCAGGCCATTGTCGAGGCCATCAACAGGATCCGTCCCGCGATCGAACAGGCCAGCGGTGCCATTCTCGAGCGGTGCGACGCGGTGGCGGCGCTCCGGTACCCGGCGGGGTCGTTCTACGGCCCCCATCGAGACGTGGCCGAAACGCCCGACGAGCACGGCCTCCATCGCCGCGAGGTGTCGATTGTGATCTTCGTGAACGACGGGGCCGGGGCAGCGGCCGGGTTCGGCGGCGGGCGGCTGCGTCTCTATGAACTCGTGGACACCGCAGATGAAGGGGTGGACCTTGCGCCGGAGGCCGGCACGCTGGTGGCGTTTCCCTCGCGCCTTCGGCACGAGGTGACGCCGGTGACGTGGGGCGAACGCCAGGCCATCGTGACCTGGCTCCTGGTCGGTGCGCCGGACCCCACGACCCAAGACCCACGGCCCAAGGCCGGGTAAACGTCGTTGGCGGCGACCACGTAACCCGGTCATACTCAGGCCGCCACCATGCTGACCACACCCTTACACCGCTGGGCTGCGACCGTGGCCCTTCTCGCCGGGACGATTGCCGGGACCAGTGCCGCCAACTGGCCCGAGTGGCGTGGGCCATCGCGCGACGGCCGGTCGTCAGAGACCGGGCTGCCGGAGACGTGGTCGCCCCAGGGCGACAACCTGGCGTGGAAGGCGCCGTACGGCAGCCGTTCGTCGCCGGTCGCCTTCGGGAACCGCGTCTACGTCAACACGGTAGCGGGAGACCTCGGCCATACCCAGGAGCGGCTGGTGGCGCTGGACGCCGAAACCGGCAAGCTGGTGTGGGAGCGCCGCTTCAGCATCTACCTGAGCGACGTCCCGCAGCATCGCTCGGGGTGGGCCTCGCCCGCGGTGGACCCCGCCACGGGCAACATCTACGTGTTCACGGTCGGCGCGCAGCTCTTCTGCGTGTCGCCGGACGGCAAGATCCTGTGGGACCGCTCGCTGCCGGAAAATTTCGGCGCTGTCACCACGCACGGCGGGCGCACCACCTCGCCCATCATCGAGGGCGACCTCCTGATCCTGAACACGCTCGTGCTGGCGTGGGGCGATCTGAACCGGCCCGGCAACCGCTATTTCGCCTTCGACAAGCGGACGGGACAGGTGGCGTGGATCAGCTCGCCGCAGTCGCGGCATTACGACACCAACTACTCCACGCCCATTGTCGTGAACCTGCCCACGGGCCGGGCCCTTGTCGTCGGAGGTACCGATGGCGCGTTTCACGCGCTGCGGGTGAACACGGGCGAGAAGATCTGGTCGGTAGAGGTGAGCAAGCGCGCCATCCTCAACAGCGCGCTCGTCCGCGACAACGTGGCCTACATCACGCACGGCGAGGAGAACATCGGCACCACCGAGATGGGGATGGTCGCTGCCGTCGATGCGACGAAGACGGGTACGCTGGCCGCGGATGCCTTCCGCTGGACGACGAGAGGCTTCCTTCCCACCTTTGCGTCACCCGTGATGGACGACGAGCGGCTCTATACGGTGGACAACGGCGCCATCGTCGGCGCGTTCGACCTCAAGACCGGTGCGCGGCTGTGGACGAAGACGCTGGGCACGCTGCAGAAGGGGTCGCCTGTATTGGCCGACGGCAAGCTGTATATCGGCACCGAGAACGGGAAGTTCTTCATCCTGCGGCCCTCGGCGACGGGCGCGGACGTACTGGACGAGGACCTGCTCGGCACGGCTGCCGAGCCCGAGGCCATCGTGGCCTCGCCGATCGTGGCGGACGGGCGCGTGTACGTGGCGTCGATGGAGAACCTCTACGCGATCGGGAAGCGCCGGCCGTCGGTCGCGGGGCGGATGCCGACCGTCACGCCGCCATCGACGGAGCCCGTGGCGTCGGTGCAGGTGTTCCCGTACGACGCGCTGGTGGCGCCCGGCGGCACGCAGGCCTTCAGGCTGCGCCTCTTCGACGCGAAGGGCGCGTTCATCCGCGAGGCGCCCGGCACGGGCGCCACGTGGGCGGTGGACCAGGTCCGCGGGGCCGTGGACGCCAAGGGCGTGTTCACCGGCGGGGACGGGAACTCCGCGGGCTTCGTCAAAGCCACGGTGGGGGGCGTCACGGGGCAGGCGCGTGTGCGGGTGGTGGCTCCCATGCCGCTCAGCTTCGACTTCGAGAACCCCGGCGGCGAAGGGCCACCGGCCTGGTGGGTGGGCGCGCCCACGAAGCTCTTCCAGCGCACGGTGGAGGGCGTGGGCAACGTCCTCGTGCGGCCGCGCGACGAAACGGTCGGGCGTCGAGCCAAGGTGCTGATTGGCCCGGCCGATTGGTCGGGCTATACGGTGGAGGCGGACGTGCGGGGGCGGGAACAGCGTCGGCAGCGCGGCGACGTGGGCGTCATCAACCAGCGCTACGCGCTCGTCCTCTTCGGCAACGGCCAGAAGCTCGAGTTGCACCCGTGGCAGGCCGCCGACGAGATGACGGTGCGCATCCCCTTCACCTGGGACGCCGACACGTGGTATCGCATGAAGCTGCGCGTGGACAACCAGGCGAATGGGACGACCCTGGTTCGCGGTAAGGTGTGGAAGGCGGGCGAACCGGAGCCGGCCGCGTGGGTCATCGAAAAGACCGACACGATTCCGCATCGCACCGGCAGCCCGGGCGTCTACGGCGACGGGATTGCCGAGGTGTATTTCGACAATCTCAAGGTGTACAAGAACCAATAGGGACTTGGGTCTTGGGACTTGGGTCTCGGGCCTTGGGGCCCGAGAACCCCGAAACCTCCGAACTCGAGAACCCGAGAATCCGAGAATTCGAGAACCACTATGCGCGTGATCTTCGCTTTCGTCCTGGTCGCCTTCACCTCTGTGGCGCTCTCCGCTGACTGGCCCATGTGGGGCGGCACTCCGGCGCGGAACATGGTGTCATCCATGACCGGCGCGCCCACCGAGTGGGATGTGAAGGCCGGCAAGAACGTGAAGTGGGTGGCCGAGCTGGGATCGCAGTCCTACGGCAATCCGACGGTGGGCGGCGGGGTGGTGCTCATCGGCACCAACAACGAGCTGGGGCGGGATCCGAAGCAGGCTGGTGACCGCGGCGTGGTAATGGCGTTCCGCGAGTCGAACGGCGAGTTCCTGTGGCAGGCGACCTTCGACAAACTGTCGTCGGGACGCGCCAACGACTGGCCGTTCCAGGGCATCGCCAGCTCGCCGCTCATCGCGGACGGCATCGCCTACTTCGTGTCGAATCGCGGGCAGGTGATCGCCGCCGACATCGACGGCTTCCACGACAACGAGAACCACGGACCCTACCAGGAGGAGAAGCTCACCGGCAAGAACGATCCGGACTTCGTGTGGGTGTTCGACATGATGGAAGAGGTGGGCTCGTTTCCGCACAACCTTTCCAACTCGTCGCCCGTGGCCCACGGCAACCTGCTGTTCGTGAGCACGTCGAACGGGCAGGACGAGAGCCACGTGAACATCCCGTCGCCGAAGGCGCCTTCCATCATCGCGCTGGACCGGACGACCGGGAAGCTGGTCTGGGAGGACAACTCGGTGGAGGACCGCATCCTGCACGGGCAATGGTCCACACCCGCGGTGGGCGAGGTTGGCGGCGTGCTGCAGGTGGTGCACGCCCAGGGCGATGGGTGGGTGCGCGGCTACGAGGCCCTCACCGGCAAGAAGCTGTGGGAGTTCGACACCAACCCGAAGGACTCGGTGTGGCCCAAGACACGCAACGAGGTGATCAGCACGCCGGTCATCTACGAGAACGTCGTCTACATCTCGAACGGCCAGGATCCGGAGCACGGTGAGGGCGTGGGGCACGCCTATGCCATCGACGCCACCAAGCGGGGTGACATCACCGAGAGCGGGCGCCTCTGGCACTTCGACAGGATTCGCCGGTCCATCTCCACGGCCGCCATCAAGGACGGGCTCATCTATCTGGCCGACTTCAGCGGGTTCTTCCACTGCCTCGATCTGAAGACCGGCCAGCTTCACTGGACCCACGACATGTTCGCCGCCATCTGGGGCTCGCCGATGATCGTCGGCGACAGGGTGTACCTGGGCGACGAAGACGGCGACATCGTCGTCGTGGAGCACGGCAAGACGCTGAAGATCGTGTCCGAGCAGAACATGGGGAGCTCCGTCTACTCGACCGTGGTGCCGGCCAACGGCACGCTGTTCGTGATGAACCGCAACCAGCTCTACGCGCTGCAGCAGGGAGCCCAGCTGCAGAAGCCGAGCGCGGAGCGCTAGAGAAACCACGAAGACACGAAGGGAATCACGAAGGGCACGAAGCCAATCGTGGGAGTCCCCGTGCGAAATGGAGAAGACAGCCCATGCGACGACGGGAGTTTCTCCACACGCTGGCAGCGGCTGGACTGGCCCCGGCGCTGCTCCGGGCACAGGGAAGTGGCGTCGCGCGAGCGCCGGCGGACGCGTGGCCGCATTTCCGCGGCACGCCGTCGCTGACCGGCGTGTCGGCCACGACCATCGCGCCCCAACCGAAGCTGGCCTGGGCCTGGGAAGGCGGTGAGGCCTTCGACTCGAGCGCCGCCATTGTGGACGGCACGGTGTACATCGGCGCCGCCACGGGCGAGTTGCTGGCGCTAGGTCTCACGGATGGAACGCTCCGCTGGCGCTACAAGGCGGGCGAGTCCATCGGCGAGTCGTCTCCCGCGGTGGCCGGTGGGCGCGTGTTCATCGGCGATCTCGACGGTGTCGTCCATGCCGTCAACACCGCCGATGGCAAGCCCGTGTGGACCTACAAGACGAAGTCCGAGATCAAATCATCACCCGTGGTGGTGGGCGACCTGCTGCTGATGGGATCGTACGACGGTTCGCTCTACGCGATCGGGGCGGCGGACGGGAAGCTCCGCTGGTCGTTCGCCACCGACAACTACGTGCACGGCGTGCCGTGCGTCGTGAACGGGGTGGCGCATTTCGCCGGGTGTGACGAGGTGTTCCACGCCGTGCGCCTCAGCGATGGCAAGGAGGCGTGGCAGACCTCGGCCACCGCCTACACCGGCGCCTCAGTGTGCATCGTCGACAACGTGGCCTACTACGGCACCTTCGACAATCAGGTGATTGCCCTCGACCTCGGCAAGAAGGCCGTGAAGTGGCAGTACGAGCATCCGGATCGGAAGTTTCCGTTCTACTCGTCTGCGGCGTTCGTGGACGGCACCGTGGTACTGGGCGGGCGCGACCGCATGCTGCACGCGCTGGACGCCGCCACCGGCCAGGCGAAGTGGACCTACATGACGCGCGCCCGCATCGACTCGTCCCCGGCCATTGCCGGCTCGCGCGGGTTCGTCGGTTCCAGCGACGGGCGCCTCTACGCCATCGACCTGTCGAGCGGGAAGGTGGCCTGGGAGCACGAGGAGGGCGCGGCGCTCACGAGCTCGCCGTCCCTGGCGTCCGGCCGGATCGTCATCGGCACGACCGAAGGACGCGTGCTCTGCTTCATGTAGGCCGCGCCCTCGGGGCTGGTGGGCCGTTCGCGGCGCTCACGGTGGGCCGGCGCTCCCGCGCCGGTGAGGAAGGGCGACTCCCGTCGCAATCCCCCTCCCAACGCAGTGCTCTCCCGGCGTGGTTCTTGCGGTTCCCGACTCCCGACTCCCGACGTACTACTTGAACTCCACGTTGATCGTCGGGCCGTCGATCTTGATGCCCTTGATGTCCTTCAGGTAGGGCTTCACTTCGGACAGCGACGCGCCTGGCGCCACCTTGCCCTGCAGCGCCTGCAGCTTCTCCTGGTCCTGGAAGAGCTGACCGAGGTCCATTTCCAGCAGGGTCACGCGGGAGCCGTTCACGTACTCGGCGTTGGTCTTCACGATGGATCCCATCACCTCGAGGTCGATGGCGATCTTGAAGCCCTCGAACATGGTCTTCACCATGTTCAGCACGGCGGGGTCGGACATGTTGGGTCCGCCCTGCGGCGTGTCGGGCTTGTCGGTGCTCATGGGCTTGTCCTGGAACTGGACCGTGAGGACTGACGTGCCACCGTTCTTCTTCAGGGTGAACTTCACCGGGTTCTCCACCGGTGGCGGTTCTGACGAGAACGCGCCACTGGTGCTGCCGCTCATGCTCGGGTCCTGGCTGAGCTGCACCTGGTTGATGTCGTCGAATGCGTAGATGGCTTTCACGCCCTCGAACGTGCCGGCCTTGGCGGGCTCCGCCGACAGGAGGCGAACGCCCTGGCCCATGCGCTCAGCCGTCCGCTTCAGGTCGGCCTCGTTCACGGCGTTCGGCGACTGCCCGGGCGCGGTCATGCCCGGCATCATCGCCTTCATCGCGCCCGTGTTCACCAGCGTGGTCTGCTCGACCGTGCCGCTGCCATCGGGTTTCACCTTGATGAGCGTGGCGCTGTTGATGCATCCAGCGAGGGTCACCGACGCCACGACGAGCAGCAGGGAACGGACAGTGCGCATGGAACCTCCAGGTCAGGGGCGCGTGGAGTCCATCATACCTATACTGGGGGCCATGGGGCGCGAAGGGGCGGGACGGACGGCGCTGGTGACGGGCGCCTCGGCGGGCATCGGCAAGGCCTACGCGGAGCTGCTGGCCGCGCGTGGCTACGGCCTGGTGCTCACCGCACGGCGGCGCGATCGGCTCGAGGAGCTCGCCGCCACGCTCGGCCAGCGCCACGGCGTGCCCATCCGCGTGGTCGTGGCCGACCTCGCCGACCCGGCGGCGCCGGGCGCCATCGTCTCGGAGCTGCAGGCCCGACGCATCCAGGTGGACGTGCTCGTGAACAACGCCGGGTACGGGCTGCCGGGGCGATTCGACCGGCCCACGTGGGCGGAGCACGAGCAGTTCCTGCGGGTGATGGTCACCGCGGTCTGTGAGCTCACCTACCGCCTGCTGCCCGGGATGGTCGAACGGCGGTGGGGCCGCATCATCAACGTCGCGTCGCTGGCGGGCCACCTGCCGGCGCCGGCCGGCCACACGTTGTACGCGGCCGCCAAAGCGTTCCTGATCCGCTTCTCCGAGGCGCTGCACGCCGAGCGCGCACCGGAGGGCATCCACACCACGGCTCTCTGTCCCGGGTTCACTTACAGCGAGTTCCACGACGTCACCGGGACGCGCGCGCAGGTGAGCCGGATGCCGGACCTCCTGTGGATGGAGGCGCCCGATGTGGTGGCGGAGGGCTACGACGCGGTGATGCGCGGCGAACCGGTGTACATCACCGGACGTGCGAACCGCGCGATTGCCTGGCTGTCGCGGGTGCTGCCGCAAGGGATGGCGCGAACACTGATTGCGGGGACGGGGAAAGGATTTCGCCGGCTCGACTGAACGCGGACCTGGGCCCGAATTACAGCCGCAGATGACAGAGAGGGGTCAGCCGCAGATTACGCAGATGGCGCAGACTCTCGGTCTTCTTGGGCTGCGGCGTCCGTGCCGGGTAGACCAGGCCCAGGGGTGACAAGGCGCGTCCGCCCCCTCACCGAGCCTCCATGTAACTCCTGGACCTCGTAATCCGATCGGCCGATCTTCGACCGGGCGCACCTCACCCGCAAGATCTGCGGAATCGGAGTGATCTGCGGTTCTCGGGGACCTGCGCCATCTGAGTCGGTCGCGGTCCGTGTCGAACTAACCGGCGCCGGCACCGTCTAAGACCGCGAGTACCATGATTCAGGACATCCGCTACGCCCTCCGCTGGCTGACCCGCAGCCCGGGTTTTGCCATTGTCGCCATTCTCTCCATCGGCCTCGGGGTGGGCGTCAACACCGCGATGTTCTCGCTGGTCGACACCCTGCTCTTCAAGCCCCTCCCGGTCACCGACCCCGGCAGCCTGGCCGATGTCTTCACGGTGGGCGGGGACGGCGACGAATACGCCACGTCCTCGTATGCCGACTACGTCGATCTCAAGGCCCAGAACGACGTCTTTTCGGACATGACGGCCTACAGCCCGATGTTCGCGCCGCTCGCCCTCGGCGAGCGCTCGCGGCTGGTCATCGGCCAGATTGTCACGGGCAACCACTTCACCTTCTTCGGTGTGTCACCGCACCTCGGCCGCCTGCTGGTCCCCTCGGACGACGACCCGGGAGCGGCGCGCGTGGTGGTGATCTCGCACCGGATGTGGCAGACCGAGTTCGGCGGCGCGCCGTCGGCCATCGGCCAGACGCTGACGCTCCGCGGGCTCGCGTACACCATCGTCGGCATCACGCGTCCGGACTTCAACGGCGTGGTCCCGCTGCTCACGCCGGAGCTGTGGCTCCCGATGGCGCACGTCGAGGAAGTGGAGCCCGCCGGCATCACCGATGTCGTGCCCGGTCCCGGCCGCACGCGGCTCGAGCGCCGCGGCGTGCGATGGATGTTCGTCAAGGGCCGCCTGAAGCCCGGCGTCACCGCCGACCAGGCCCACGCCAACATCTCGCTCGTCGGCCGCCAGCTGGAGGCCGCGCACCCGCAGACCAACACGGATCGCCGCATGTCGGTGGTGCCGACATCCGAGGTGCGGATGCTCGTGCCGCAGGCGAGTGGCGTGTTGTCGATGGGCGCGGCGGCGTTGATGTCCGTCGTCGGTCTCGTGCTCCTCATCGCCTGCGCCAATGTGGCCGGGATGCTGCTGGCCCGCGCCTCCGCGCGGCGCCGCGAGATCAGCGTGCGCCTGGCGGTCGGCGCCAGCCGCGGTCGGCTGGTACAGCAACTGCTGGTGGAAGGCCTCGTGCTTGGCGGCCTGGGCGCCGCCGTGGCCATGGGGTGCGCATGGGCCGTGATCCGGGCGCTCACGTCGGTCCAGCTGCCGCTCCCGGTGAACCTCGTCCTCGAGATCGGCCTCGACTGGCGCGTCATGCTGTTCGCCGTCGGCGCGGCCGGCCTCACCGGCGTGCTGGCCAGCCTGCTGCCTGCGCTGAAGGCCTCGGCGCCCAGCCTGGTCGACGATCTGCGCGGCGAAGCGCCCGCCGGGCGCGTGGGCGGTCGGCGGTTCGCGCTACGGGATGCGCTCGTGGTGACCCAGGTGGCGTTCACCGCGGTGCTGCTGGTGGTGGCGGGCCTGCTGCTCAGGAGCCTGGCCGAGTCGCAGCGCGCGGATGTCGGCTTCAATGTCGAGGGCCTCGCCACTGTCTCGCTCGACACTGACATGGTCCGCTACGCGCCGGAGCGTGCCGAACAGTTCTGGACCGATGCCGTGGCGCGCGTGCGCGCCATGCCAGGTGTCACGTCCACCGCCACGGCGACGCCCAGCCTCCCGTTCGAGCTCAACTTCAACCAGGCCGAGCTGCAGGTGGACAGCCGCACGTATGCCGAGGGGCAGCGCGGGGAGACCATCGAGAACATCGCCGTGTCGGCGGGGTACGTGTCGACGCTGGGCCTGCGCGTGCTCGAAGGCCGCGACCTCAACGAGACCGACCGCAAGGGCGCCCCGCTCGTCGCGCTCGTCAACGAGACCATGGCGCGGCGCTACTGGCCCAACGAGAGCGCCGTCGGCCGCACCTTCACCAACGCCGTTACGAAGGACACGTACACCATTGGCGGCGTGATCTCGAACCACAAGGTGCACAGCGTCCTCGAGCGCCCCGTGGCCATGGTCTACTTCGCATCGGCGCAGCGGCCTCAGCGCTACAACTACCTGCTGGCCCGAACCGCGGGCAACCCCGGTCAGCTTCTGGCCGCCATTCGCCGCGAGCTGCTGGCCATGGAACCCGGCCTGGTGTTCGTGGGCAACTCGACCATGTCCGACAACCTCTCGATGAGCCTGATGCCGGCGCGAGTTGGCGCCATCCTGGCCGCGTCGTTCGGCGCCCTGGGCACGCTCCTGGCGGCCATCGGCCTCTACGGCGTGATCGCGTTCTCTGTGTCTCGCCGCACCAGGGAGATTGGTCTCCGGATGGCGCTGGGCGCCCACCCGGGTAGCGTCCTGGGCATGGTGATGCGGCAGGGCTTCGGGCTGGCGGGCGTGGGCCTGGCCATCGGCGGCCTGCTGGCGGCCGGCGCTGCCTTCGGCCTGAGCGGCCTGCTCTACGGCATCACCCCGCTGGACCCCGTCGCCTGGACCCTTGCGGTCCTCACCATGCTGGCCGCCGCCGGGGTCGCCAACTTCGTCCCCGCGCGCCGGGCCATGCGGGTGGACCCGATGAAGGCGCTCCGGACGGAATAGGGTGCTGAGGTTCTCGGGTTCTCGGGTTCAGGGGTCAAGCCGACTCCCGACTCCCGGCTCCCGACTCCCCACTCCCGACTCCCGGCACGTATACTGACCTCCAGCTTTTCTGGAGGTACCCGTGAGATCTACCCGTCTTCGGTCGGTGTTGTCGGCCGCTTTCGTCGCTGCGCTGGGTGTCGGCCTGGCAGCGCAGCAGATGACCCCCACGCAGCCCCGTGGCAACCAGGGTGAGGGACCGTTCGATCGGCTCGTCATCCGCGGTGTCACGCTGATCGACGGCACCGGCGCCCAACCGCGCGGGCCGATGGACATCGTCGTCGAGCAGAACCGCATCACCGAGGTCGCCAGCGTCGGCTTCCCGCAGGTGGCCATCAACCCCGAGCGGCGCCCGACCAAGGGGACGAAGGAGATCGACGGCACGGCCCTTTACCTGATGCCGGGCTTCGTCGACCTTCACGTGCACTGCGGCGGCGGGCAGGCCAACATCCCCGACTACGTCTACAAGCTGTGGATGATGCACGGTGTCACCACCGTGCGCGGCGTGCCCTGCGGTTCGATGGACTGGGACCTCGGGCAGCGCGATCTGTCCGCGAAGAACCAGATCGTGGCGCCGCGCATCTTCGCGTATCACCGCCCGTTCACGGGCGAGGGCTGGGATCGCTCGAAGCCCCAGACGCCCGACACCGCGCGCGAGTGGGTCCGCTGGGCGGCCAACGAGGGCATCGACGGCCTGAAGCTCACGGGGTATGACCCCGAGGTCATGGAAGCCCTGCTGGACGAGGCGAAGAAGAACAACCTGGGCTCCACGGCCCACATCGACCAGATGGGCGTGGTCCGCATGACGGCCCGCGACGCCTCGCGCCTCGGCCTCGGCGCCATGACGCACTACTACGGGCTGTTCGAGAGCCTGCTCAAGGACTCGAGCATCCAGCAGTATCCCGTCAACCAGAACTACAACGACGAGCAGCACCGCTTCGGCCAGGTGGCGCGACTGTGGGACAAGATTCACCCGCGGGGCAGCGAGCCGTGGAATGCGCTCATCAAGGAGTGGGTGGACCGCAAGTTCATCATCGATCCGACGATGACCATCTACTCGGCGGGCCGCGACGTGATGCGCATGCGCAACGCCGACTGGCACGAGAAGTACACCATCCCGTCGCTCTGGGAGTTCTTCCAGCCGAACCGCGTCGCGCACGGCGCCTACTGGTTCAACTGGACCACCGAAGATGAAGTGGCGTGGAAGAAGTTCTACCAGGTGTGGATGAGCTTCCTGAACGACTACAAGAACGCCGGCGGCCGCGTCACGACGGGCTCGGATTCGGGCTTCATCTACCAGACCTACGGTTTCGGCTACATCCTCGAGCTCGAGATGCTGCAGGAGGCCGGGTTCCACCCGCTGGAAGTGATCCGCTCGGCCACTCTCCACGGTGCAGAGGCGCTGCACGAGCCGAAGGGCAAGCGCCTCGAGTTCGGCATCATCCGGCCGGGCCTGCTGGCCGACATGGTACTCGTGGACCAGAACCCGCTCGAGAACTTCAAGACGCTCTACGCCACGGGCGCGGTGAGGGTGAACGACACCAACGGCCGCGTCGAGCGCGTGGGTGGCGTCAAGTACACCATCAAGGACGGCATCGTCTACGACGCGAAGAAGCTGGCGGCCGACGTGGCGGCAATGGTGGCCGCGGCGAAGAAGCGGCCGACGACCACGTCGAACCAGCAGCCGTGACGGATCGTATTTAGGAAAGGCATCCGAGGAAGGGGCGGCCCCGGGGCCGCCCCTTCATTTTTGACAGACCCGGTCGCGATTCATCGTCCAGAGAGCCTCATGCGCCTGATACTGCGTCTCGTTGTGTTCCTCGTGCTCCTCGTCGTCGTGGCCGCGGCTGGCGGCCTCACCTATCTCTACGCGAAGTACCCGAACGTCCCAGCGCCTCCGGCGGCGTTCAAGATCGAGTCCACACCCGAGCGCATCGCGCGCGGCGAGTACCTGGCCAATCACGTGGCCATCTGCATGGACTGCCACACGCCCCGCGACTTCACGAAGTT
>DAIRFN010000340.1:0-1703 GCA_036795065.1 Vicinamibacterales bacterium
TGACCCGACCCATTAGCCTCGCAGCCCTGGCGCTGCTCGTCGTCGGTCTCGGCGGCGCCGAGGCGCAGGCGCCGCTCAGCGCCTCCGGCGCGTGGGTGCGCGAGCCGGTGCCCGGCCGCACCGTCACCGCCGCCTTCGTCGTCATCGAGAACCCGGGCGCCGCGGACCTTCAGATCGTCGGTGCCACGTGCGATGCGGCGGGCATCGTCGAGATGCACGAGATGGTGCGGAGCGGCGACATGATGAAGATGGCGCCGGTGAAGAGCATCGCCGTGCCCGCGAAGGGCAAGGTGGAACTGAAGCCTGGCGGCCTGCACCTGATGCTGTTCGAGCTGAACAAGCCGTTGAAGGAAGGCGACACGGTGAACCTGACCCTGACCACCGACACGGGCGCCAAAGTGCAGGCTGCGGCAGCCGTCAAGAAGTTCCAGATGAAGCCATGACGAGACGCCTGCTGCCACTTTTCTTCGTGCTGTCGCTGGCGGCCGCCTGCGCGCCGGGCGGCGATAGCTCTGCGCCGGCGGCGTCACCCTCGGGCTCTGCCGGCGCGGCCGAACTGTCCGTCCTGCCCCTCGGCGGCGACTTCACGCTCATCGACCAGGACGCCGAGCCGTTCACGCTGTCGTCGCTCGAGGGCAAGGTGGTGCTCATCTTCTTCGGCTACACCATGTGCCCCGACGCGTGCCCGACAACGCTGTCGAAGCTGAGCTCGGCGTACTCGCGCCTGACGCCCGAGGAGCGCGCGCGGGTGAAGGCCGTGTACATCACCATCGATCCCGAGCGCGACACGCCGGCCGTGATGAAGGACCACCTCACGTACTTCGGTGTGGACGCCATCGGGCTCAGCGGTACCCCTGAAGACACGGCAAAAGTGGCCGCGCAGTTCGGCGCGCACTTCGAGCGCACCTCGGACAAGACCGCCGCCGGCTACCTGATGTCGCACACGGTATCGGTGTTCGGCCTGGACGCGAAGGGGCAGACCCGCGTGCTCATCGACTACGAAGCCAGCGTGGACACCGTCGTGAAGGAGATCCGGGCCCTGCTGGCGGCTGCCTGAGGGGCCGGCCGCGCCTGCGACGATTCGCCGCACACCGCACGGCGCTGTCGGGAGGACACTGGTGACAGGCGGTGTTGCATGACGCGTCCGCTTTCGATGATTTCCATCCTGTTGCGCCCGATCGCGCCCGCCCTGGTGGCCGGGGTGCTGAGTCTCGCCCCGTTTACCGCGTTCGCTCAGGACCAGCCCGCCGTTGACAAGGCGGCCGCCCAGGCCGAGGCCCAAGTACTGTTCCGCGAGGTGATGAGCCCGTTCTGCCCGGGCCTCACGCTGGCCGACTGCCCATCGCCCAACGCCTTCGAGATGCGCAAGGACATCCAGGCGCGTCTCGAACGCGGAGAAAGCCGCGAGTCCATCGTCGATGCCCTGGTGGCCCAGTACGGCACCGAGCTGCTCTCGGATCCGTCGGACACGCCCATCGGCCGGGTGGTGTGGGGCGTGCCCTTCCTGCTGGCGATACTGGCGGCCGGCATTCTCGCGATCTTCGTGCGGCGCATGACGCGTGGGCAGCAGGCCGAGACCGCCGCCGCCACCGAGCCTGCGGCGGTGAGGGAGCGGCTGGACGAAGAGCTGGCGGCGCTGGACTAGGGTCTTGGGCCTCACGGCCCGAGAAACGCAAGTCCCAAGTCCCAAGTCCCAAGTCCCA
>DAIRFN010000340.1:1803-5442 GCA_036795065.1 Vicinamibacterales bacterium
CAAGTCCCAAGTCCCAAGTCCCAAGTCCCACGACCCAAGACCCAAGTCCTCACGGTCTAATCAGGTAGAACTCCGTCTGCCGGCCGTCAATCCAATCCCACTTGCCGCCGGGCATGAGCGCGGCGTCTTCCTCGAGCGCGAAGCGCACGGGCTGGTTGTCCCATTCGGGGACCGGGTGCGTGGCGTTCAGCTCGATCGAGTGCCACGTGTTGGGCCGGAACACGTAGTCGCCTCGCACCGGGACGCCGTCCTGGTAGTCGGTCATCCCAATCGGCGGGCCCGCGCCGTGGCCGTGATAGCCGATGGCGTGGCAGTCGATGGAGGGCACGAGGCCTTCCTTCTTCGCATGACCGAGCGCGTCGGCCAGCGCCTGGTTTCCCGTCCGCTCGAGCCGCGCGTACTGCATGGTCAGATCCTGCAGGCGGTTCGCGGCCTTCAGCCCATCCTTCAATCCCCGCGGCGCATCGGTCTCGCCGGGCCGCAGCACGTAGGCGTTGTGCTGCGTGTCCGTGGACAGGCCCATGTAGACGATGCCGAAATCGGTGTGGAGCACGTCGCCGGGTTGGATGATCCCCTGGAGCGTCCCCTTCCCACCGCGGCGCGCGATGTTGATGGAGGGGTGGAACCACGAGCCGAGGCCCAATTCAGCGACGCGCTGCCGCATCCACCACACCACGTCCTGAGAGGTGGTTGTGCCGGGCGTGATTACCTTGTTCGAGAACGCCTCGCGGATGACCATGTGCGCCACCTTCATCGCGTGGCGATAGGCCTCGAGTTCCTCGGGCAGCTTCGACTCGAGCCAGCCCACGGCCAGCATCTCGGCCGACTTCACGCGCGCGGCATAGGTGGGCCCCAGCGCCTCCATCAGGCGTCGTTTCTCGTTGGCGGTGATGCCGTCGGCGTGATTCCACGCGTCCGATTCGTTGATGCCGATCACCTTCGGCTGCTTGTCCTCGACCAGCGTGCGCAGCCCCTCGTGCTGCCCGTCGTTGCTGGTGGGGATGGGGGTGTAGATGCGGTCGTAGTCGAAGCGGCCGATGGAGTAGCGCTCCACCGGCTTGCCGCCGCCCGGGTTGTAGAACACCAGGATGGTGCGGCGCCTGGACGCGAAGTAGGTGAGGGGCGACATCGACGCGAACACGGGGTCTTCGTTGTACTCGCGTGTCGGGATGATCCACATGTCGATGCCCTCGCGGGTCATCAGGCCCGGCAGAAGGGTGTCGAAGCGCTTCTTGATCCACGGCGTGACCAGCTCGTTCTGCTCGCGGTGGCTGAGAACGCGGAGGGTGGGGTCGGGATAAGAGACTGGTGATTGCGCAGACGGGCTGCCGCCTCCGATGGCCGCAATGGCGGCTGCAAGGATGAGCTTCTTCACAAGGGTCATGGTGGTGAGTTTAGTGCGGCATCTGCGGCATCTGCGTTGCGGATCTACCCGAGCGTGTAGCCAGCTCTGACGAACGGCGTTCGGCGGATGCGGTCGCCAGTGAGTGCGGCAATCGCGTTGGCCGCCGCCGGTGCGATGACGGGCACCGCGATCTCGCCGAACCCGGTCGGTCTCATGGTCGACGGCACGACGTGCACGTCGATGGCGGTTGGCGCCTCGCGGTTCCGGATGAGTCGATACCGATCGAAGTTCCCCTCGACCGCGCGGCCGCCATCGATGGTGATCTCGCCGAAGAATGCGTGCCCCAGCCCGTCGATGATGCCGCCCTGGGCCTGCGCCTCGACGCCCGAGCGATTCACGACGATGCCGCAGTCCAGCGCGCAGGTGACCCGATGGATGGTGACCCGGCGTGGCGCGCCCGGCGCGCTGGAGGAAGCCGGATCCACCGAGAGCTCCACCACGTGAGCGCAGTACGACCCGAACGTGTAGTGCGCGGCCAGCCCGCGCGCGCGGCCTTCGGGCGCCCGTTGGCCGAATCCGCCGCGATCCGCGGCGAGTCTGAGCACCGCGGCCATGCGCTCCGGGTTGTACGGTGTGGGGTCGTCGCCGGTGATGCGGAGCGCGCCGGCCGGGCCATACAGCTCGAGGCGCAGGTCCACGGCGTGACGCCGCGTGATCTGCGCGATCTCGTCGAGCAGCGTCTCCACCGCGAACGCGTTGGCGACGTGCGCCGGGGCGCGCCACGCGCCGGTAGACACGCCCGACCGGGGCTCGCTGAACCGCAGCCGCACGTGCGGAATGTGCCACGGCACGAGATCCAGTTCGAGGTCGGGGCCGAGGTTCTCCGACACGCCCGCCACCATGCCGTAGGTTTCCGTGGACCACGCGGGCGAGGTGCCACGCCGGTAGGCGTTGCGTGAGAGGTTCACCAGGTGGCAGTCCCACGCCACGATGCGGCCGTCGGCGTCGAGGCCCGCGCGAAGCGTGCGGGCGCCGGCGGGGCGGTAGTAGTCGTGGCGCATGTCGTCCTCACGCGTGCCGATCACCTGCACGGGCGCGCCGATGGCCTTCGACACCACGGCAGCCTCGGCCGCGTAGTCGGACATCAGCCGTCGTCCGAAGCCGCCACCCAGGCGCGTCACCTGGATGTGGACGTTCTCGCGGGGAATGCCCGCCACCGCCGAGACCACCAACGCCCCCGAGCCCTGCATCTGGAGCGGGCCGGTGATGTAGCAGTGTCCGTCGCGCACATCCGCGGTGCAGTTGTGGGGCTCGAGCGTCGCGTGCGACAGGAAGGGGAACTCGTAGTAGCCCTCGACGACGCGCGCCGCGCCCGCGAGCGCCGTGTCCACGTCGCCGACCGCGCGCACCGTCGTGCCGGGCGTTCCTGCCAGTCGCGCGAAGTCATTCGAGAGCGCCGTCGATGTCTCATCCCGGAAGGGGCCCTCGTCCCACTGGACGCGGAGCGCATCGCGTCCCTGGAACGCCGCCCACGTGGAGTCGGCCACGACGGCCACGCCGGGCAGGAGGAACGTGGGGTTCTCGTGGCCGGGGACGCGCACGACCTGGCGCACGCCGGGGACCTTGAGCGCCTCGGTGTCGTCGACCGTGGCCGGGCGCCCGCCGAACACCGGACACTTCGCGATGGCGGCGTACTTCATCCCGGGCAGGCGCACGTCGATGCCGTAGAGCCGGCGGCCCGTGACGATGGCCGGATTGTCCACGCCCGGGACGCGCGTGCCGAGCAACGTGAACGCTGTCGCCGGTTTCCATGGAGCCTTCTGCGGGACGGGCCTGGCCGCCGCGCGCGTGGCCAGCTCGCCGTACGCGATCGAGCGACCCGAGGTCGCATGCGTCACGCGGCCGCGTCCGGTGCGGCACTCGCCGCGAGGCACGCCCCACCCGTCGGCGGCCGCCTCCGCCAGCATCTCGCGGATGGCCGCGCCCGCGTTCCGGTAGAGATCCCACTCGGCGCGCATGCTGTCGCTGCCGCCCGAGCCCTGCCCCCCGAACGTCGATCGATCGAGCTCGGCATCGAGCGCGCGCACGTGCGTCCAGTCGGCGTCCATCTCCTCGGCGAGGATCATCGGGAGCGCGGTCTTCACGCCCTGGCCCATGTCGGGGTTCTTCGACCAGATGGTGACCGTGCCGTCGGGATCGAGGCGAACGAACCCGTTGGGCTGCAGCGACGCGGGCAAGGATGCCTGCGCGGCGTCGAGCGATGCCGGCTGCCAGCCGAACGAGAGCAGCAGCCC
>DAIRFN010000079.1:0-18185 GCA_036795065.1 Vicinamibacterales bacterium
GCTGCGCGTCGTCACGAAGCGGCAGCCGACGCCGGCCGAGTGGCAGGCGATGCGGTTTGCCTGGCGCGTCATGGCGCACGTGAAGTCGAACGCGGTGATCTTCACCGATGCGGTGCGGACGCTGGCGATGGGGGCCGGCCAGATGAGCCGCGTGGATGCCGTGAAGGTGGCCGTGGCGAAGGCCGCGGGCTGGAGCGGAGCGCCCACCACGCTGAAGGGCAGCGTGGCGGCGTCGGATGCGTTCTTCCCATTCCGCGATGGCCTCGACGCCGTGGCCGCCGCCGGCGCCACCGCCGTCGTGCAGCCCGGTGGGTCAGTGAAGGACGCGGAGGTGATCGCCGCCGCCGACGAACACGGCCTGGCGATGATCTTCACGGGGCGACGACACTTCCGGCACTGAACAAAAGAGACCACGAAGGCACGAAGGACGCGAGGATCGGCACGAAGAATATTCCGGAACTACCGCTGTCGCGCTGCGACGGCGCTGGACCACGGCAGCGGCCTGAATTTTTCCCAGTGTCCTTCGTGCCGATCTTGGTGCTCTCCGTGTCTTCGTGGTTTCGTTTAGACCGCGAAGCGCTTGCGGAGCTCGTCGGCGGTCACGGTCGCGGCGCCGAACTTGCCCACGACGATGCCTGCGGCCTCGTTGGCCAGGGCTGCAGCTTCGGCCGGCTGGGCGCCTGCGGCGAGGGCCAGGGCCAACGTGGCGATGACGGTGTCGCCCGCGCCGGTCACGTCGGACACCTCGCGCGCGGTGGCCGAGAGCGATCCATCGACGCCCTCGTGCGAGAGCCACATGCCGCGCTCGCCCAGCGTAATCAGCACGCCCTCCATGCCCGAGCGGCCGATGATGGCACGCGCCGCCTCGCGCGCATCGTCCATCGTGCGGATGCGGCGGTTCGCCGCGCTCTCGGCCTCGACGTGGTTGGGCGTGACCAGCGTGGCGCCGCGATAGAAGTCCAGGTGCGGCACCTTGGGATCCACCAGCAGGGGAAGGCCCCGCTCGTGCGCGCGCCCCACCATGTGCGCCATCACCCGGCGCGTGACCACGCCCTTCTGGTAGTCAGAGACGAGCAGCACCTTCGCGGCGTCGAGGTACTGGTCCACCACGTCCATCACCGCGTCCTCGGACGTGTTGTCGAGATCGCCATCGGTCTCGTAGTCGATGCGCGCCACCTGCTGGTTGCGGCTGGTGACGACGCGCATCTTGGTGGTGGTGCGGCGAGCGGGGGTGGTGACCAGGGCCGCCGCCAGGAGTCCCCGCGCGGCCAGCTCCGCCGACAGCTGCCGCCCGTCCTCGTCGTCGCCGACGGCGCCCACGAGCGTGACCGGCCCGCCGAGCGCGGCGATGTTGTGCGCGACGTTGGCGGCGCCGCCCAGGCGGTACTCGTCGTGGTCGAACACGACAACGGGCACCGGCGCCTCGGGGGAGATGCGGCTGACGCGCCCGTAGAGGAAGCGATCGAGCATCACGTCGCCCACGACCAGCACGTGGCCGATGCCGAAGCGCGAGATGAGGTGCTGCGCCCGCGACGAATCCGGCGAGGGCAGCGTGGCCGGGGTCATCGGTGGCGACCGCGCTCGCGCGCGGCGGCAAAGGGAAGCGTGATCATCACGAGCAGCAACATCAGGAACTCGGAGTCGCCGAAGTTGTACTCGGTGAAGCCGGCCGCGAGCATTGCGGTCATGGCGCCCAGGCCGGCCGCAGCCAGCGGGCGCGCCCGCCGATCTGTGAGCAGCCGCCACAAGCCCACGATGGCCGAGACGACGAAGACGATCCAGACGGCCAGTGCGGGCAGCCCGCGCTCGGCCGCAATCTGCAGGGGCACGTTGTGCAGGTGCGGGTTGTTCGCCTGAACCGCCGAGGCCGTGCGGTAGTCGGGGTAGACCGTGCCGATCATGTCGGGTCCGACGCCGGTCCAGGGGTGGTCCCGGATGATGGCGACGCCGGCCTCCAGCATGGCCACGCGGTCGCGTGTGGTCGGGTCGCTCATGTTCCCCAGCGAGTTCACGCGGCTCGAGAGCTCGTCCGGCGCCACGACCAGCACGAGGGCCGCCACGATCGGCACCAGCAGCGTGAGCCGCACGTCCTTGATGAGCAGCAGCACCCCCGCGCCGGCTGCCGCGCCCAGCCACGCGCCACGCGTGAGCGTGAGGGTCAGCGAGACCAGCAGCGCCGGCAGCACGAAGGCGGCCCACAGCCGGTCCCGCGAGCCGAACAGCAGGCGCGCCAGGCTGGCGCAGATGACCAGCATCAGCGTGCCCGAGTAGGTCATCCAGTGCGAGAGCGTGCCCTGCATGCGGCGGCCGAGGTTGTCGTAGTTGAGCACCCCGTACTGCACGATGCCGACCAGCGCGCTGGCCGCGCCCACCGTGATGATGATGCTCAGCATCGTATCGGCCCGCGATCCCCGCGCGAAGTCGTAGACCACCGGCACCAGCAGGAACAGGAAGAGCTGCTTGCAGTCGGTGACCGAGATGGCGGGATCCAGCGAGAACCCGGCCGAGAGCAGCGTGACGGCCCCGTACGCCGCCAGCGGCCAGAAGAACGTCGGCGCCTCGACCTCGGCGCCGCGCGCCAGGTGGAGCGCCAGCCAGCAGAGTCCCGAAACGCCCAGGAAGATCTGCGCCGCCGCGATGGAGAACTGCATCGTGGCGACCAGGCCGACGAGGGCGACCAGGCCCGCCAGCTCGGTGCGGCCGAGCGCGGAGCTCCGCGAAAGGGGGACGGACAGCATGCGGGTCGGAGCGTTCAGCTTACCCCGTACGGGCACATGGGCCGAAACGCGCGTCAGGAGCCCGGGCGCGCCTTCCACGCCAGCGCGCGCTGGCAGGCCTCGAGCACCATCGGCACGGTGATGCCGGTCAGGCACCGGAAGTCGCCAGGCACGCAGGTGCGCTGGTGGCAGGGGCGGCAGGGCAGGGGCCCCACATCCACGCCGAGAGACGGGATGGCGGGGTCGCGCCACGGTAGAGATCGCTCGGCGAGCGTGGGCCCGAAGAGCGCGACGACCGGTGTCCGCGTGGTGGCAGCAATGTGCATCGGGCCGCTGTCGCCCCCGATGTAGAGGGCCGACCGGTCTACCAGCGCCGCCAGCTCTTCGAGGTCGAACTCACCCGCCCGCACGATCCGCTCGCCGTCGTCCGAGGCCAGGCGCCGGGCCGCGGTGGCCACGCGGACGGCGGCTTCGGCCTCCGACGGGCCCGACGTGATGACCACGTGCAGGGGCGCGGGCAGGGTGGCGAGCGCGGCGGCCAGCTCGGCAAAGCGCTCGGCGGGCCAGCGCCGGAACGGGTTGCCGGCGCTGACGTGCAGCACGACCAGCCGGGCGGTGGCCGGTACGCCGGCGTCCTGCAAGCGCTCGTCCACGCGGGCCGCGGCCGCCACGTCCAGCGGCATCTCGACGGCGTCCAGGGCCGGGTCGGCCGGGCCAATGCCCAGCGGCGCCAGCAGATCCCATTGGTTCAACACCGAGTGCCGAGGGGGCACGAGCGACGGCGTCCAGGTCACGCGTCTCGTGTAGGCCCACGCGCGCCCGGGCATCTTGTAGCCGATGCGCAGCGGCGCGCCCGAGGCGCGTGTCAGCCACGCGGCACGCGGGCCGCCGTGCAGATCGATGGCCACGTCGAAGTGCCCGCGTCGAAGACGCCGGGCCAACGCCCAGTCGTAGTGGAGGCGATCCCAGCCGCGCGGGCGCTCGACCACGATGAGCTCGTCGATGTGCGGGTTGTGCCGCACGACCGGGGCGGCGGCGGCTTCCACGAGATACGTAAGGTGCGCCTCCGGGAAGCGGCGCTTCAGCGCGCGCACGATCGGCGTCGTGAAGACGACATCGCCGATGAGGCGCAGGCGAACCAGCAGCAGGCGGCGTGGGGTCAGGGCTCGACCGTGGCCTCGTCGATGAGCATCACCGGGATGTCGTCCTTGATCGGATACACGCGGTGACAGGTCTCGCACTTGAGCGCCGCTCCGTCCTTGACCAGCGTCACCGGCGTCTTGCAGGCGGGGCACGCGAGGATCTCGAGCAGCTCCTTGTCGACGGGCATAAAAGGACTATACACCGCTGGGGGGACCCGGTCAGAATCTCCTCATGCGCGTGACGCCAGCAGTGGCGGCCCTCCTCCTGATCCTGCTCGCGCGACCCGTGTTGGGGCAGCCTCCGGCGCCGCCGCAAGCGTCGACGCCCTCCGGGCAGGCCTACTACGAGTTCATGATGGCGCGTCGGCTCGAAGCCGACGGCGATACCGCCGGCGCGCTCGCCGCGCTCGAACGCGCGCAGAAGCTGGATCCCAAATCTGCCGAGATCCTCGCCGAGCTTGCGGCCCTGCACGCCCGCACCAACGAGGGCGAGAAGGCGAAGGCCGCGGCCGACAAAGCCCTCGCCATCGACAAGGACAACGTCGAGGCTCACCGGATTCTCGCGCTCGTCTACTCCGCGTGGTCCGAAGGCGGCGGACCGCCGCCGACCGGCGAGACGCAGGCCACCCTCCGTGCGAAGGCCCTCGAGCACTTCAAGGCCATCCGCGCCACGCCAGCCATGGCCACCGATCTCAGCCTGCAGCTGGCCTTCGGCCGCCTCCTGCTCAGGGCGGGCCACACAGACGAAGCGATTGCCGAGCTCGAGAAGGTGGCGGCGCAGGCCCCTTACGTGGCCGAGCCGTTTGTGCTCCTCGCCGAGGCCCGCACCTCGCAAGGGCGCATGGCCGACGCCGCCGAGGCGCTGGCGCAGGCCGCCGAGATCAACCCGCGCTACTACGTGTCGCTCGGCGACCTGTACGAGCGGCTGGGGCGCTGGGCCGCGGCCGCCGGCGCCTTCGGCCAGGCCATTGAGGGCGTGCGCTCGCCCAGCCGCGACCTGCGCCTGCGCCATGTGTCGGCGCTTCTCAACGTGCCGGGAGGCATGGGCGCCGCGCGCGCGAAAGAGGCGCTCACCGAGCTGCTGAAGGCCAGCCCGGACGACACGCGCTTGCTCTACCTGATGTCCACCGCCGCGCGACAGCTGAACGACAGCGAGGGAGCGGAGGCGGCGGCGCGGAAGATGCTCGCGGTCGATCCCACGAGCGTGGCGGGCCTCAACGCGCTGGCGCGCACGCTGTCGGATCGTTACCAGTACAAGCAGGTGGTCGATCTGCTCACGCCCTTCGCGAAGGACGCCGCGAAGCGGGCAAAGGGCCGCGAGTCCGAGGCCGCCGCCACCCTCGCGCAACTCGGGCTGGCGCACCAGCAACTGGGCGCCTACGACGCCGCCATCGCCGCCTTCACCCAGGCCCGGTCGCTGGCCCCCGACGACACCGTGTCCGATCTGTACCTCGCGCAGGGGCTGCTGGCGGCTCGCCAGTTCGAGCGCGCGGCGTCGGTCGCGGGCGAGGGGCTCAAGCGGGCGCCCGACGACGCGCGCCTCATCCGACTTCGCGCGCAGGCCCTTGCCCGCCTGGGTCGCGCCTCTGAGGCCATCTCGTTCCTCGAGACCGCCGTCAAGACCGAGCCGCGCAGCCCCCAACTCGCGCTGGCGCTCGCCGACGCGTACGCGGCCGACAAACGCTACGACGACGCGGTGCGCGTGGTGGCACAGGCGCAGGAGGCGTTTGGTGAAGACGCGGAGTCCACGCTCCGGCTCGTCAGCCTCTACGACGAGGCCGGGCGCCTGGCCGATGCCGAACGCGAACTGCGCGCGATGATCGAGCGCGATCCGTTGGACGCCAACGCGCTCAACTACCTGGGGTACCTGCTGGCCGACAAGACCGATCGCGCGCCCGAGGCCGTCGCGCTCATCGAGCGCGCGCTCAAGGTGGAGCCCGATAACCCCGCCTACCTGGACAGCCTGGGCTGGGCGCTCTTCAAGCAGGGGAAGCTGGCCGAGGCAGCCGATCCCCTGTCACGCGCCGCCGCGGCCCTGCCCGCCAACTCGGTGATCCAGGATCACCACGGTGATCTGCTGGCCAGGCAGGGCAAGTGGAGCGAGGCGACGGCGGCCTGGCAGCGCGCGCTCGACGGCGACGGCGAGTCGATCGACCGTGACGCCATCGGCAAGAAGATCAGCGATGCCCGGCGTCGGCGGTAGCGTCAGGCTCACGCTCCTGGCGGCTGCGGTGCTGATGGGCGCGTCATGCGCGGCGCGTCTCCCGCCACGCCCATCCGGCGCACCGGCGTCATCGGCGGATGCCCCGGCCATCTTCGAGCGCGCCACCGCACACTGCACCGGCCTTCGAACGATGACCATGGAGCTCGGCCTGTCGGGCCGGGCCGGCGACGAGAAGCTCCGTGGCCGCGTCATCACCGGCCTCGAGCGAGGCGGCGCCGCCCGCCTCGAAGGCCTGGCCCCGTTTGGCGCCCCGCTCTTCATTCTCGCGGCGCGTGACGAGCGTGCCACGCTGCTGTTGCCGCGGGACCGGCGGGTGCTCGTGTCCACGTCGGTAGCCGAGGTCATCGAGCGGCTGACGGGTCTCCCCCTGGGCGCCGACGATCTGCTGCGCGCGCTCTCGGGCTGCCTCGGCTCCGGCGGGGAGGTGGGTAACGGCCGCGAGTGGCCCGGCGGGTGGCGCGCGGTGACGGCGTCGGGTGACCGCACGGTGTTCCTGCGCGAGCAGTCGGGCACGTGGGGCGTGGTCGCGGTGGACAGCGGCGGATGGCGCGCCGACTACGCCGACGTCGTGAGCGCCTACCCCCGCACCGTTCGCCTCCGATCCGCTGACGGCACGGTGGATCTCACCGCCCGCGTCCAGCAACTTGAAGTAAACACGCCCATCGATGCGGCCGCGTTCGAGGTGACCGTCCCGCCCGAGACCGACCCGATGACCATCGACGAGCTGCGATCGGTGGCGCCGCTCCGCACGCCATGACCCTCTCGCTGCCCGCCTTCGCGAAAGTGAACCTCGACCTGCGCATTCTTGGCATGCGGGCCGACGGGTATCACGACCTCCGCACGGTCTTCCAGTCGCTCGCGCTGTCCGACCAGGTGACGCTCAGCACCACGCGCGGGCCGTTCGCGATCACGTGCGACGACCCGTCGGCGCCCACGGACCGGCGGAACCTCGCATGGAAGGCGGCGTCGCTGCTGTGGCGGACGGCGCGGCGCGGCCGCGGTGAACCGCGCGGCGTGACCGTGGACCTGCGCAAGCGGATCCCGTCCGAGGCGGGCCTGGGCGGGGGCAGTGCCGATGCCGCCGTCACGCTGATCGGACTGAACAGGCTGTGGCAGCTGGGCCTGGATGCCCCGACCCTGAGCCGCCTCGGCGCCACCATCGGGGCCGACGTGCCGTTCTTCCTGGTCGGCGGCACGGCGCTTGGCCTGGGCCGCGGGGACGACATCTATCCCCTGGCCGACCTGCCACGGGTGCATGTGGTGCTGATTCGCCCCGGATTCGGCGTCTCAACCGTGGAGGCCTACCGGTGGTACGACGAGGAACCCCGGCGCGCCCGGAAGGACCCGGCCCGCCGGCCCACGCCCACCGGGTGGCCAGCCTGGGCGGTCTCGCTCCGCAACGACCTGGAACCCCCCGTTGTCCGGCACCACCCGACCATCGGCCGCATTCGCCAGTCGCTGCTCGATGCGGGCGCCGTGCTGGCGGCGATGTCGGGGTCGGGATCGGCGGTTTTCGGCCTGTTCGAGCGGGCCGACGCCGCCCGCCGGACCGCCCGGGACCTCGCCCAGCCAGGTTGGAAGGTGGTGGTCACGCGGACCGTGACGCGGCGGGAGCATGCGGCCAGACTGGGATTCTGAGGTCTCGAGGTCTCGAGGTCTTTGGGACTTGGGTCCTGGGACTTGGGGCTCCTGGCCGTGTTCCGGGGGTTCTGAGGTTTTCGGGTTCCTGAGTTGTGAATCTGTGTCATCTGCGCAATCTGCGGCCTTCCGCATCTGTGGAAATCCGCGGCACCCATCCGCGCGATCTGCGGCGGTAATTGCCTCTGAGTGCAATCCCATATACGATATGGGTTTGCCCCGGTGTGTTGGGGCGTGGCCAAGCGGTAAGGCGCGGGTCTTTGGAACCCGTATTCGAAGGTTCGAATCCTTCCGCCCCAACCAGTTTCACCATGCGACCGAGCGGATTTGGCGAATTGAAGGTGTTCTCGGGCAGCGCGCATCCCCAGCTGGCCGCGGAGATCGCGGAGTTCCTGGGCTGTGGCCTGGGCCAGGCCCGGCTGCGCCGGTTTCCGGACACCGAGGTCTCGTTCCAAATCGACGAGAACATCCGGGGCACCGATGTGTTCATCGTGCAACCCACGTGCGCGCCGGTCGATCAGCACCTGATGGAGCTGATGATCATGGTGGACGCGTTCCGCCGGTCGTCGGCGGCCCGCATCACGGCCGTGCTTCCCTACTATGGCTACGCGCGGCAGGACCGCAAGGACAAGCCCCGGGTGCCCATTTCCGCCAAGCTGGTGGCCAACGTGCTCAGCGCGTCGGGCGCCAATCGGGTGCTGACGATGGACCTGCACAAGGCGCAGATCCAGGGCTTCTTCGACATCCCGGTGGACCACCTCTTCGCGGCGCCGGTCATCATCGACCACCTGTCGCGCCAGGACTTCGCGAAGCTCACCATCGTCGCGCCCGATGCCGGCGGCGCCGAGCGCGCGCGGGCCTACGCCAAGCGCCTGGACGCCGAGCTGGCGGTCATCGACAAACGCCGCAGTCCGGACGATGGGACGGCGGAGGTGATGAACGTGATCGGCGAGGTGCGCGGACGCACCTGCGTGATCGCGGACGACATCATCGACACCGCCGGCACCATCCAGAAGGCGGCGCAGGCGCTGAAGGACGCGGGCGCCGAGCGCGTCATGGCCTGCGCGGTGCACGGCGTGCTGTCGGGCCCGGCCATCGAGCGCATCGAGAAGGCGCCGATCGAGCGCCTCATCATCACCAACACGATCCCGCTGTCCCCCGAGAAAGAGAAGTGCAAGAAGATCGTCCCGCTGAAGGTCGGGCGACTTCTCGGCCAGGCCATCCGGAGCATCCACGAAGAGACCTCCGTATCGTCGTTGTTCGTCTGAGTCCCGATCGAAAGCCCGAGAGCGAAGGAACCCATGGAAGCCGTACTCGAAGTCGTCAAGCGCACCAGCACCGGTAAGAACGAGAACAATCGCACCCGCATGGCGGGGCAGATTCCCGCGGTGGTCTACGGCGCCCAGAAGGCGGGCGACGCCGTGGCGCCGGTGCAGGTGTCGGTGGATCCCAAGCCGTTCATGCGCATCCTGCACTCGAAGTCGGGGCTGAACACCTTGATCACGCTCAAGGTGCCGGGCGAGGCCGACGCGCGCGTGCTGGTGAAGGAAGTGCAGCTCGATCCCATCACCCACCACCCGCTGCACGCGGATTTCTACCGCGTCAACATGGATCGCAAGATCCAGGTCACCGTGCCCATCATCCTGAGGGGCGAGCCGCGCGGCGTGAAGGTGGACGGCGGCGTGCTCGACTTTCTGCACCGCGAGATCGAGGTCGAGTGCCTGCCGGCCGAGATTCCGAACTCCGTCGAGGTGGACGTGGCGGCGCTCGGCGTGGGCGACGCGGTCCACCTGCGCGACCTGGTGAAGGACGTCACCTGGACGCCCGTCACCGACCTCGACACGATGCTGGTCCACGTGGTGACGCCGCGCGCGGTCGAAGAGCCGGCGGCGGGCGCCGAGACCGCCGTGGCGGCGCCGGCGGCGGGCAGCGAGCCCGAGGTCATCAAGAAGGGCAAAACCGACAAGGAAGACGAGAAGGCCGAGAAGAAGAAGTAGCGATGAAGCTCGTCGTCGGCCTCGGCAACCCCGGCGCCGAGTATCGCGAGACCCGGCACAACGTCGGGTTCCACGTGGTGGACGAGCTGGCGCGCCGCTGGCGCGTGGAGCAATGGCGGGAGTCGTTCGAGGCGCTCGCGGCGAAGACCACGCGGGACGCCGAACCGGTGCTGCTGGCCAAGCCGCTCACATTCATGAACCTGAGCGGCCGGTCGGTGGCGGGCCTGGCGAACTTCTTCAAGATCGACCCGGCCGACGTGCTCGTCGTCACCGACGATGTGGCGCTGCCGCTGGGGCGGTTGCGGGCGCGGCGCGGCGGCAGCGACGGCGGCCACAACGGGCTGCGGTCGGTGGCGCAGTCGCTGGGCACCCAGGCCTATCCCCGGTTGCGAATCGGGGTGGGGCGGGGAGACATTCAATCGGCCGAAGGGCGCGTCGTGGGACGGCCCGAGAGGGCTGACCACGTGCTCGGCCGGTTCCGGCCGGACGAGCGCGACACGATATCGGCGGCCATCCTGCGGGCCGCGGATGCCTCGGAGCTGTTCATCGCCGAGGGGATCGAGCGCGTGATGAACGCGTTCAACGCAGGAGCGAAAGACGGGAAGCAGGACGGAACGCAAGAATCGGACCCCGCCAATTGAGGCGGGCCGCCTCCTTGCCACTGCGGTGGCCATCGTCTTCGTTCACGAGCCCGGCGCAGCCGCGCCGAAGCCCGGAGGGCGAAGGCGGGTCCACAAGGAGACTTTGATGAGTGCACGCACGTACGAACTGATTTACATCCTCAAGCCCGAGGCCACCGAGCAGGAAGTCGCCGACCTCCAGGCCCAGGTCGAGGGCATCGTCCAGCGCCTGGGCGGCTCGATCGAGAAGACCGAGCCGTGGGGCCGGCGTAAGCTCGCCTACGAGATCGGGAAGCACAAGGAAGGCTTCTATGTGCTCCACGTCATCCAGGGCTCGGGCGAGCTCATGAAGGAAATCGACCGCCGCCTGAAGGTGACCGACGGCCTCATCCGCCACCTGGTGGTGCGCGTGGACGAGCGCCAGATCGTGGCCGAGCGCGCCCGCACCAAGCGGCAGGAAGAGTCGCGGCGCCGCCGTGTGGCGCGCGGGCTGCCGCCGGAGCGGCAGCCGGGCGAAGGCCCGCAGCGCGACAGCGATGACGACGGCGACATGACGTACGACGGCGTGGACGTGGAGGCTTAAAGTCATGGCATTTGGTGGCAGGAAACCGAGTGGTCCCGGCGGCCGGGGCAAGAGCGCGGCGGCCGGAGACAAGCAGGGCGGCCAGCGCCGCGGCCTGTTTCGTCGTCGCAAGGTCTGCAAGTTCTGCGCGGACCGCATCGACGACATCAACTACAAGGACGTCAAGCTGCTGAGCGGCTTCGTCCCCGAGCGTGGCAAGGTGCTGCCGCGCCGCATCTCGGGCACGTGCGCGAAGCACCAGCGCGCGCTGCGCGTGGCGATTCTGCGTGCGCGGCAGCTCGCGCTGCTGCCGTACGCCTCGGACTAGCGGGAGCCAGCCAATGGAAGTGATTCTTCGAGACCACGTGGAGCACGTCGGCCAAAGGGGCGAGATCGTCAGGGTGGCGGACGGCTACGCCAGGAACTACCTCCTGCCGCGGAAGCTGGCGCTGGAGGCGACCGACGCGAACCGCAAGCGCGTGGAGCGCGAGCGGAAAATCGTCGAGGCGCGCGAGTCGGAGGAGCGCGGGGCTGCCGAGGGCATCGCCACGCGCCTTCAGGCGCTCGAGTTGTCGATCGCCCGCAAGGTGGGCGAGAACGACCAGATGTACGGGTCGGTGACCAACGGCGACATCGCCGACCTGCTGAAGGCCAAGGGCTTCGACATCGACCGTCGGAAGATCCTGCTGCCCGATGCGCTGAAGACCCTGGGCGAAAGCTCGGTGCCCGTGAAGCTGCATCGCGACGTCACGGCGCAGGTGCGCGTGACGATTGTGAAGGAAGCCTAGGAAATAGGTCGGGAACCGGGAACCGGGAGTCGGGAGTCGCAAGACGGCTCGCGCTTCCCGGCCCCGGTTCGCGATCTCCGCTGACATCTCACCGCGCTCTCCGTATTAAGATTCGCGCGTGGCCGAGTCCGTCGCCTCACCCGCCCGCACGCTGCCGCACAACCTCGAGGCGGAGCGGTCGGTGCTGGGTGCCATCCTCATCGATAACCAGACGTTCAACGTCGCGGCCGCGACCATCACGTCGCAGTCATTCTTCCGCGACGCGCACCGCCGCATCTTCGAGCGCATGGTGGACCTGGCCGAGCGCAGCCAGCCCATCGACCTGGTGACGCTGAAAGAGACGCTCGAGCGGTCTGGCGAGCTCGAGGACGTGGGTGGCCCCGCCTACATCGCCTCGCTCGTCGACGGCGTTCCGCGTTCCACCAACGTCGAGTACTACGCGCAGATCGTCAAGGAGAAGGCGACGCTGCGCGCGCTCATCTTCTCGGCCAACAAGATCCTCTCGAACGCCTACGAGGCCGACCAGGAAGCCGATCTCATCCTGGACGACGCCGAGAGCGCCATCTTCGCCGTCGCGGAAGACCGCGTCAAGCAGGGCTTCATGCCCATGCGCGAGCTGGTGAAGGAGAGCTTCCCGAAGATCGAGAAGCTCTTCGAGCACAAGACCTACATCACGGGCGTGCCCACGGGCTTCGACGACCTGGACCGGAAGACGCGCGGGCTGCAGCCCGGCGACCTGGTGATCGTGGCGGCGCGCCCCTCGATGGGCAAGACCAGCCTGGTGTTGAACATCTGCCAGCACGTGGCGACGCACGGCGGGATCGCCGGGTTCTTCAGCCTCGAGATGTCGAAGGAGCAGCTCTTCATGCGCATGCTCGCGTCCGAGGCGAAGATCGACACCTATCGCCTGCTGAGCGGACAGATCGGCCAGCGCGAGTACGGGCAGATCACGCACGCGCTCGAGACGCTGGGCGACGCGCAGCTGTTCATCGACGACACGGCCGGGATCGGCGTGCTCGAGATGCGCGCCAAGGCGCGCCGCCTGCAGGCGGAGCACGGCCTCAGCCTGCTGGCCATCGACTACGTGCAGCTGATGACGGGCCGCGGGCGCTTCGAGAACCGCACGCTGGAACTGGCGTCAATCTCTCGGTCGCTGAAAGGCCTGGCCAAGGAACTGAGCGTGCCCATCGTCTTGCTGTCGCAGCTGTCGCGCGCGCCGGAAGCCCGGTCGGACAAGCGGCCGCAGCTCTCGGACCTCCGCGAGTCCGGCGCCCTCGAACAGGACGCCGACGTCGTCGTGCTCATCTTCCGCGAGGAGATGTACAAGCTGGGCGATGAGCCCAGCGACAACGACGGCGTGGCCGAGTTGATCCTGGCCAAGCAGAGAAACGGCCCGACGGGGACGATCAAGCTGGCCTTCCTGCGCGAGCAGACGCGGTTCGCCAACATGGCACACGGAGGCGGGGACACGGAGTAGGGCCGCAGATACCGAGTCCGAGCCGCAGAGAGCGCAGATCACGGCCGCCACAGATGGCGCAGAGGCGTTGGGCAGGGGCCGCAGACGAACGCAGATGCCAGGCGTGGCGGCACGCTTCGAGAGCAACTGGTATCGGGGGGCCAGTGGCTTCGGCTGCAGGGGGCCGATTGTGAATTTGACCCCGCGTAAGATATTCACGTGATTCGTTGCACTGCTGCGCGAGTGGATCTCCACGCGCTCGTCGCCAACTTCCGCGCCATCCAGGATCATCTCGCGTCTGAGGCCGCGCTCAATCGTGCGACCGGCGCGGGCGTCTCTCGCGCGCCGGGCATCATCGCGGTGGTCAAGGCCAACGCCTACGGCCACGGCGCGCGGCCCGTGGCACGAGCGCTCGAGGAAGCCGGCGCAGCGATGCTGGCCGTGGCCGACATCGAGGAGGGCGTCGACCTGCGCCAGGCCGGCATCCGGGCGCCCATCCTGGTGTTCGGCGCCCTCAGCGTGAGCGATGTGTCCGGCGTGTTCGACTACCAGCTCACGCCGACCATCTCGAGCCCCGCTGCGGGACGGGCCCTGCAGGCAGCGGCGATCGCGCGAGGCGTCACGCTGGGCTACCACCTCAAGATCGACACCGGCCTCAACCGCCTGGGTTTCCGTCACGACAACCTGCCGCGCACGCTCCCCGAGCTGCTCGCATGTGCTCACCTGCGCCTCGAGGCCGTGCACACGCACTTCGGCACGGCCGACGAGCCGGAGTCGCCGCTGTTCGACGAACAGCGGCGCCGCTTCGAGGCGGCGTGCCTCGTGGTGAACGACCTGGGCGGCGGGCCCCGACTGCGCCACGCTGCGAACTCGGCGGCGCTGGTGCGCGACTCGCGCGTCTGGTACGACTTCGTGCGGCCGGGGCTGCTGCTGTATGGACTGGTGCCGCCACCGCTCCATGCCGCGCTCGGACTGAGGCCCGTGATGTCGCTGGCGAGCCGCGTCGTGGCGGTGAAGGGTGTGCGGGTGGGGGAGGCGGTCGGGTACGGCGCGCGGTTCACCGCGGCACGGCCGACGGCCCTGGCCGTGGTCCCCGCCGGATATGCCGATGGCCTCGATCGCCGCCTCGAGGGGCGGGGCGTCGTCCTCATTCGCGGCCGCCGCGCCCCCATCGTCGGTGCCGTGAGCATGGACATGCTGACCGTGGATGTGACCGACCTCGGTGACGTGAACCCGGGCGACGCTGTCGTCTTCCTCGGCACGCAGGGAGCGGAGTCGTGGCAGAGCATCGACGCCCGCGAGATGGCCAGCTGGATCGGCACGATTCCCTACGAGCTCCTCTGCCGCCTCGGGGCGCGGGTGGAACGGCAGTACTGATCGGGTCGGGAAGGAATTCCGCCGGGAGGGAACGGCGCCGGGGCTGAAATGCGACGGGAACCGAACCCACGACCCAGGACCCGACGATGAGACAATGAAGGCATCCCGATGAAGCAGCCGAAGCCCGTATTCGTGTGCCAGGAGTGCGGCTCGCAGTCGCCAAAATGGCAGGGGCGCTGCGCGGACTGCGGCGCGTGGAACTCGTTTGTCGAGGAGCGCGCCGTCGAGCCCGCGGCCGTGGGCTCGGCGGCGGGGCACCGCTACGCGCTCGGGGGAACCTCGCAGGGCGCGGTGCGCTACGCGGACATCGAGGCCAGTCACGCCGAGCGCATCTCCACGGGCATCGGCGAGTTCGACCGCGTGTTGGGCGGCGGCATCGTGCCCGGATCGCTCGTGCTGCTCGGCGGCGAGCCGGGCATCGGCAAGTCCACGCTGTTGTTGCAGGCCACGGCCAACTTCGCCCACAGCGTCGGCCCCGTGCTCTACGCGTCTGGTGAGGAGTCCGAGCATCAGATCAAGTCGCGCGGGGATCGGCTGGGCGTGGGCGACGCGCCGTTGTACCTCCTGGCGGAGACCTGCATCGAGCGGATTCTCGAGGAAGTGGGCCGCGTCAAGCCCAAGCTGCTCGTCGTGGACTCGGTGCAGACCGTCTTCTCGCTCAGGTTCCAGTCGGCGCCCGGCAGCATCGGCCAGGTGCGCGAGGCGGCCACGCAGTTCCTGTTCACCGCCAAGGGGCACAACATCCCGACGTTCCTCGTGGGCCACGTCACCAAGGACGGCAACATCGCCGGCCCCAAGGCCCTCGAGCACGTCGTCGACACGGTGCTCTACTTCGAGGGCGAGCGCCATCACTCGCACCGGGTGATACGGGCCGTGAAGAACCGCTTCGGTGCGGTCAGCGAGCTGGGCGTGTTCGAGATGACCGGCGCCGGCCTCAAGCCCGTGCCCAACCCATCAGCGCTGTTCCTGGCCGAGCGCCCGCAGGCCACGCCCGGATCGGTGGTGCTGTGCTGTCTCGAGGGATCGCGCCCCATCCTCGTGGAGGTGCAGGCGCTCGTCAGCACCAGCAGCTACGGCATGGCGCGCCGCATGGCCGTCGGCCTGGACCAGCACCGGCTCACACTGCTGCTGGCCGTGCTCGAGAAGCGCGCCGGCCTGCACCTGGTGAGCGACGACGTGTTCGTGAACATCGCCGGCGGTATGACCATCGACGAGCCGGCAGCCGACCTGGCCATCGTGTCGGCGGTGGCCTCGAGCCTGCGCAACCGTCCCGTTCAGCAGGGGACGGCGGTGTTCGGCGAGGTGGGCCTTGGCGGCGAGATCCGCGGCGTCCCGCAGGCGGCCCTTCGCATCCGTGAAGCGGAGCAGATGGGCTTCACCCGCATCGTGCTCCCATCGGCCAACGTCGAATCGGGCATCGACACTGCGTCGGCCGGTCGAGATGAAAGCAGGGCAGAGCTGGTCGGGATCCGCTCGGTAGGCGAGGCCCTGGATGTGTTGCTTTCCTGAAAAAAGAAACGCCGGGACCGAAGCCCCGGCGCTCCAACGTTGCGCAGAACCCGAGAACCTGCGAACCCGGGAACCCGAGAACCCAGGCCCCAAGCCCCAAGCCCCAAGACCCGCTACGGCACCGTCACGGACTGCACCGCCGTCGGGGCGCTCGACCCGCACGGGTTGTTCGCGACCACGCTGACGTTGTAGATCCCCGGCGCCACGGGGCTGCTCATCGCCCTCGCCGTGGTCCCGAACGTCCCCACGAACGCTCCCGTGACGTTCAGCACGAAGCCCGTCGGCGCCGGACCGGCGGCCGCGGGATCCCACACCACGAAGACCGTAGTGCCGATCTTGTAGGCGAGGAAGTTCTCCGGGGTCCCCGGCGCCCCCGAACAGGCCGACGGGAAGGAGAGCGTGACCGAGTTGGACGGCGCACTCGCGCCGCCGCCATTGGCGGCTCGGAGGCTCAGCGTGTACGTGCCCGCGGGCACGCCGTTGAAGCTGAAGCTGTTGCCGGGGCCCAGCGGCAGCGAGACGGCGAGCGATCCGGTCACGTCGAGGATGTGACCGGTGGCCGCGCCGCCCCCGAACGTGTTCCGCCACGCCAGTGTCAGCGACGAGCCATTCGCGAGGCCCAGCAGGTTGGCCGGTGCTGATGGCGCGACCGGAAGGTTGACGACGAGCGGGATCTCGTTCGAGGGCCCGCTGGCGCTGGCGCCCGAGAGGGTGTGCACGCGAACGAGGAACGATCCGGTGGGCGCTGCGAACGTGAAGATGGGCGCCGTGCCGGCGATCGGCATGCTGGCGAGCACCTGGCCGGGCGTGAGGCCGCCCTCCAGCTTGTAGCTGGTGGGCGGCAGGCCCGACGCCGGGGGCGTCCAGCGGACCGTGACGATGTTGCCGACGACCGACGACACGTAGAGCCCGGTCGGCGGTTGTGCCGTGGTCGGTGGCGGGTTGACGGTGATCGAGACGGTGGCCACGTTGCCAGGCCCGCCGCCGTTCACCGCACGATAGGTGAAGCTGTCAACGCCCGTGAAGCCGGCATTCGGCGTGTAGGTGAAGCCGCCGTTGCCGTTGAGCGCCAGGACTCCGCTCGACACACCGCCGACCAGCGTCGCTGTCATCGTACCGCTGCCATTGCTATTGTCGTTTGCCAGCACGCCGGGGGCCGCGACATTCAGGGCGGTCTGGAAGGGTGTGAAGTATGCGTCGTTGACGGTGGTGGGCGGTCCCGCGGCGCCACACGAGTAGATGCTCACGTTGTCCACCAGCCACCCGAGCGAGCCAACCGAGGTATCCGTTCCGACGCGGAACCGGAAGCGGACCGATTGACCCGCCAGCGACGCCAGGTTCAGCCGTGTCCCCGTGTAGCCGAAGCTGGATCTGACGAAGGCACTCCTGGCGCCGAGCACGTTGCCCGCGTCGAGTGTGCCGTTGTACGCCTGACCGGCGTCGATGAATGTACTCGCGTCATTCCACGTCGTGCCGTTCGTGCTGTACTCGAGCACGCCGCCGTCGTAGTAGTCCGTCATCTGGAAGTGCTCGAACTCGAAGGCGTGATCGAAGTACATGCGCCCCGCGGCGGGAATGACGACAGGGTTGGTCATGGCGATCCGGTGGTCCGAGGAGACTTCCGCATCCTCGCCGTACGCGCTGAAGTCACCACCCTTGGCGAAGCCCGTGGTGAGGCCCCAGTTGGTGCTGCTCGTGCTCGAGACGGACCAGTTGCCGCCGCCGCTTTCGAATCCGTCCGAGAACGCCGGAACGGGCGCTCCACCGGTGGGACAGAAGGTGGCGGGGGGCGGCGTGGCGCCGGTGCACGGCCACGGGTTGGGCATCTCCACAGCCAGGATCGCGCTGGCTACCTGCGTGCAGTCAGCGCCCGTGATGCCCGACGTCCCCACGAGGTCCGTGCACGACTGGTTCACGGCCGTGGAATTGTCGAGAAAGGTGGAGCCCGACGTGAGGTACGTCGTCAGGGCGCGGTACTGGATCAATCCCGCCTTCGCGAGCCCGATGCCGGTGACGGTCTGCCCGTTGTAGCTCCCGCCGTCCACCATCAGCGCGAAGGCGTGATTCGGCACGCCGCTGTTGATGTGGACCCCGCCGCTGTCGCCGCTCGGGTTGGTCCAGCCGTTGCTCACGCAGAAGAATTGCGCGTCGCTCA
>DAIRFN010000341.1:0-5432 GCA_036795065.1 Vicinamibacterales bacterium
CGGCCGTCGGGCGCACGACATCGATTTCGTCATCCATGGCAACGAGATGCAGTTCGTCGAGGTCGAGCTCGATCCGGGGGAGGCGGCGGTCGCCGAAGCCGGCGTGTTCATGTATATGACGCCAGGCATCCAGATGGAGACCATCTTTGGCGATGGCAGCCAGGCGCCAAAGGGCGTGCTCGACGCCCTGCTCGGGGCCGGCAAGCGCATCCTGACGGGTGAGAGCCTCTTCATGACCGTGTTCCACAACCAGGGACAGGGCAAGCAGCGCGTGGCGTTTGCCGCGCCGTACCCCGGCAAGATCCTGGCGATGGACCTGAAGGCGCTCGGCGGCCACCTGGTCTGCCAGAAGGACTCGTTCCTGTGTGCCGCGCGCGGCGTGTCGGTGGGCATCGCGTTCCAGAGGAAGATCGGCGCGGGCCTGTTCGGCGGCGAGGGCTTCATCATGCAGAAGCTCGAGGGCGACGGCCTCTGCTTCGTGCACGCGGGCGGCACCATCCACGCCGTGGACCTGCAGCCGGGCGAGACGCTGCGCGTCGACACCGGCTGCCTGGTGGCGCTGCAGCCGAGCGTGAGCTACGACATCCAGTTCGTGGGCAAGGTGAAGACGGCGCTGTTCGGCGGCGAGGGTATCTTCTTCGCGACGCTCACCGGGCCCGGCCGCGTGTGGCTGCAGTCGCTGCCGCTCAGCCGCATGGCCGATCGCATCTACGCCGCCGCGCCGCAGGTGAGCCGCGGGCGGAAGGAAGAGGGATCCATCCTCGACCGCGCGTTCGGGCTGGGGGACATCATCGACGGAAGGTAGGGCACGGAGGTTCAAGGCACAGAGGTTCAAAAGCCCAAGGGGTTCGAAGAACGGCCGTCTGTGTCTGTGCCATCTGCGTCCCATCTGCGGCCGTGCCTGATTCATCTGTGTCGATCTGCGGCTCCGGGTTCATCGGTGTTACGATCGGCGTCATGTCTCGTGCGGTCGGTGTCGTAGTCATCGGGCTCATCGGCGTACTTTCGGCGGGCCCTTCGGCGTCGCAGGTGCGCACGGCCGATCCCGCGAAGCGCGGCGTGGCGCTCTCCGCGTTCCCGCGCACCATCAAGCTGGCCGAGAACGTCTATGGCTACGAAGAGATTCGGCAGCCGGGCTTCACGACCGTCAGCCTCTTCGTGGTCGGTGCCGAGGGCGTGCTGGTGGCAGACGGGCAGGGCAGCCCGGCGGCCACGCAGACCATGCTCGATCACATCCGGAAGGTCACCGCGAAGCCGGTGAAATGGTACGTGGTCGGGTCGGACCATGGCGACCACACCGCGGGCAACTCCGTCCTGCCGAAGGACATCAGCTACGTCATCCACCGTCATTCGCTCGAGCAGATGAGGCGGGATGCCGCGAACCCGAAGCGGCAGCCGACTGCGCCGCCAGTGGTGGTGCCGCCGGCCGCGATGACCGGCGACACGCAGGCGATCGACGTCGGCGGCATCGAGGTGCGCGCGATGTTCCTCGGGCGCGCGCACACAGGCGGCGACCTGATGGTCCATCTGCCCGCGCAGAAGATCCTGTTCATGAGCGAGGCATACCTGAACCGCGTGTTCCCGGCGATGCGCTCGGCCTATCCCACCGAGTGGGTCCACGTGCTCGACCGGGCCCTGGCGATGGACGTGGACCGCTTCATCCCCGGGCACGGCTTCATCGAGGACGCGAAGGTCTCGCGCGAGGAACTGGTGGAGTTCCAGCGGTCGTTGAAGGCCGTCATCGCCGAAGTCACGCGTCTCCACAAGCTGGGCTTGTCAGCCGACGATGCTGCGAAGCAGGCCAACTGGGGCGTCCACACGGACTGGTTCCTGCGCGACCAGCAGGCCCCCATCGCCGTGCGCAAGATCTATGAGGAACTGGAGGGCAAGCTGAGGTAGGCCTTTTGCCTTTTCCCTTCTCACTATTCCTCTCCCCCGGTTTCCCCCAATGCAGTCCTACGCCTCTCACGCCCATCACCCTGTCCCCACGCTGATCGCGTCGGCGCTGTGGCTACTCGCGGCGGTGGCCTTCACGGGAACGATTGCCTTCGACTGGGATGCCCGCGATGCGGCGTTCGGCTGGCTGATGGCGGCGGTGCTGGTGCTGATCTCGATGAGCCGCACGTACACCACCAGACTGCAGGATCGCATCATCATGCTCGAGATGAAGGTCCGCTGCGCGGAGGTGCTGCCGGCGGGGGAGGACGCGAAGTTGACCCGGCTGAGCGCCAGGCAGATCGTCGCGCTGCGCTTCGCGTCGGACGAAGAGCTGGGCGCCCTGCTCGATCGAGCCGTCACCGAGCAGCTGGCGCCGAGGGACATCAAGAAGGCGATCACGACCTGGCGCCCCGACCACCACCGCACGTAGCTGAGGGCCGCACGCAAGCGCGTGATCGGTCACACGAGGGAGCGCGTTCCCGACGGCCGACTCCCGACTCCCGACTCCCGGTTCCCGACGTTATCCTGAAGCCGTGACATCCGACGAGAAAGCCGAGGTCCTGCACCTGCTCGAAGCCCACGAGCGCACGCTCGCCGTCTGCCGGGCCTGCGCGGAAACGACGCGGGACCTGGCCTGGGAGGTGAAACGCGGCGGCACGCCGTCCGCCGAGACCTTGAAGGCGACCCTGGACGAAGCGACCCGCGTGCTCGACGACCTGGGCAAGGTGGAGATAGCCATCGCGGAAATGAAGGCCGCGCTCTGGTGATCGACCCGCTGTTCCTCGGTTTTCTCGCGCAGCACGACGACGCAGCGTGGCACAGGGCAGTGGACCGCCTGTTGAACGCGATGCACCCCGTGGATCGTGAGGCCACGCGCATCTGGCTGCACTTCTATCCCATGCGGCTACAGCGGGCCATCGACGCGGCGGCCGATCCACCCGCCCTCGAGCACCACCTGCGCCTCGAGGGTACGTGGCGCCTGGACCGTCAGCGCGAGACGTCGCACTGGTTCCTGTTCGGGCACCGTTACTGGCGCCCCGTTCGCGAGGCGGTGCAGGCGTTTGCCAGCCGGCCGGTGGCGCCGGGCAGCCTCGATCTCGCGGCGCAGGTGCAATCCATCGCACGGGACCTGGGCGCGCGGCTGCAGGTGGACCCGTCCTGGCTCGTGGGCATCGTCGCGGTGGGTGTGCGGACGCTGCAGCAGGCCGGCCTGCCCGACCTCCCGGAGGACGACGACGGTCGGTCCGATACCGGGCCACTGATCGGGCTGCCGGAGACGCAGCCGGACCGGATCGTGGCCAGGCGTAGCCGTGGCGAGTCGCAGGGCTTGTGGGGCTTCCTTCGCGGCCGGCGCCGCCAGTGGCGTGTCACCTTCGACGAGCGACGGCCTGACGGCGGGTTCCCCCTGATCGATACGCAACACCTGACGACAGCGGCCGCTGAGGACAGGCGCGATTATCGCTCGACGGAGTCGCGGTGTACGGAGGGGCCCATCCCCGTGCAGTGCCGATCCTGCTCGTGCGGTTCGTGCTGGGTGGGCGTGCTGGCAGGTGCCCGGCACCTTTCGCCGGTGGAACCCCGCGAGCGCGCCACCATCTCGGCCCTGGGGTACCTCGATTCCGACGACCCCCAGCCCATCGTGCGCCTGGCCTGCATGGCTCAGGCCACGGGTCCGGCGACCATCGTCATCCCGCCGTGGAACGGGCAGGTGGGCGTTCGCCTCGAGCGGGCGCTTCGCCAGACATAGAATGTCAGCGACCCGCATGACTCCGGACGTCGAACGCCTGGCAGCGCTCTCCACCCTCAGCTGCGATGCCCTCGTGCTGGTGGATGCCACCGGACACATCGAGTGGGTGAGTCCCTCCATAGCGGCCTTGCTGGGCTACGGTTCCGACGACCTGCGAGGCCGACGCGTTGACGACCTGGTCGAGCCCGATGCCCTCGAGGCCTGGGAGGCCTTCGTCCATGACGTCGAGACGCGGCCGCGTGTCGCCCTGCGCGTTCAGTTCCGGTGCCGGCACCGCGACGGCACGTCGCGGTGGGTGGAGGCGACCGGGCAGAACCTGCTGGGCGAGCCCGCCGTGGGCGCCATCGTGGTGCGACTGCGGGAGTCCACCGGCCGACGCGCTTCGGCCGCCACCGCGGACCCCGGGGACGAACGGACGTTCCGCGCGATGGTCGAAGGCTCGCTGGTCTCGGTGTTCATCGCGCAGAACGATCGGCTGGTCTATGTCAACCCCACCGGCGCCGCGCTGCTCGGGTACACCGTGACCGAGCTCCTGGACCTGCCGAATGCCTTCACCCTGGTGCACGAACAGGATCGCGGATTCGTGATCGATCGGCTGGCCGAGTTGGGCCGGCCGGGCACGCCGACCGAGCACCTGACCTTTCGCGGCCGGCGCAAGGACGGCGGCGTGGTGCAGGTCGAGGCGTTCTTCGCGGTTTCGGAGCACCGCGGGCAGGCCGCGACGTTCGTCACCGTGCTCGATATCGGCGACCGCGTGCGGGTCGAGGATCAGCTGCGCCAGGCACAGAAGCTCGAAGCCGTGAGCCGCCTTGCCGGCGGCATCGCCCACGACTTCAACAACCTGCTCGCCAGCATCCGGGGCAACGCCGAGTTGATCGGACACAAGATTGATCGGGACGCGTCCGCCCACGCGGAGGTCGCGGAGATTCTCGCCGCTGCCGACCGGGCGGCCTCGCTGACGCGGCAGCTGCTGGCCTTCAGCCGCAACCAGGCGACCGAGCCGACGATGCTCGATCTGAACGGCCTGGTGCGAAGCGTCTCGCGCATGGCCCGCCGGCTGATGGGCTCGCAGATCCTGGTGGACGAGGAACTGGCGCTGGACCTGGCGCAGGTGCGGGCTGATCCCGCCCACCTCGAGCAGGTCCTCCTGAACCTCATCGTCAATGCCCGCGACGCGATGCCGGACGGCGGTCGCATCTGCATCGGCACCGCCACCGTCACGCTGGCGCGCGGGTCAGCGGAGCAGACCGACTCCGGCCTCAGTCCGGGTCGTTATGTGCAGCTGTTGGTGCAGGACGAGGGCGTGGGGATGGATCCGGCCACGCAGGCGCGCGTCTTCGAACCATTCTTCACGACCAGGGAGCCCGGACGCGGCACGGGCCTGGGCCTGTCCACGGTCTACGGCCTCCTCCGCCAGAGCGGGGGCGCCATCACGGTCACGAGCGCGCCGCAGCGGGGCGCCACCTTCGTGGTCTACCTTCCGGCGGTTCATGGAGACCCCGCATGATTCGAAAACCCGTCGTGCTCATCACCGGCGCCGGCGGCGAAATCGGCCACGGCCTCATCGCGCGCCTGTCGGACGGCGGCGACCGTGCGGTCATCACGCTGGACGTGAACCCGCTCGAGCCATCGCTCGCCAGGCTGGTGCAGCGCGAGTTCGTGGGGTCGATCCTCGATCATGCGCTGCTCGAGCGCATCATGTCCGAGTACGAAATCGACGCGGTATACCACCTGGCGGCGCTGCTCT
>DAIRFN010000342.1:0-5419 GCA_036795065.1 Vicinamibacterales bacterium
CAGGTGCGCGGACAGCACGTCCCCGCCGACTGCCGCCATCTGACCGGGACGCAGGCCGATGATCGGCTGCATGCGGCTGCGGTCCTCGTAGCGCATGGGGAACCGGAACAGCAGGTCCTCGACCGTGTGCAGACCCGCCTTCTTGAGGTCGGCGGCCTTGCGCGGTCCCACACCCTTCAGATACTGCAGGGGGGTCTGCAGCACGTCCTCCGGCATAGGTATAGAGTAACGTCGGTTCCCGGGTTCCGGTTCTGCTCCGTTCGTGTCCTTCGTGTTCCCGTGGACAGGGAACGCGTCCTACTGGACGACGATGGCGCGGCCCGGGTCGACGTCGATGCGCTGGATCTTCGATGGGAGGTCGAACGGCTCGTTCAGGTTGACGCCGTTCGGGAAGTCCGGCGACTTCGTGTAGTAGGTGACCAGTTCCTGCAGGAGCGAAAGCGGCACGGGAATGCCGCTCACCTCGGCGCTCTCCAGTTGGAGCTGGCCGCGACCGTCGGCGGTCTTGAGCGTGCCGGCAGCCGTGACCGGCAGGCGGCCCCCGAGATAGGCCGCGGGATCGAACCACCCGCCCGTGCTCTTCTTGCGGATGCCGTCCAGGTCCACGATGGCCCGGCCGGCGAGGCGCCCCTGACCGACCAGTGTGACCGATGGGTCGGTGACGCCGGCTGGAAACCTCGAGGCCAGCCGCAGTTGCAGGTAGGCGTTCACCTCGTCGTCGGCGAACTCGGTGCGATAGCCCGTGGGCTCGGCCCCGGCGCCGCGAGCCATGACGTTGGACAGCTTCAGCTCGAAGAGGTCGGCCTTCTGCGGAGTCGTGGCGCTGGCGACGAGCGCGGCGCCGGCGGTGACGAGGGCGGCGAGCAGGATGAACGGCCGCATGGGATCAGTGTAGCGCAGAACCCGTCCATGCCTACCGCTGCCGGCGCTGTTGCATCCGGTTCTGGCGCGCGCGCATCAGCAGCTCGAGCTTGCGCCGCTCGAGCTGTTCCTCCATGACGCGGAAGCGGGCCTGCTGGCGCAGGTCGAGAATCTCGTCGATGGCGTTGTAAGACCGGCGCAGTTCGGCCGCGCTCCGCGATTCCAGCTCCTGGAGCGCCGTGAGGCGCTCTCTCAGCGTTGACTCGTCCGGCTTCGGGTTGCGCGGGTTGCTCAGGCGCTGCAGCTCGGCCATCAGCTTCACCCGCTGCAGCAGGTTCGAGCGGCGCGTCTCCTGCAGCGCCCGCAAGCGCGTGAGGAACTCGGGATACTGCTTGTCATTCAACTCGAGCGCGCGCTCGGCGTCGGCCACCAGCATGGCGTCGAACAGGCGCTGAATCTCGCCCGGGTTCAGATCCGCGGGGGCGTCCAGCGGCGGACGCGCGCCGGCCTGCCCTGCCGCGCGCCCGGGCACGGCCATGACGAAGAAGGCCAGCAGAAGGGGGATCCAGGTTCGCATACCCATCCTCACGACTTCGAGCGCTCGATCTCTCCGGCCAGCAGCCGCGACAGCTCGCGCTGCTCGTCCTCGCTGAGCGAGAGCACCGCCAACTCCGCATCCCCCGGCACGAGCGCGAGGCCCGCCTCTCCGGCGGTGTCCCAATCGACCGGGCCCAGCAGGTCGGCCACCACCGCCCAGTCCTCGTCCTCGAGCCATACATCGACGGCTGCGTCCGGCGAGGCCTCGACGACGGACGTGTCCGGCGCTGCCGGAACCGGCCCGCGTGCCACTGTGGCCACCATGGCAATGAGCACGGCCGCCAGCGCGCCGGCCGGCGCCAGCGTGGACCAGCCAAACCAGCGCGACCAGCCGACGGCCGGCGACCGCTCCTCGGCCACCGCCTGGCGGACGCGCGCGGAGAAATGGTCCCAGAACAGGGGCGAGGGCTCGGGGATCTCGACGCCGGCTGCTTCGCGCAGGAGGGCGCGGAGCACCTCCACTTCCTTCCCGCAGAACTCGCAGGTGTCGAGGTGACGGTGGCGTTCGGCGTCCAGCACGTCTTGGGCCGCGTCGATCAGTTCGTCGGGGGTGAGGTGGTTCACGGCTCGCTCCCCAGGATTCTCCTCAGATTGCCGAGCGCATGGAAGAGATTCGCCTTCACGGTGCCGACCGAGTTGCCGAGGATGTCGGCAATCTGCTGATGCGAGAGCTCGTGATACGTGCGGAGGATGAGCGTGGCGCGCTGCTTCTTCGGCAGCGCCTGGATGGCCCGGCGCACGGCTCGCGCGCGCTCACGGCGGTCGAGCCCGGCGCCCGGACGCTCGGTGCGCGTGTCCTCGATGCGGTCGCCCGCGTCGAGCGCCTCGGTGGACAGGCTCTTCAGGCTCACCTTGTTGAGCCACGTCGAGAGCGCCGACTGGCCCTTGAACTGCCCGAGCCCGCGCCAGGCCCGGACGAACACCTCCTGCGCCAGGTCGCTGGCATCCTCGTGGTTGTTCACGAAGCGGTAGCACACCTGGTAGACACTGCGCCGATGGCGCACGACGATCTCGTCGAACGCCTCGCGGCCGCCCGCAGCGGCCAGCACCACCAGCTGTGCGTCGTCTTGATGCTCCAACGCCGGCGCAGGAGCCTGCTCGGCCGCAGGTGTCACCACCTTGACCGACCACTCCATGGGCGCCGACCAGCGGCGAATGGCTGAGCCATACGGCATGATGCGCGGACTTCCTCTGGCAGGTTAGACCGGTGTTTTCGCCAAAGGTTGACTTTCGCCTTTCCTTTGGTTACCCTCGCTCCAGTCGCCGGGATTTTCCCCGTCTCTTCGCCCCGGCCGGGAGGCACCTTGCAGCCGCTCACCAAGCGCCAGCGCGAGATTCTGACCTACTTGAACGAGTTCATCCAGCAGCATGGCTACGCGCCCAGCCTGGAGGAAATCGGTCACCGCTTCAACCTCTCGTCGCTGGCGACGGTGCACAAGCACCTCACCAACCTCCAGGACAAGGGCTTCATCCGCCGGTCCTGGAACCGCTCGCGCTCGGTCGAGCTACTGCCCAGTCGTGCGGGCGGCCGGGCCATCGACCTGCCGATGCTGGGGTACGTCGCGGCCGGCATGCCCATCGAGGCCGTCACCTCGGGCGAATCCATTGCCGTACCCGAGTCGCTCGTGGCCGGACGGCGCGACACCTACGTGCTTCGGGTGAAGGGCGAGTCGATGATCGAGGAGCAGATTCGCGACGGCGACTGGGTGGTCGTCGAAGACCGGAAGTCGGCCGATAACGGCGAAATGGTCATCGCGCTGGTCGGTGGCCAGGACGTCACGCTCAAGAAGTTCTACCGCGAAGCCGGGCGCATCCGCCTGCAGCCCGCCAACCCCACCATGCAGCCCATTTATGTCGACCCGGACGGCGTGCAAATCCAGGGCGTGGTGGTGGGCGTCATGCGTAAGTACTAGCGGCCCCGGGGGCTTTGGGCTTCAGCCGGCCGGGGGAATCCGATAGGCTTGAGCCCCAGGGCCCTTATGACCGACCGCAAACAAATCAACTTCACGATCATCCCGGACGACGACAGCCAGCAGCCGCGGACCTACGCGAACTTCTGCGCGGTGAATCACACGCCCTTCGACTTCACGCTCACCTTCTGCGAGGTGCAGCCGCTGTCGGAGAAGGAAATCCGCGACGCCGAGGCCGAGCACGTGGTCAAGGCGCCGGTGCGTGCGAAGGTCGTCTTGCCCGTGCAGTTCGTGCCGACGCTGATCGCCGCGCTGCAGGAGAACCTACGCATCTACTCCGAGTCGCACGCGCCGCAGCCCGCGCCGGCTCCCGGCAAGGGACCCGTGCACTAGGCGGTCATGAAGACCCCGGTCGAAGCGCGGCGCATCCTCGCGGCGCTCGAGAAGCATCACCCCAATGCCGACACCGAGCTCGCGCATCGCAACGCGTTCGAGCTGCTGGTGGCCACGATCCTGTCGGCGCAGTCCACCGATCGCAGGGTGAACGAGGTGACGCCCGCGCTGTTCGCGACGTACCCAGACGCCCGCGCGCTGGCGAAGGCGAATGCCGACGAGCTCGAGACCCTCATCCACTCCACCGGCTTCTTCCGCCAGAAGGCGCGCGCCCTGCTGGGGATGTCGCAGGCGCTGGTCGCCGAACACGGCGGCGAGGTGCCGAGGTCAATGGATGCCCTCACGGCCCTGCCCGGCGTGGGTCGCAAGACCGCCAACGTCGTGCTCGGCCACGCACTTGGCGTACCCGGCCTGCCGGTGGACCGCCACGTGCTGCGCGTGACCAACCGCCTGGGGCTGGTGCACTCGGACGATCCCGTGAAAGTGGAGGCGGCGCTTGGTGCCCTCTTCCCGAAGAAGAAATGGACGCAGGCTTCCGACACGTTCATCCTGCACGGCCGCCGCATCTGCAAGCCAACGCCGCAGTGCCGCATCTGCTTCGCGCGTCCGCTCTGCGACTACGCGCAGCGATGACCAGGACCCAGTTCCGCGCGCTCGTGGCCGAAGCCATCGACACCATCCCGACGCGATTCGCACGTGAAGTCAAGAACGTGGCCATTGTCATCGAGGACGAGCCTTCCGCCGAGTTGCTCGAGGAGATGGAGATGGGGCCGGACGAGGTGCTGTTCGGGCTCTACCAGGGGACACCGCTGCCCGAGCGGCAATGGAGCTACGGCAACGCGCTGCCGGATCGCATCACGCTGTACCAGTTTCCCATCGAAGACGAATGCGAGGGTGACGAGGACTGCATCGTGATGGAGATTGGCGACACGCTCATCCACGAGCTGGGCCACTACTTCGGGATGAGCGAGGACGAGATCATGGAGATCGAGGAGCGTTACTGGCGTGGTGAAAGCTCGTAAGCGGTTCGGTCAGCACTTCCTCGAGCCCGCGTGGGTGACCAAGCTGGTGAACGCCCTCGACGCCAGGCCCAACGATGCGTTCGTCGAGATCGGCCCCGGACGCGGGGCCATCACGCGCCCGCTGGCGGCGCGCGTGGGCCGGCTGCTGGCCGTGGAAGTGGACCGGGACCTGGTCGCCGCCCTTGTGGCGGACGGGCTGCCGACGCTCACCGTCGTCCAGGGCGACGTGCTCGACGTGGACCTGGCCGCCGCCATCGAGCAGTGGCAGCAGGCCCCCCTGGACGCCGCGCACTCCGTGCGCATCGTTGGCAACCTGCCCTACAACATCTCGTCACCCATCCTGTTCAAGCTGCTGGCCCTGGCCGCGGCCACCGGAGGGGTGACCGACGCCACCCTGATGCTGCAGCGCGAGGTGGCCGATCGCCTGACCGCTGGCCCGGACACCAGGGAGTACGGAGTCCTGTCCATCCAGGCGGCCCTGCATGCGGACGTGACCCGGGTGCTGGCGCTGCCGCCCGGGGCGTTCCGGCCCCCGCCGAAGGTCTCGTCTGCCGTGGTCCGGCTGGTGTTTCGGCCGCCCCGGGTAGCGGTTCGGGACGAGGCCCTGCTGGTCGCGATGGTCCGGTCGATCTTCAC
>DAIRFN010000004.1:0-44098 GCA_036795065.1 Vicinamibacterales bacterium
CACGGCCGGCCCAGGTGGATGATGGGAAACATCGCGCCGATCATCAGCGCAAAGACGGTGATGACCTCGGCGCAGCGCGTGACCGGGCGGCGCCAGCGCGCGTTCACCAGGCGCAGGATGGCCGAGATGAGCGTGCCCGCGTGGCTGATGCCGATCCAGAACACGAAGTTGGTGAGGTAGAAGCCCCAGAACACGGGCCAGTTGATGCCCGCCACGCCGATGCCGTACCAGAGCTGATAGCCCCAGGCGGCCGCGCCCGCGAGCACCACCGTCGCCAGGACCAGCACGGCCCCGTAGAACCACACGGAGGTGTGGAAGAGCGGGCGGACCAGGTCGTCGGCCAGCGGGTTATTGCGCGTCCGGTTCATGCCACCCCTGCCGTTGGAGGTAGGTGATCTTGGGTTCGGCCCCGTGCTCCTCGAGGAGCTTCGAGCCTCGTGGCGACTCCGCCAGGCGCGCCACGCGGCTCTCGGGGTCGTTCAGGTCGCCGAAGACGAGCGCGCCGGCCGGGCACGCCTGGGCGCAGGCGGGCTGCAGCGCGCCATCCACCAGTTCGCGCTTCTCGGCCTTCGCGCCCGACTTGGCGGCCTTGATCCGCTGCACGCAGAACGTGCACTTCTCCATCACGCCCGATTCGCGAAGCGAGACATCGGGGTTCAGCTGCAACTGCAGCGGCTTCTCCCACTGCGGGTGGAAGAAGTTGAAGAACCGGACGTTGTACATGCAGGCGTTGCCGCAGTAGCGCGTGCCGATGCAGCGGTTGTAGACCTGCGCGTTCAGCCCCTCGTCCGTCTGGTGGCTGGCGTAGGTGGGGCACACGGCCTCGCACGGCGCGTTGTCGCATTGCTGGCACAGCACCGGCCGGAACTTCACGCGTGCCTCGGGGAACTCGCCCTCCCAATAGCGTTCGACGCGAATCCAGTGCATGGCGCGCCCGCGCGCGGCCTCCTCGGCGCCCACGGTGGGTATGTTGTTCTCGGCGTGGCAGGCCGTCACGCAGGCCTCGCAGCCCGTGCAGCGGTCCAGATCCACGACCATGCCCCAGCGATGTGCCATCCTCACCCTCTTCCGTGGTGTTCGGGACGCTCGCGGGTGGCCCCGGCAAACAGCACCAGGCTGCCATCCGGACCGCCCACCTTCGCCAGCTTCACCCGCGTGGCCGACCAGGCCAGCGCGCCGGTGCCCGGCTCCTCGATGGGCGCGAGCACGCGCACGGGGTTGGTGCCGCGCCCGCTGGCGTAGCGCGTGAACGTGTCGTGCCCCTGGCCCACGGGCATCGCGACGGCGTCGGGACCGATGCCGGGAGAGAGGAGGGCCGGCGCCCGCACCGAGCCGTGCGCCGAGGTGACCTCCACCAGGTCACCCTGTGCGATGCCGAGTTGCTCGGCGGTGTGGGCGTTGATCTCGACCCACGAGCACCACATCGCGGTGGTGATGGGATCGGGCAGCTCCTGCAGCCAGGGCAGGTGCGCCAGCGATCCGTCGTAAAGCGCCTGCGACGCGTAGGGCAGGAAGTGGAATGGGTACGTCGCCGCGTCCCCGTCGAACGTGGCATCCGTCCACTGCACGGGGGAGGCGGCGGTGGCACGCGCGGGTGGCGCCGTGTCGGCAATCTCCCTCGGCGTTTGCACCATCTCCTCGAAGGTCTGCCACGGGAGCGGCGGGTCGAGCGGGCGCTTCAACCGGCGTCCCACTTCGAGCAGCACATCGGGCATGGCGCGCGTGGTATAGAGCGGGCGCATGGCAGGCGGCGCGGTGGTCGCAACAGCCTCGGCAACACCCGATTCCGGCCACGACTCGGTCCACGATTCGAGGAACGAGTGATCGGGGAGGATGAGATCCGCGAGCGTACTGGTCTCATCGAGGAAGCACCCGAACGAGACGATGAACGGGATCCTCCGGAGCGCGTCGGCCACCTTTGCCGCCGGCGGGGTCGCGAAGACCGGATTGGCCTCGTCCAGCAGGAGCATCTGCGGTGCCGGCGACGCGCTCACCAGGTCCCGCAGCGAGCGGGCGGGCCGTGCCAGTGGGGTAGCGGTCGGGGTGAACGAGATGCCGCCGGGCGCGTCGATGCTGCCGACGAGCGCGTTGAGCGCGTTCACCGCGAGTGCCTGCGCCGCGCCGTTGGCGTGCGCCAGCGCCGCGCCGCCAATCACCGCCACGGCTGGGCCGTGGGCGGCGAATTCCTTCGCGAGGCGCTCGAGGCGCGCGGCTCGCACGCCGGTGCGCTGCTCGACTTCGGCCGGGGCGAATGCCGGCAGGCCAGACGCCCATCCGTCCACGAGCGCGCCCGCGCGGCCTGCGGCCGTCGCAGGGCGGAGATCGTCTCGCATGATCACGTGCGCCAGGCCGAGGGCGACCACACCTTCGGTGCCGGGCTTGACGGCCACCCATTCATCCGCGCTCGCCCCGGTCTGCGACACGCGCGGTTCCACCTGCACGAACTTCGCACGCGCACCCGGCTGACCCTGACGCATGCGGCCGTAGGCCACGGTCTGCGCCACCGGCGAGTTCCACGTGCCGAGGAAGTCTGCCCCGAAACCAATCACATAACGCGTGCGTGCGAGGTCCAGCGTGGGCAGCTGGTAGCGGCCGAAGCTGAGTTCGTTGGCGTGCCTCGCCACCGCATCGTCGAACAGCTCGAACGAGACGGGCGCCGGCGCGCCGAGCCCTCGCAGGAACTCGGCGACCAGCTCCTGCCGGCGGCCGGACCGGGGACGGCCGAGAAACGCGAGGGCGCCCGCCTGGCCGCCTTCGGCCAGCGAGTCGATCCGGCCAACCAGGTCGGCCAGCGCGTCGTCCCACGAGACTTCCTGGAACGTGCCGCTGCCGCGCTCGCCCGTGCGGCGCAGCGGTGTGGCGATGCGATCGGGGTGGTAGGTCACCTGCAGCGCGGCCTGGCCGCGCACGCAGATCCGGCCCTGGCTGACGGCGTGTGCCGGATCACCTTCGAGCTTGCGGGCGAGGCCCATGCGCGTGACGCCGGGCTGGCCGTTCCTGAACACCTCGGCGTCGCCGTCCATGACGCGGGCCTGCACCCCGCAGCCCGCGCTGCAGAGGGGACACACGCTCGGCTTCCACACCGCGATGCCCGGCGTGAGCTCCTCTTCGGGCACGAAGCGGATGATCTGGTTTTCGGGGTGCCCGCAGCTGGCCAGCGCGGCGCTGGTGCCCGTGATGGCGGTGACCTTCAGGAACCGTCGGCGATCCATGGGCGTCATCGGGGGGCTGAAATCAGTAGTGGCAGGTCAGGCAGTCGTTCGACGCCTGCTTGGTCTTGTGGCAGTTCACGCAGAAGGCCATGTCCATCTCCACCACGCGCCGGGCCACGGTCTGCTGCTTCATGTCGCCGTGACAGGTGGAACAGTCCACGCCGGCGCGGATGTGCGGCGCGTGCTCGAAACGCACGTGCGCCTCGCGCGTGTAGCCGTAGACTCGCGGCCACGTCAGGTCCAGTCCTTTCTCCTGCATGGCGGTGAGCGACTGGATGATGGGCCGATCCGTGGCGATCTGCGAGTGGCAGATCATGCAGGTGTTCACGCTGGGGAGGCCCGCGACCGGCCCGCGTTCGACACCCTCGTGGCAGTCCGTGCACACGAGCTCTTTCTCGAGGTGCAATTGATGGCTGAACGCCACGGGCTGCTCGACCTCGGGCCGTACGCCGAAGAAGGCGCGAAAGGCGTCCCCGGCCGAGCGGTGGGCCGTGGTGAACACCGACGGCGTGCCCCAGCGCGACGGCTGCGCCAGGCGCTGGGCCTGCTGGTGCTCGGCACGGCCGGACGAATTGCAGGCCGCCGCGGCCGCCCAGACCGCGGCGAGCAGGACGGCGACGGCGAGCCGGCGGCCGCCGAGCTTACTTCGCGACACCGCCAAGACTGCGGACGTAGTTCACGAGGTGCCAGGTGTCCTGATCGCTGAGCTTGCCCTTCAGGCCCTTCATCTTGAAGTCGGGGCCCGCACCCTCCTGGATGACGACGAAGATTTCGCCGTCACTCGACCCGCGGTCCCAGGTGGTGTCGGCAAGGTTCGAGGGCTTCATGTCCTTGGGGGCCGACGGGCTGTCGCCGCGCCCCGTCGCGCCGTGGCAGAAGCGGCAGTATTTCTGGTAGAGCTGCTGGCCGGTGGCGACCGAGGCGGCGTTCGCGGCAACCGGGTTCTTCAGCTTGGCGGCCACCGCGCGCGGTGTCTGCTGCTGCGCGGCTTGCGCCGCAAGGCCGACGGCCATCGCGGCCACCCACATGGTCGTGATTCCCCACCCCAGCGCACACCGTCGGCTCATTCCCCTGTCTCCCTCGCGCGTATTGACCTATGCATTCCCCGGTGGTGATTGATGCGGGTTAGAGATGACCCTCACAGCCGAGTGTCGCATCGTCACACAGGGCCGACTGGAATGCAACCAAATGTCACCTTAGCCCCTCGTGCTACTCTCCCGCTGAGCTTCTGATCCGCATGCGTATCGTGATCGCGGGCGGCGGACAGGTCGGGTCGTCGCTCGCCAGGACCCTCGCCGCCCACCACGAAGTCTTCGTCATCGACCACGATCCCGAGGTCGCGGACCTCTTCCATTCGATGGACGTGGAGTTCCTCCTCGGTAGCGGCACCAGCGAAGAAGTGCTCGCCCGGGCCGGCGTGGATGCCGCCGACTTCTTCGTGGCCGCCACCGGGCTGGACGAAGTCAACATCGTGGCCTGTGCCCTGGCCAGCCGCCTGGGACGCCCCCAGACCATCTGTCTCGTTTCGCGGGCGGAGTTCCTGGGCACCTCGGAGAAGGGCGGGGGACTCGCCGCCTTCGGCATCAACCGTGTGGTGTGGCCCGAGGCCCAGCTCGCGGCCGACATCGAGCGCATCGTCACCGTGCCGGGCGCCATCGACGCGGAGGTCTTCGCCGGCGGCATCGTCCGCCTGCTCGAGTACCGCCTCGACGAGGGCTCGCCGCTGACCGCCGCCACCCTGGGTGGGCTCCACCTGCCGCGCGGCTCGCTCATCGTGGCGGTCAAGCGCGGCGGCCGCATCTTCGTCCCGCGCGGCACCACGCGCCTGGAGGCCGGCGACAAGGTCGTGGTGATGGGGACGCCCGATGCGATGCACGCGGTCGAGACGCTGCTGCATCCGGCGCGGGGCGGCGGACGGCTGCAGGTGACGATCATCGGCGGCGGCGATGTCGGCCTGCAGCTCGCCCAGCGGCTGGAGCAGATCCCGTCGCTCGACCTCCGCGTGCTCGAGCGCGATCCGGACCGCGGCGCCATGCTGGCGGCGACGCTCGAACGGACGCTCGTGCTCAACGGCGACGGCACCGACCTGGAGTTCCTGGAGTCCGAGAACGTCGGCCGGAGCGACGTGCTGGTGTCGGTGATCGACAACGATGAGCGGAACCTGCTGGCCTCGCTCCTGGGCCGCCAGCTGGGCGTGCCCAAAGTGATTACGCGGGTCGGCCGGCCCGCGAACCTCCGCCTGTTCGAGCGCGTCGGCATCGACGTGGCCATCTCGGCACGCGGCGCCGCCGTCGCGTCGATCCTGCACCAGATCACCGGAGGCGCCAGCAGCCTGCTGGCCGTCGTCGAGCACGGGGAAGCGCGCGTGTTCGAGCTGACGGTCTCGCCCTCGTTCGTGTCGCGCCAGCTGAAGGACATGGGCACCTCCGAGGACGCCATCGTCGCCGCCATCGTGCGCGGCGACCGCGCCATCGTGCCCCGCGGCGACGACGTGATCCAGGCGGGCGATCGCATCCTGATCTTCTCCACCGAGGACGCGTCCAATCGCGTGCGGCTGTACTTCACTCCCGAAAGCACCTGACCCAGCGGCGTCCCCGCCCACACCGATGCGGTACTCCCTTGTCGTCCACCTGTGCGGCGTGCTGGTCCGCCTCTTCGGCGCCATGTTCCTGGCGCCGCTGGCCGTGGCGCTCTACTACCGCGAGTTCCGCGACGCGCAGGGATTTGCCGTCGCGGCGGTGGTGACCGTGGTGCTCGGGCACCTGATGCGCCGCGCCGGAGGGACCTCAGCCGAGGAGGCCGTGGAGCGCATGCGCCGGGTGGAGGGCCTGGCCGTCGTGTCCGCCTCCTGGCTTCTCATCGCGCACCTGGCGGCCATTCCCTACGCCTGGGTGGGCGTGGGGCCCATCGACGCGCTGTTCGAGTCGATGTCGGGGCTCACCACCACCGGGGCCACCGTCTTCCGCGACTTCTCGCTCTTCGGGCGTGGCATCTTCTTCTGGCGATCGATGACCCAGTGGCTGGGCGGGATGGGGGTCATCGCGCTCTTCGTCGCCGTGCTGCCGCGCCTCGCCATCGGCGGGCGCGAGCTGTTCTTCGCCGAGGCGCCGGGGCCGAGCGAGGAGAGGGTGAGCCCGCAGATTCGCCGGACCGCCTCGCTGCTCTGGCGCCTGTATGCGGGCCTGACGCTGCTGCAGGTGCTGGCCCTGTCGATGGCCGGCCTCTCGCTGTTCGACGCCGTCTGCCACGCGATGACCACGCTCGCAGCCGGCGGGTTCTCGCCGCACCCGCAATCGGTCGGGGGCTACCAGAACCCGGCGGTGGAGTGGATCATCATCGCCTTCATGTTCGTGGCGGGCGCGAACTTCGCGCTGCAGTACCGGGCGCTCGCCAGGCGCGACTTCCGAATCCTCGCCGCCGACGACGAACTGCGCGCGTACGCGACGGTCGTGGCCGTGGCGACCGTGCTGCTCGTGCTGGCCCTCGGGAGCGGCGAAGGGATCGTGCCCACGACGCGAACGGCCCTCTTCCAGGTGCTGTCCATCCTGACGACGACCGGCTATGCCAGCGTGGACTTCCAGCTCTGGAGCGAGCAGGCCAAGATGGTGCTCCTGGTCCTGATGTTCATCGGCGGGTGCGCGGGCTCAGCCTCCGGCGGTCCGAAGGTGGTCCGGCACGTCCTGCTGGCGCGCTACACGCTCCTGAGCCTCCGCCGAACGCTGCACCCTCGTGCCATCCTGCCGGTGAAGCTGGGAGGACGGGTCGTGCCCGAGCCGATTCTCCAGGTCGTGGTGGTGTTCTTCCTCTTCTACCTGCTCGTGTTCTCCATCTGCACCGGCGTGGTCGTTGCGCTGGGCGCCGACATCGTGACCGGCCTGACCGCAACGATTGCCTGCCTGGGCAACATCGGCCCCGGCTTCAACCAGGTGGGCCCGATGGCACACTACGCGGATCTTCATCCGGTGAGCCTCGTGACACTGACCCTCGCGATGTGGATCGGCCGCCTCGAGGTGCTCACCGTGCTGGTCGTGCTGAGGCCCGAGGTGTGGCGGTCGGGGCAGTGGTCGGCGGAACCGCGCCACGTGCGCGAGCAGGTGAGTCCCGTTGACGGTCACGTCAGCGCTCGTCCCGCGCGCACGCGATCCACGACGTGAGGTCCTGGAGCAAGCCGCTCAGCGTCCCTGTCGGACCAGTTCCACCCGCCGGTTCCTGCCTGCCCTCTGGTGACGTGTTCGATGCCACCGGGCGTGTCTCGCCGAAGCCTTCCGTCTCGAGCCGCGCCGTATCGACCCCGTACGTGGCGACGGGAAACGCCTTCACGGCTGCCGCGCGGCGCTTCGAGAGATCGAGGTTGTGCGTGTCCTCGCCGTCGGCGTCGGTATGGCCTTCGATGCTCAGCCGCAGGTCCTTGTGCCGCGTCAGCATGTCGCCGATCGCCTTGAGCGTGGGTGTCGACTCCGGACGGATGACGTCGCTGTCGACGGCGAAGAGAATGCCCTGCGTGGCCACCCGCCCATCGCGGGCGAGCGCGTCGTACAGGTCACGTCCGCCAGCCGCAATGCGCACTGGCCCAATCATCACGGGATGCGTGTCGGACGCCGAGCTCACGCTGAAGACGAGCGCGTTCGTGCGCGCAGGCGGCGTTCGGCACGTTCGCCACCCGCTGCTCGTTCACGTACATCTTCAGGTACGCGCCATCGGCCACGATGCGGACGGTCACGAGCGAGTCGCGGTCCGTGCCCGGCGTCCGCCTGGTCATGGTCACGGGGCCCTGCTTGTGCGCGGGCAGCCCGGCCTGTGAGAATTCGAGGCTCGGCCGCGAGCCTGCGTCGGTGCGATCTCCGTGGTAGACCCCGGCGGTGCTGACCCGCACGTAGGCATTGCCATGCTGCACGCTCGCCGGTCTCACTTTCCGTTTGGGGGAATGTTCACGTTGAGGTGGAACACGTTGTCCGGGTCGTATTTCGACTTGACCGTGCGCAGCCGCGCAAGGTTCGGCCCGTAGGCGGCCGCCAGCGCTGAATCCCCGGCGTCGTCGTGGTCGAGGTAGTTCACGTAGCGGCTGGGCCCGACAAACGGCTTGAGGGCGGCGTAGGTGTCCCGCGCCCACTTCGTGTTGACTGCGTCGTCGCCCGGCGCCAGCCACTCCGACATCACCAGGACGTTGAAGCCGCTGGTCCTGAGGGCGTACGCGGTATCGGTGGGAGCGACGCGCGCGACCGCACCGTGGAAGTGCTCGATGATGACGCTCCCCAGCGGCGACGGACACGCCAGGGCGCCTTCGACGACACCGTCGATGGCGCCGTCGGTCATCTCCGGAAAGAAATGCGACTTCCAGTAATTGCGCGCGCCCCGCGGGAACGACGCGTCGAGCATGCCGTTCAGTGCCGTGTACGGAATCGGTCCCATCGCATCCATGGCCGGCTGACCGAACGACTTGATCGGCGCGAGCGCCGCGTCCGCGCCCGCGGCGGACCCGAAGTAGCCCGCCACGATCGCCGCCAGCTTCGTGACGCCGTCAGGTCCGGTCAGGACCGCCGCGACCAGCATCAGGTCGTCTGGCGCCGTGGCGGCGAGATCGCGGTACAGGCGCAGCACGTCGTGCGCGCGGTCGGCCGTCCAGGCCACGAGGCCTCCGTGCACGACGGGCCCCACCTCATGCAGGCGGAACCCGAACGACGACGCGACGCCGAAGTTGCCACCGCCGCCGCGGACTGCCCAGAACAGGTCGGGGTGTTGGTCGGCGCTGGTCGTGACGATGCGGCCATCCGCGAGGACCAGTTCGACGTCGAGGAGGTTGTCGAGGGCCATGCCGTGCTTCGGCATCAGCCAGCCCAGCCCGCCGCCAAGGGTGAGCCCGCCGACGCCGGTGCTCGAGACGACGCCACCGGTGGTCGCCAGTCCGTGGGCCTGCGTCTCGAGATTGAAGTGCCCCCAGCGGGTGCCGCCGGCGACCCGGGCCGTACGGGCGGCCGGATCCACCTGCACGTATTGCATCGGCGACAGGTCGACCATCATGCCGTCGTCGACGGTGGCGCGGCCCGACACGTTGTGGCCGCCGCCGCGCACCGCGATCTCGAGACCGTGCTCGCGCGCGAAGCGCACGGCGGCCGCGATGTCGGCACTGCCGCGGCACTGCGCGATGACCGCCGGCCGCTTGTCCACGAGCCCGTTGTGCACGCGCCGAGCGTCGTCCCACCCGGGGGTGTCGGGCTGGAGCAGCTGACCGCTGAAGGTCTTCGAAAGCTCGGCGAGGGCGGGCGACAGGCTGGCCATGGACGTCCTCCTTCTGGTTGGTACGGGCGGGACGAGGGACGCCGGATGATACATTGAGCGCGGGAAGAGAGCGCGTTTTCGTGGAGGTGGGCCATGAACAGGGGCGCGTGGGTCGTGGGAGTGGCGGTGTTGGTCGTGCTCGGGGCGGTGCGGCCCTCGGCTCGCCAGGCGGTGGTCACGCCGCGGACGTTCACGTTCGCCGAGTCGCCGAACGAGATGGTGCTCGAGAACGGCCAGACGCTCGGTCCCATCACCGTGGTCTACGAGACCTACGGTCGACTCGCCCCTGACGGCCGCAACGGCGTGCTCATCCTGCACGGGATGGGCGGCACCGCCCACGCGGCCGGCCGATACTCCAACAATCCGCAGGAACGCCCCGGCTGGTGGGATGCGCTCATCGGTCCGGGCCGGCCCTTCGACACGGATCGTTTCTACGTCGTCAGTCCGCAGGCCCTGGCCGGAGGGCATCGCGACAAGAAGCCGGGCACGGGCACCACCGGCCCTCATTCCAGCGACCCCCGCACGGGCAAGCCCTACGGGATGCGCTTCCCGACCTTCTCCATCCGCGACATGGTTCGCGTGCACAAGGCGCTGCTCGACCATCTGGGCGTCAAGCACCTGGTGGTGGTCTCCGGCGTGTCGATGGGGGGCTACCAGGCACTGGAGCTGATCTGCACGTTCCCCGACCTTGCCGATGGCGCCATTCCGGTGGTGGCGCGCGGGCGGTCGCCGGCGCAGCACGCGCTCGACCACTTCATCCGTCGCATGTCGATCATGAACGACGCGAACTGGCAGGACGGCGACTACGACGGCACCGGGCGGTATCCGACGCGCGGGCAGGCGCTCGCGGGCATGGCTTCGTCGCGGAGCTACAACAACGCGCCATCGTTCAACGACGACAAGCAGGCCGATGTGCCCGGCGCGTCACCGTACGACAAGGTGACCAACAACTTCGCGTTCGAGGGTGAGCTCTGGGCCAATGCGCTGGCGAACGCCGAGCGGAACATCGACGCCAACGATTACCTGTACCAATCGCGTGCCCTGGCCAACCAGAACCTCGGCTGGAAGCGCGGCGACTACTCGCGCGGCTATCGCGCGAGCCTGGCCGATGCGCTGAAGCTGACCAGCGCCGCCGTCCTGATGATGCCGTCGAAGACAGACGATTCGGTGCGGCCGTCCTACGGTCAGGAGATCGTGGACATCATGCGGACGCTCGGCAAGCGCGCCGAGATCCACGTCATCGACTCGGAGCGCGGGCACAGCGGCTCGTCCGAGTTCTCGCAGATGATCGCGCCGATGAAGCGGTTCATCGCCAGCCTGCCCGGCGGAGCCGGCGCGCGCCGGCCGGCCGGGCAACCGTGAGAGGCGCCCGCCTGCTCCTCGGGGGCGTGCTGGCTCTCGCGTCGGCCAGCGCGAGCGCGCAACCGGCCCACCAGCACCTGCGCCTCATCGCGCCGGCCGCGCCCGGCGGCGGGTGGGATCAGACCGCCCGCGCGATGCAGGCCGTGCTGCAGGCCGCCGGACTCGTGGGCACCTCGTCGGTCGAGAACATTCCCGGAGCCGCGGGCACCATCGGCCTGGCGCGTTTCGTCAGTGCGGAGCGCGGCAACGGCGACGTGCTCATGCTCTCCGGGCTCATCATGCTGGGGGCGGTGGTGACGCACCAGTCGCCGGTGACGCTGCGCGAGGTGACGCCCATCGCGCGGCTCCTCGGCGAGTGGGAGGTCGTCGTCGTGCCTTCCGCCTCTCCGTATCAATCGCTCGCCGATCTCACTGATGCCTTTCGCACCCGGCCCGAATCCATCTCGTGGGGTGGCGGATCCGCCGGCGGGACGGATCAAATCCTGGCCGGGCTGTTTGCCGACGCCGTGGGCGTGGCGCCCAACCGCGTCAACTACATTGCCTTCTCGGGCGGAGGCGAGTCGCTCTCGGCCATTCTCGGCGGACAGGTGTCGGTGGGCGTCAACGGACTGGCCGAACTGGCGCCCCACATCGAGGCCGGGACGGTTCGGGCGCTGGCCATCTCGAGCGGCGAGCGGCTGCCGAACCTGGACGTGCCGACGTTCCGCGAGCAGGGCGTCGACGTCGAGATCGAGAACTGGCGGTCCGTGGTTGCGCCGCCCGGGGTGAGCGCCACCGAGCGCGAACGCCTGGAGCAGACGACCGCGGCCATGGTGCGATCGCCGCAATGGCACGAGGCCCTCGCGCGGTACCGCTGGAACGACCGGTACCTGGCCGGCGCGGCGTTCGCCCGCTTCTCGGCTGCGGAGGAGGCGCGCGTCGAGGGGATCCTGGCCCGGCTCGGCACCGGATCGTCCGCCGGCGCCGCCTCGGTGGCCGCGGTGGGCCGCTATCCGCTGTTCGTCCTGTTCGGGCTTGCCGCCAGCGCGCTGTGGTCCGCGGGTGCGATGGTGCGCTGGCGAGCGCGAGCGGGCGAGACATCCGTCCCGGCGGCAGGCGTGGCCGACAGGTGGCGAGCGGTCATCCTGATTGCCGTGGCGGCGGGCATCGATGTGCTGTTGCTGGACCGCGCCGGCTTCATCATCGCGTCAACGGCGCTCTTCTGGGTCACGGCGCGCGCGTTCGATGCCAGTCATCCCATCCGCGACGTGGTGTTCGCCCTCGCCATCTCGACCGCGTCGTACGTCGTGTTCGTGCGATGGCTGGACCTGGCGCTGCCGGCCGGCGTGCTCGCCGGGTGGCTCTAGCGGGCGGCGACAAGGAACGCCGACGCTCATGCTCGAGACACTGCGACTGCTTGCGGAGGGCTTTGCCAGCGCACTCACCGGGCCCCACCTGGCGTGGGCGTTCGCCGGCGTCACGTTGGGCACGGCCGTCGGTGTCCTGCCCGGCATCGGGCCCGCCCTCACCGTGGCGCTGCTCCTGCCGGTGACGTTCAGCCTGGATCCCGTGAGCGCGTTCATCATGTTCGGGGGCATCTACTACGGCGCCATGTACGGCGGATCGACCACCAGCATCCTCATCAACTCCCCGGGGGAGACCGCATCCATCGTCACCGCCATCGACGGCCACGTGATGGCGAGGAAGGGGCGCGCCTCGGCGGCGCTGACGACGGCCGCGGTGGGGTCGTTCGTGGCGGGCACGGTGGCCACGCTCGCGCTCACGTTCTTCGCCCCGATGCTCGCCTCGGTGGCGCTCAGCTTCGGGCCCGCCGAATACTTCGCGCTGACCATGGTCGCGTTCACCACCGTTGCGGTGCTGCTCGGCGCCTCGCTGGCCCGCGGCCTGTTCAGCCTGTTCCTCGGCCTCGCGCTCGGCCTGGTGGGCATCGATCAGCTCACGGGGACGGCCCGCTTCTCGTTCGGGATTCCGCAGCTGCTCGATGGCATCGACGTGATGATCCTGGTCATCGGGCTCTTCGCGGTGGGGGAGACGCTGCACCAGGCCTGGCGACGCGGGCAGGATGAAGGCGACGTGGTGGCGCTTCACGATTTCACGGGCATGAGCCGCGACGACTGGCGGCGGTCGTGGAGGCCGTGGCTGCGGGGCACGGCCATCGGCTTTCCCCTCGGCGTCTTGCCGTGCGGCGGCTCGGTGATTCCCACGGTCGTCTCGTACATGGTGGAGCGGCGGTTGAGCGCGCGACCCGAGGAGTTCGGTCACGGCGCCATCGAGGGCGTGGCCGGGCCGGAGGCTGCCAACAACGCCGCGGCCGCGGGGGTGCTGGTGCCGCTGCTGACCCTCGGCCTGCCCTCATCTGCCACGGCGGCGGTGCTGCTCACGGCCTTCCAGCAGTACGGGCTGCAGCCGGGGCCGCTGCTCTTCTCGACGCGGCCGGACCTCGTGTGGACGCTCATCGCCAGCCTCTACATCGGCAACGTGATGCTGCTCGTCCTGAACCTGCCGCTGGCGCCGCTGTGGGCCCGGGTGATGCTGGTGCCGCGAAGGTTGCTGTTCGCCAGCATCCTGGTGCTGGCCTCGGTCGGCGCCTACAGCCTGAACCGATCGCTGCTCGATGTGGCGCTGCTCTACGCGGTGGGGATGATTGGCTGGGGCATGCGGGTGCTCGACATCCCGCTCGTGCCGGCGGTCCTGGGCCTCATCCTCGGGCCGCTCGCCGAGCAGCAGTTCCGCCGGGCCGTCGCCATCAGCGAGGGCGATTACTCGGTGTTCGTCACCCGTCCCATCTCCGCCGTCCTGCTGGCGTCGGCAGCGGCCGTGCTCATCGCGCCGCTCGTCTTCCGTCGCATGCGTGGAGCGGCCACGCCATGAGCGCGCAGCCGTATGACGTCGTCGTCGTCGGTGGTGGGAACGCCGCGCTGTCGGCGGCGCTGACTGCGCGGGCGTCAGGGGCGAGCGTCGTCGTGCTGGAGAGCGCGCCGCGGCACTTCCGCGGCGGCAACAGCCGCCACACCCGCAACCTCCGCGTGGCGCACGATGCGCCAACCGACGTTCTCGCTGGCGCCTACGGCGAGGACGAGTTCTGGTCCGATCTGCTGCGCGTGAGCGGCAGCACGAATGAGACGCTGGCGCGGCTCGTGATCGGGCAGTCGAAGGGGTGTCCCGATTGGATGCGCCGGTACGGCGTCAGGTTCCAGGGGGCGCCGCGTGGCACGCTGCACCTGGGGCGCACCAACGCGTTCTTCCTGGGGGGCGGCAAGGCGCTGATGAACAGCTACTACGCTGCCGCCGACCGCATGGGTGTCGAGGTTCTCTACGACGCGCAGGTCGAGCAAATGGAGATGGAGGGCGGGCGCTTCACGGCGGCCGTGACCCGGGCGCGCGACCAGGCGCGGGTGGTGCGCGGGCGGGCGGTGGTGCTGGCCTCGGGGGGATTCGAGTCGAACATCGCCTGGCTGCGCGAGGCGTGGGGCCCCGCCGCCGATAACTTCATCATCCGCGGGACCCCGTTCAATACCGGCCGCGTGCTCAGGTTGATGCTGGATGCCGGCGCACAGCCGGTCGGCGACGCGAAGGCCTGTCATGCCGTGGCCGTCGATGCGCGCGCCCCCCGCTTCGACGGCGGCATCGTCACGCGGCTCGACTCGGTGCCGCTCGGCATCGTCGTGAATGCTCTTGGCCAGCGTTTCTCCGATGAAGGCGAGGACTTCTGGCCCCGGCGCTACGCCATCTGGGGATCCCTGATTGCCCAGCAGCCCGGGCAGATCGCGTATTCGATCATCGACAGCAAGGTGGTGGGCCGTTTCATGCCTTCCGTGTTCCCGCCGCTGGTGGCCGCGTCCATTCGTGAGCTGGCCGGCGCGATTGGTGTGCCCGCGGAGGCCCTCGACGCCACCATCGACACGCTCAATCGCGCGGTGCGGCCAGGCACGTTCGACCACCAGGCCTTGGACGATTGCCGCACCGAAGGGCTGAACCCGCCGAAGACGCACTGGGCGCAGGCGATCGACACCCCGCCGTTCCGCGCCTACCCGCTACGCCCGGGGATCACCTTCACCTATCTCGGGCTGACGGTGAACGAACGGGCGCAGGTGATGATGTCGGACGGCGCGCCCGCGGAGAACATTTATGCCGCGGGAGAGATCATGGCGGGCAACATCCTGCGACGTGGCTACGTGGCCGGCGTGGGCATGACCATCGGCACGGTGTTCGGGCGCATCGCCGGGGAGGGAGCCGCGGGCCATGCCGAAGTCTGAACTCCGGCGTCGCGGCGAGCACACGATGACGGTGTGCAATAGCTGCCGCTACTGCGAGCAGTACTGCCCCGTGTTTCCCGCGATGGAGCGGCGCCTGACCTTCAGCGACGCCGACCTCGCCTACCTCGCGAATCTCTGCCACAACTGCGGCGAATGCCTGTATGCCTGTCAGTACGCGCCGCCGCACGAGTTCGGCATCGACGTGCCGCGCACGCTTGCGGAGCTTCGGCTGCTGTCCTACGAGGAAGACTGCTGGCCGAGATCACTCGCGCAGGCGTTCAGGCGGCAGGGGCGCTCCACCGCAATCGCCCTGGCGCTGGGCTTCACCGCGATCCTGTTTGCCGCCAGCGCCCTGCTCAATCCGGCGGCACTGCTCTCGGGAAGGAGCGACGCCGACTTCTACGCAGTGGTGCCGCACGGCGTGATGGTGGGGCTGTTTGGCGCGGTGGGCGGCTTCGTCCTGCTGGCGCTCGGCTGGTCGGTGCGGGGATTCTGGCGACGCCTCTCCCCTGAAGGGTCACCACCGCTCACTGCGCGCGCGGTCGGTCGCGCCGTTGGCGACGCCCTGACGCTGCGCCATCTCCACGCCAGCGGCCCCGACTGCGTCTCGGCCGAAGAGGTGCGCTCGCCCTGGCGTCGCTGGTCGCATCACGCCACGCTCGGCGGCTTCTTTCTCTGCTTCGCGTCCACCTCGGTGGCGGCGATTTATCACGGCGTCTTCGGTTGGGAGGCGCCGCACGCCTACACGAGTCTGCCCGTGGTGCTCGGAACGGCGGGCGGCCTCGGCCTGGTGGCGGGACCGGCGGGGCAGTGGTGGCAGCGACGGCGGCGCGATCCCGCACTGGCCGATCCTGCGCAGCAGGGCCTGGATGAGTCGCTCCTGCTGCTCCTGTGGCTCACCAGCGTGACGGGCCTGCTGCTGCTGGTGCTGCGCACGCAGCCGATCATGGGTCCGTTGCTCCTGATCCACCTGGGTGTCGTGCTCGCGCTTTTCGTCACGCTGCCGTACGGGAAGTTCGTGCACGGGCTCTATCGCCTGGCTGCGCTGGTGAAGGACGCGGCGGAACGGGCCGCGAGCGACTCCGTCTAAACTGATTAGGGCGTGACGGACGGCGTCGTGCCCTCGGTGTGCGTCGTGTTCCCGTGGACACCACAAGGAGCTGACATGACCAACGGCACCCGTGAACCCGACCCCTCGCTGGTCACGGTCACGCACTTCACCTACGCCCTGCACGCGCTCGGCCTGGCGATCGGCGCGTTCGGCGCTGCCAGTGTCCTGGGCTCGTTCCTCTTCGGCTGGCCGTCCATTGTCGCGGTGATCATCAACTACGTGAAGCGCGGCGACGCGCGCGGCACGTGGCTCGAGTCGCACTACACCTGGCAGATCCGCACCTTCTGGTTCGCGCTGCTCTGGGCCTGCATCGTGGGCATCGCGGGCCTGGTGCTGGCGATCGTGGTGGTGGGCATCGCCATCTGGGTGGTCGGGCTGTTCGTCCTGGGCATCTGGGCCATCTATCGCATTGCCCGCGGGTGGCTGGCGCTCAGGGATCGCCGGCCCGTGCCGTGAACCCCAATTCGACTTCGTGCCGTATCTCGTGTCCTTCGTGTTCTTCGTGTTCCCGTGACAGGTGCGGCGCCTCAGTTCGGGACGCCGTCGTCCGTGGCGGCGGGCCGCGTCGCCGTGACCGCCTGCTCGATGCGCGCCAGCCGTTCGGCGATGCCCACGATCTCCACGTGCGCCTTCACGTTCACCTGGTAGTCCAGGTCGGTCCGGATGCGGTCGCGCTCCGACTGCCGGTTCTGGCTCACCAGCACGAAGATCGACAGGAAGATGGCCTCGAGGCTCACGATCAGCGTCAGCAGGCCGAACGGGTACGGATCGAAGGCGAGCGCCGCCGGCAGCAGCCCGGCGCGCGCCACCGTGTTCAGCAGGATCCAGGTACCGAACCACGCGATGTGCGTGAGGGTGAACGCCTGGCTGGCGGCCACGGTGGCGACCACATCGCTGACCCGCTGCCAGCGCGTGGTGGCCTCGGCAATCACCTGGTTGGGGTTCGGCAGGCCACGGATGGTGGCGGTGCTGGCCCGGAGCCGCGCGCCCAGCACCTGCAGCATGTCGATGGCCACGTCCGGGCGCTGGCGCAGGAAGGCATGAAGCGGCTCACGCGGCAGCGCCAGCAGCGAGCAGTCCGTGAGCGCCCGGACCGTCGCGCTGCGCGGGCCGCCGTCGATGAGCCCGAGCTCGCCAAACACGCCGCCGGGACCGAGCGTGTCGAGCCGCACGTGCCCGCCCCTGGCGTCCGGTGCGGTGACCTCGACACGGCCCTGGTCGACGATGAAGAGCGTGTCGCCCCGGTCGCCGAACCAGAAGATGGGTTCGTTGGCTTTGACGGACTGGCGGGTCATGAGGGCGAGCAGGGCCTGCCGGCCCGCCTCGTCCAGTCGCGCGAACAGCGGGACGTGGGACAGCTGCGTCGGCGTGCTCACGGGCGCGGGGCCGCCTCGGCCGCCACCACCGCGATGGCTCGGAGCGGCGCCCCGCTGCCGCCCTTGATCTTCATCGGCAGGGCGATGACCTGGGCGCCGCGGCTGGGCAGGCGGTCGAGATTGGTGAGGTTCTCGAACCCCGGCACGTTCCGCTCGTACAGCACGCGGTGCGACTCGTAGAGCGACGACTGCCCATAGTCGATGCTCGCGGTGTCGATGCCGACGGCCTTGGCCTTTCGCGTTTCGGCCAGCCAGCGGGCCGCGTCGGGGTGCAGGCCGGGGAAGTGCAGCTTGGGCACGGCCGATTCGCCGCGCTCGCTGGTGCCCAGGTACTTTTCGGCATCGGGCCACCGGCGCGAGTAGTCCGTGCGGATGAGCACGATCGCCCCTTCGGCGAGCGGCCCGTGCGCCTGCTCCCAGGCGGTGAGATCGGCCACGCTCACCTGGTAGTCCGGCTGCGTGGCCGACGCCGCCGACACGTCCACGACCACGGCGTCGCCTACGAGGCGGTCGAGGGGAATCTGCTCGACCGTCCAGCGTCCCTCGGCGAAGTGCATGGGGGCGTCGAGGTGGGTCCCGCCGTGCTCGGAGGTGGCGAAGTTGTTCGCGGCGTAGTAATAGCCCTGCGCGGTCATGCCGGCGGCCAGCACGTCGAGCCGGAAGGCGTCGGCGGTGGGCCAGAAGATTGATTCGGCACTGTAGTCGTGCGAAAGATCGACGAGCGTGCCGTCGAGCACCCCGGTCGGGCGTGTGGATGGCGGAGCAGGCGAGGGCGAGCAGGCTGCAGCGGTACCGAGCAGACCCAGGAGGGACACACAAAGGAAAAGGGGGCGCATGGTGCCTCCAGTTTAACTGGAGGCACCCGGACCTGGCGCGAGACGATGCATCGCCGCTCGACGAGGGTGTCCCCGCCCGGCCCCGGCCCACGGTCGCGAGCGGCTACGGCGTCTTCGGGCGAGCCTTGTCCTGCTTCCGCTGCTCCTCCTGCTTTTGTTTCTTCAGATGCTGCTGCTTGTTCTTTTCCTTGTCTTTCTTGCCGCCCTTGTCTCCCATGACTGCTCCTCTATCTCGCGCCTTCCTGAACCACTAATGGCTCGACTCGGGCGCGGCCATTTGCGAGCGACCCGCATTGTGAACGCAGGCAACGATGACGGTCTTCACGGCGCCCTGGCTACTTCGTGCCGAGGCTTTCCTTGAGGTACGCCACGAGCGGCGGCAGCACCTTGTCCGGGGCCTCGAGGTGGGGGACGTGGCCGAGCCCGGGAATCAGGTGCACACGGCCGTTGCCGTTGGGGATGGCCTTGGCCAGGTCGTTCATCCGCGCCTGGAACGTCGCCGCGGTACCCAGCAGCATGTCCTCCGCGCCACCGAACGCGAGCGTGGGCACCTGGATGTGGGCCCAGTCGTAGACGACCGGGTCGGCGTACAGCATCTGGCCGATCAGGGCCTGCACCATGGCGAGACGCGGCCAGTCGGCGCTGAGCGTCCAGGAATAGCGAATGCGGGTGTAGGTTTCGAACTCGTCGTTCCACGCCTTGGGATCGTGCGCCACATAGCGGCTGAGGCCCATGCGCGTGCTCTGGTAGTCGGTCTTGAGGTTCTGTTTGTACGCCTCGTCGATCGGCGTCATCGGCCGGGAGAACCGCCCGTCGGTGAGCCCGATGGGGTTATAGATCACCACCCGCTCGACGGCCTTGGGATACTGCGTCGCGAAGCGCGCCGCGAGCATGCCGCCCATCGAGTGGCCCACGACCGCCACCCTCTCGATCTTCTCGTGCTGCAGGATGAGGTGCGTGTTCCGCGCCTGCGAATTGAAGTTGTACGGCGCGATCGGCTTCGACGACTTGCCGTAGCCGATCTGGTCGGGGACGATGACGCGGAAGCCTTCCCTGGTGAGGGCGTCGATGATGGCTTTGAAGTAGAACCCGCCGAAGTTGTTGCCGTGCAGGAGCATCACCGTGTGACCATTCGCCGTGCCCTGCGGCGCCACGTCCATGTACGAGATGCGGACGTCCTGGCTGTAGACGCTGATGTCGAGATACGTGCTGGGATAGGGATACGGACACTCATCGCAGGTGATGCTGCCGGGCTTCACGTCCGCGGGTGTGGGGACGGGGGGCAGGACGCTGCGGCCCTGTGCGGCCGCGGACGCGGCGGCCTGGAGCAGCAAGAGCGAGAAGGTGAGCGTTCGCAGGTGTGTGTGCATAGGTCTCAATCCCGGCCTGACCCCTCAGGTCGCTGGCGGGAATTGTATGCGAGATGACGCCCGCGGGCGACCGGCGCCTGGGCGGCCGTGCTATGTTCGGGCGTGCTCGACGCATTTGCCGCCTGGCCCGCCGTCTGGCAGGCCCTGGTCGCGACGCTCTTCACGTGGGGTGTCACCGCCCTGGGCGCTGGCGCCGTCTTCTTCTTCAAGGAAGTCAGCCGGGAAGCCCTCGATAGCGCCCTGGGCTTCACGGCCGGCGTGATGATCGCCGCCAGTTTCTGGTCGCTGCTCAATCCCGCCATTGCGTTGTCCGAGGAGATGGGCATGGTGAAGTGGGTTCCCCCCCTGGTGGGGTTCCTGTCGGGCGCCATCTCGATGCGGCTCGTCGACTACATCCTGCCTCACGTCCACCTCTTCGGCACGATGACGGACGCCGAGGGCATCAAAACGTCGTGGAGGCAGACGACGCTGCTCGTGCTGGCGATCACGCTGCACAACATCCCGGAAGGACTCGCGATTGGCGTCGCGTTCGGCGCCGTGGCCGCCGGCTACGAATCGGCGACGCTGGGGGCCGCCATCGCGCTGGCGGTGGGCATCGGGATTCAGAACGCCCCGGAGGGGACGGCGATCGCGGTACCGTTGCGGCGCGAGGGCCTGTCACGCGCCAGGGCGTGGTGGTACGGGCAGTTGTCGGCCGCCGTCGAGCCCGTCGCCGGCGTCGTCGGTGCGCTGGCGGTCACGATGATGCGACCGATCCTGCCGTATGCGCTGGCGTTTGCCGCTGGCGCCATGATCTTCGTCGTCGTCGAAGAGGTGATCCCCGAGTCGCAGTCGGGCGGTCACGGCGATCTCGCGACGCTCGGCGCGATGATCGGCTTTGCCGTGATGATGACGCTCGACGTGGCTCTCGGTTAGCCGAGCGCCTGCCCGTAGCCCATTCGGCCGCCTCGGTGCCACAAGCCGGAACGAACACGGTCAGCCGTGAGAGATGTCCCACGCGATCAGGTGTGGAACACGGCTCTCGTGACGAGGATTAAGCAAACGCCCGAGACGAACGCGCCGAAATGAATGAGGTTGTTGCTCAGCTGCCGGTCGTGCTTCACCTCCGGAATCAAGTCCGAGGCGGCGATGTACAGGAAGTTGCCGGCCGCGAACGACAGGAGGAACGTGATGTCGAAGTCCGCCGAGAGGTAATACGCCAGCAGCGCGCCAGGCACAATTGTCGCGGCTGAAATGAAGTTGGCAACCAGTGCAGGGATTTTGCCCCAACCGCCTCGGATGAGAATTCCGAAATCCCCGAGCTCCTGCGGAACCTCGTGCGCGGCTGCGGCAATCCACGTGATGACCCCCACCTCGGTGCTGACCATGAACGACGCGCCGATGGCGAGGCCGCCGATGAAGTTGTGGAGGCCGTCCGCGAGGAGGATGAGATAGGTGACGGGTTGTTTCACATCCGCTTCGACGGAATGTGCGTGGTGCCAGGAGAGAAACTGCTCCATCAGGAAGAACAGGGCGAACCCTCCGAGGGCCGGCAGGAACGTGCCGAGACCTGGCCCGCTGGCCGCGACGGCCTCGGGCAGCAGGTGCAGCAACGCCCCACCCAACAGCGACCCCGCTGCGAATGCCACCAGCGGAAGGAGGAGGGCCTTGAGCTGCGCCTCTTTCAGGGCGGCCGCGAGCAACCCGACCCACGCGATGGCGCTCATGGCCAGCGCGCTGGCGACAATCCACGTCAGCGTGGACACGGCAACTCCTCAGGGGTCCCTCTGCGACGGGCTGCCATCATCTGGATCATGTCGTTCGTGGGAACAAGCGCCTCGGCTCCACACATGCCGGATTCCCGCCAGTTCACATCAGCACATCGCGCGCGATTGGCGGCATCAAGGGGTGACGACGGCGGATACAACGCGCCCAACCTGAGCACGAGACTTGCATAACTGTCAAGCGGGGGTGGCCCATGAAAGTCCACGACATCATGACGGGGGATGCACTCTCGTGTCAGACCGACTCGGACCTTTCGTCGGCCGCACGGATCATGCTGAATGGCCGTGTCGGGACGCTGCCGGTCGTCGACGCTCGTGGACACGTGACCGGGATGCTCACCGATCGAGACATTGCGATGGCGACGGGTCTCCGCGTGCGGCACGCCGCGGACATCGCGGTTCACGAGGCCATGAGTGGCCGTGTCCGCGGCTGCCTTGCCTATGACGACGTTGCCGCGGCCCTCAGGCTGATGCAGGATGCACGTGTGCGCCGGCTGCCCGTTCTCGACGCGAACGGTCGTCTTGCCGGCATCCTGTCGATTGACGACATTCTCCTGCGCGCGGTCGGCGAAGAGGACGGCATTGCGCCGGCGGACTTCCTGAGCGCCATGCGCGTGATAGCTGCAGGACCGAGTGTCGAGCCCGAGGTGAGCTGAAAGGACGTCACGAGGCCGATGTTTCACGCGCTGCATGTGATGTTCGAGACACAGGATAGCGAGCTCGCCGTCGCGGTGGACGACATCGCCGAGCGCGTTCGCGCGCTTGGCTTCCCAGCGCCCGGCACTTACAAGCAGTTCGCGCAGCTCTCCTCGATCAAGGACGAGGACGGGGTGCCCAAAGCGCAGGACATGATTCGGTTGCTCGTCGACGGCCACGAGACGGTGGCGCGCACCGCCCGGGAGGTCTTCAAGGTCGCGGAGGGTGTGAGCGACCAGCCGACCTGCGACTTGCTCACCCAGCGCATGCAGGTGCACGAGAAGACGGCGTGGATGCTGCGAAGCCTGCTCGAATAGGGCAGCATCGGGTCGCGGCCCCAGGCCGCTGAAAGGAGCCGACCGTGCGGCGAGTTCATGACCGTCCGCCTCAGGCGCCCACAGCCCGGTCCAGTGCACGGCCCCAACGGGGCACGAGCGTGGAGCACCATGCCAGCACCTGTCGATGGGCCGTTCCGACGCTATTCCTTCCGGCGCCATTCTGGTGGGAGGCAGAGGATCGTCCGTGGGCCTGCCTTCGTGAGGCGACGCCTCGCGTACTGGAGACGACGGAGGTGTGCGCCGACTGCCCGTACTGGGAGGCGCGTACCCGGAGGCGGCTGAAGGCGTCCGTGACAGCGACTGAAGCCCTTCGCGAGGCCCTTGAGGACACGTACCGCGTGCGCGCGACCTGCCGGAAGGTCATCGAGGCCTTCGGGCCCGTTCGGCCGTTCGTCGACATCCGGCAAGAGGAGGAACGCCATGCGAGGTCTCTGCGCGCGCTTTTCGGTCGCCTCGGCGTTGAGGCGCCGCACGACACGTGGCCACCTCGAGTATCCGTGCCAGATACCCTCGTCGCCGCATGCGCTGCGGCCAGTCGTGCCGAGCTGGAGCGGCAGGCGATGTACGAGCGCCTGATCCCAGTCGTTCGTGATGTAGCGGCGCGCAGGATCCTGCGGCGGATCCAGCGGGCATCCTCCAGCCGTTATCTGCCCGCCTTCAGACGCTGTTTCGTGCGCGCACTGAAGCCCACCGGACGCCCACGGGGCGTGCGGCTCGGGCGTTCGACGTCGTGAACGGGCTGTCGATCGGGCTCCGTGTCAAGAGACCCGAGAACTCCGGGCTCAGTCGAACAGCGTCTGGCCGTATCGAACGGGACCGCCACCGTGGGACCGCGTGACACTCGCGCCGACGAGCACGACCACCGTTGATCCCAGGTGGAATGTACCAATCTGGTCGCCACGACGAACCGCGCTCGGCGGCTCGATGACGTGATCGCCTTGCGGCAGGGCTGGCGCCGGCAGCATCGGGACCGTGATGCGGCCGACGCAGAAGGCGCCAACCAGGACGACGGCGACCCTCCCGAAGTCCCTGGTATCGAGGAAGACGACGACACGCTCGTTCCGGACAAGAAGCCGCGGGACATGGCGCTCGCCGAGGGTGTTCACGGGATACAGGTCCCCGGCAATTCGGCGGACGTGTCGAATCGCCCCATCAACCGGCGCATGGACGTGGTGATAGTCGCCGGGGGCGAGATAGACGACCGCATACGAGCCGTCAAGGTAGGCGTCCGCGGGTTCACCGATGAGCTCGTGCGCACCATACTCCTGTGCTTTGACGCGGAACCGTGCCCCGCTTTCAATGCGCCCGAGGGCGACGAGGCGACCGTCAGCAGGCGAGACGACGCGCGCCTGACTGATCTCTCGCGCGCCGGGACGCAACGAGCGGGTGAAGAACGCGTCGAACGTCGGATAGGCATCTCGCCGAGGCGAGACGTCAGTCATGTCGACGCCGTAGACACGCACGTAGGCGCGTTCAATCGCGCGCGAGATGGAGGAAGGCAATCGCCGGTCGCACAGTCTTCCCACCCCGCGGCTGAGACGCGCCCGCGGGAGGGCGCGAAGAACCTGGGCTGACAGCCACGTACCGAGTTTCATGCGCTATAACTCAACGCCCATCGCGATCGCCGTCCCGCTCATTCGAGACAGGTGCCATGCTGTTTCGTCGGACTTGTGTGTTCGAGATCGACCCCCCGATGCAGCCGGGCGAGCGCCAGTAGCACGCGCCGCTGCAGATCGTCATCGGCTCCCGGCATGCCCTCCTCCAGCGCAACGGCTTCTTCTGCCGCATCGTACGACATCCGGCAGAGGAGGTCGGCCTTCTCCTGTTCCGTCAGGCGGGGGTCTCTGAGAATCTCTTCAGGGGTCATCGCGTCTCGATCCGCGCTCGGCTCAAGCGTACCCCAAGACGCCTGTGGTCGCTCCACAACGATCGAGTGGGCCACCTGATCCCCGGACCTCACCAGGCGCTGTGAACCGATCGGCTTCCACGATCGGCCCGGCTCGGCGCTGAGCGTGAGGCCGGGGGCGCCGTCAATGGATGGCAACGCGCATCGGCCCGCGACCACCACGACAAACGCCCCTCGCCCCGTGCCAGGACGAAGCGGCTCGATCTCGGTGATATCCGACAGGGGCCGACTCAATGTCTGCCCCCATGCTCGGACGGTGAAACCCGCTTGGCGGAGCAGCAGGTCCACGTCCGCCACCGAATAGAAGACGGCGTCCCGATAGAAGACGCTCTCAGAACGGTGGGTCACGTAGTGCTGACCGATCGGACTGTCTCGGTCCACGAAGCCAATGATCAGCGCGCCCTCGGGGCGAAGGACGCGACGCGCCTCGGCCATCATGGCCTGTGGCGAATCGACGAAGCAGATGGTCGTTACGACGAGCGCATAATCGAAGCTCTGGTCGGCGAAAGGAAGGGCTTCGGCAGTACTCGCCACAACCTCGATCCCCCGACGGGCAGCCCGGGCGAGCATCCGGATGGACGGGTCGACACCGACGCGCACGCCGAGCGGTGCGGCAAACCGCGCCGTACCCACACCGATTTCCAGGCCGCGCCCTCCCCATGGCACGAACGGGCGCAGCGCCAGCAGTTCTGACGCGTAGGCGGCGCGGTGCTCCTCGAACCAGTCCTCGTACCGCTGGTGGTGGCTCTCAAACGGCTGCGTTCTCGGCAAACCTCGTCCTCGTCGGATGCAAGTGCGAGGCTAGTCCTCCGGGCCGCGCGCGTCAACGTGTGCCGGGACCCTCCGGTCGCGCGAGGTAGACTCTGCTCGATGCATGGTTGCCGTTGTCCCGGCCTTGCCGGGACAGGCAGCATCACCGGCCGAGAGGAGCATCAGTCATGAACGCGAGTGCCCGGAAGGATCCGCTCCCCGCTTCCGCATTGACGATCTTCGGCCCCGTGCCGTCACGTCGTCTTGGACAAAGCGTGGGGATCGGCAACGTGCCGCCGAAAACCTGCTCGTACTCCTGCGTCTATTGCCAGGTGGGCCCGACGCCTGCCACGGAGATCGAGCCCCGTTCGTTCTGGTCGCCCGGTACAGTCGCCGAAGCCGTCAGGCGTCACGTGGACAAGCTTCGCGCCCGCAACGAGCGCGTGGACTTTCTCACCTTCGTGCCCGACGGCGAGCCGACGCTCGATCGTGATCTCGGTGCAGAAATCGACGGGCTCCGATCGCTCGACATCCCGATTGCGGTGATTTCCAATGGTTCGCTGGTCTGGCGCGCCGACGCGCGCGCGGCGCTCGGCAAGGCCGATTGGGTGTCGTTGAAGGTCGATGCGGCTGACGAGGCCACCTGGCGGAAGGTCAACCGTCCCCAGGCATCGCTCACATTCGCCACCCTACTCGAGGGCATGCTCCAGTTCGCTGCCGAGTTTCACGGCGAGCTGGCGACCGAGACGATGCTGATCCGGGGTGTCAACGATACCGATGCGGCCATCGAGGCCGCTGCCGAGTTGGTGGAACGCCTGCGCCCCCGCATCGCCTACGTGGCGGCGCCGACTCGCCCGCCCGCCGAGCCGTGGGTCCTGCCCGCAAGCGAGGAGTCGACGAATCGCGCGTTCCAACGCTTCGCGGAACGGCTGCCGCGTGTGGAGCTGCTCACGGGGTTCGAGGGCACCGGCTTCGGTACCACCGGTGACGCCGTGCACGACCTCCTGGCGATCACTGCGGTTCATCCCATGCGGGACGATGCGGTATTCGCGCTACTGACGAAAAACCAGGCCGACCGGGGAGTCCTCGATCGCCTGGTTGCGGACGGCTTGCTTCGCCCCGTGACATACCGGGACCGGACCTTCTACCTTCGTCGGTTTACCGGAGTGGGGGAGCCTTCGTAGCCCACGCGTCAGCCGGAGACGGCTCGGTACGGAAGACCTGCTAGACTTCAGTGCGATGGTCCCCGCAGGGCACCCAGGGAGAAGACGATGAAGATTCTGGTAGCAACCGACGGTTCGCCCTCGAGTGGAGCGGCCGTGGCCTCCGTGGCCGCGCAGCCGTGGCCCGAGGGAACCCAGATCGAAGTGCTCACGGTCATCCATACTGCCGTGCCGTTCCTTCTCGAGCCGACCTATTCCATCATTTTCATCCACATGGACCAGTTGGAGAAGGGGCGCAAGCACGCACCGGAGCTCGTCGAGAACGCGGCCGCCCGCATCAGACGCCCGGGGCTGACCGTGACGACGCAGGTTCTCGAAGGTGCCCCCAAGCATCTGATCGTCGAGGAAGCTGAGCGCTTTGGCGCCGACCTCATCGTCCTCGGCACCCACGGCCATGGTCCCGCGGGCCGCTTCCTTCTCGGATCTGTCGCTCACTCGGTCGTCCTGCACGCGCCGTGCTCGGTGGAAGTGGTTCGCACGCGCCAGCAAGCAACGGGGTAGCCCCTTATGGGGTCGATGGCATCAGCGACGGTCCGGCGACTCGAACCCGTCGGACAGCAGGGGTGTCGGCGACTACCTGACGCTCGAGGCGTGAACGGATCGTGGAGTGGGTGCCGGTCTCGCGAACCGGCCGCCCCCTCCCACGCGGAGCGCGCCCACATGTGCCGGTGGCGCTGGTCCCTACCCGAGCGGGGTGAGGTCCTGCAGCATCGTCGGAACGAGCTCGCTGATAGTGGGATGGACGTGCACGGCGCGGGAGATCACCGTGTATGGGGCATCCGCGTACATGACGTCCACGAGTGCATGCACGATCTCGTCGCCGCCGGCTCCGAATACGACGGCACCGAGCAGCTTCCTGGAGTCGGCGTCCACCAGGGCCCGCATGAAGCCGTGGGTTTCGCTCATTTCCTTGGCGCGGCTGACCTTCGTCATCGGACGATGCGCCACGAGCACACGGCGCCCGGACTCCCGAGCCTCCCGCATCGTCATGCCGACGCGGCCGACGGGTGGGTCCATATACAGGGCGTAGCATGGAATACGGTCGCTGATGCCCCGTGGATCGCCGTCCAGCAGGTTGGCCGAGACGACCTCGTAGTCGTTGTAGGCCGTGTGCGTGAACGCGCCCCGGCCATTGCAGTCGCCGAGCGCCCAGACGCCTGTGACGTTCGTGCGGCATTGGTCATCAACGGTGATGTATCCGCGGGCGTCGGTGACGATGCCGGCCGCCTCGAGACCCAGGTCGTCCGTGTTCGGCCGCCGGCCCACGGCCAGCAGCACGTGGCTTCCTTCGACGGTTGGCGCCCCGCGCGCGCAGGCCACACCCACAGCGACGCCGGACGGCGCAGGGGCCAGATCGATGCAGGTCGCCGAGAGGCGGAACTCGATGCCTTCACCTTCGAGGACTCCCTGAAGCGTGGTGGAGACATCCTCGTCCTCGCGCGCGATCAGGCGGTCAGCCTTTTCCACGACCGTGACGCGGCTGCCGAAGCGGCGGTAGATCTGCGCGAACTCCAGTCCGATATAGCTGCCGCCCACGACGATCAGGTGTTCGGGCAGGGTCTCCAGTGCCAGCAGGCTCGTGTTGGTCAGGATCGGCACGCTGGAGACGCCAGGCATCTCCGGCACGAGAGCGCGGCCGCCCACGTTGATGAAGATCTCGTTGGCCTCGAGCACCTGGTCGTTCACCGCCACGGAGTGAGGCCCGGTGAACCGGCCATGGCCCTCGAATACCGTGAGGTTCGGCGTGTGCTTCATCCACCGTTCCACGCCCTCGTTGGACTGGCGGACGATCTCGTCCTTTCTCGCGCGCACGCGCGCCAGGTCCACGGCGACGTCGGCGCCGACTGTGAATCCGAACTCGGCTCCGCGACGCGCCATGTGAATGGCCCGCGCGCTGGCGACGAGCGTCTTGGTCGGGATGCAGCCGGTGTTGACACACGTCCCCCCGAACCGGTGCCGTTCCATCACGGCCGTCTTGCGGCCGGCTTTGGCCAGCCTGGCGGCGAGGGAGGGGCCGGCCTGCCCGGTCCCGATGACGATGGCGTCGAAGATGTGCGTGGTCACGAAGCGTCCCTCTCAGGATCGTGCGTAAGGCGCGCGCGTTACGATTCATCCTCGACGCCGAACACCACGTGATTGTCCCTCAGGTTAGCCTCGGCCGCAGCCACGTGCTACCGGGCACATCAGCTAAGACGTGACCGCCGTTCCAAGAACACTCTCGACGTACGCGCGATTGCGGGCGCGGAGCAAACGGCCGAGGTCGCTCAGGCAGCTCGGCTGTGCCGAGTCTGCCGCCGAGAAACTTGACATACGATCGTCAAGTAATCTATTGAATACTGGCCCATGAGCACGTCTCATCGCGATTTCAAGAACGGCCTCTACGAACAGCTCGCCAGAATCGGCAAGACGCTGGGGAGTCCCCGTCGGCTGGAGTTGCTCGAACTGCTGGCGCAGGGGGAGCGCACCGTGGAGTCGCTGGCCTGGGAGACCGAACTGTCGGTTGCCAACACCTCGCAGCACCTGCAGGCCCTTCGGCAGGCGTCGCTCGTGGAGAGCCGCAAACAGGGGCTCTTCGTCTACTACCGGCTGGCCGATCCCGCCATCTGCGACCTGTGCACGGCCATTCGAACCGTGGCCGAGAGGCGCCTGGCCGACCTGGAGCGCCTCGTCCGTGAGCATTTCGGCGATCGGTCAGACCCGGAGCCCGTCCGGATGAACGATCTTCTCGCGCGCGTCCGGTCCAACGACGTCATCGTGCTGGACGCGCGGCCGGTCAATGAGTACGAAGCGGGCCACATCGCCGGCGCCATTTCCATTCCGATCGACGAGCTCCAGGACCGGCTGCGGTCCCTCCCGACGGGCAGGGAGTACGTCGCCTACTGTCGTGGGCCGTACTGCGTGTACGCCGATCGAGCGGTTGAACTGCTGAGAGCCAGCGGACGGCGAGCGCGACGGGTGCTCGAGGGATTCCCTGAGTGGCAGGCGGCAGGGTTGCCGGTCACGCGCGGACACGATGGGCCTTCCACGACGCCTCGGTCGGGCGGCCCCCGGCGCCGTCGGTCAACGCGCACGTCTGGCAGCGCGAGGAAGGTCTCCCGGCGTACTTCGTGACGTTCCGGTGATTCGAGTCCCCCTGGAGGTGGCCAGTGCCAGTGATGTGTCCCGTCGATCTCGATGTTGCAACCCTGCGAACGGAAGTTCAGTCCATGTACGCGCAAGTCGCTGCGGCTCCCGACGGTGCGTTTCATTTCCATCGAGGACCTCACTACGCGGCCGCGCGACTCGGTTATGACGCCGCGGAGCTGGCAGCGCTGCCCGCGGACGTGACGGCGTCGTTCGCCGGCGTGGGCAACCCGCACCGGATCGCATCGATTAGCGAGGGCGCGGTGGTGCTCGACGTCGGCTGCGGCGCCGGAACGGACCTGCTGCTGGCCGCACGACGGGTCGGGCCCCATGGTCGGGCGATTGGCGTGGATATGACGGAGGCGATGCGCCGCCGGGCGGCAGCGGGCGCCGCAACGCACGGGCTGGCCAACGTCGACGTCCGCGACGGAGACGCGACAGCCCTGCCGGTGGATGATCAGAGCATCGACGTCGTCATCTCGAACGGTGTGCTGAACCTCGTCCCCGATAAGCCGCGGGCGTTCGCAGAGATCGCCCGCGTGCTCAAGCCAGGGGGCCGGGCGCAAATTGCCGACATCGTCATCGGAGAAGTCCTGCCCGACGATGCCCTGCGAGACATCGACCTCTGGACCGGTTGAATCGCCGGCGCTCTGCTGGAAGCAGAGATGATCGAGGCGTTTGCCTCAGCGGGATTCAGCCCGCGCATCGTGACGCGATTCGACTGTTTCGCGGGAACCACCAAGGAGCGGACCGCCCGGCGATACGGCGTCGTCGGCGTCAACGTGTTGGCCATTCGGTCGCGATAACAGCGTCATCGACCATGGCATGCTCCTGCTGCACATTCGGTGACACTGCGGACCAACAGTTCACGCGCGACAGGGTCGCCAGGGATCTGGTGCGCCTCCGCCGCAAGGGGCCTGGCCGGACGGCGCAGCTTCTGCGCGATGGCCTCGCAGCGGCGGATCTGATCGACGGCACCGTGCTCGATGTCGGAGCGGGCGTGGGCGGCCTGACATGGGCGCTGCTCGACCAGGGGATGGCACGAGCGATTGTCATCGAGGCCTCAGCGGCGTACCTCGCCGCCGCATCGGACGAAGCGACACGGCGTGGCCGGTCAGGGATGGTGCAGTTCGTACGGGGTGACTACGTGACGATGGCACCGCAAGTGCCCCGGGCGACCGTCGTCACCCTCGACCGCGTCGTGTGCTGCTATCCATGGTTCGAGCCGCTCCTGGAGCAGGCCGGGCGGCACGCTGAACGGAGCGTCGCCCTCTCGTATCCGCGCGACCGTTGGTTCGTGCGGGTGGGACTGTGGCTCGAAAACCTGATGCGGAGATGGAAGGGGAACCCGTTTCGCACCTTCGTTCACTCTCCGACGCAGATGTAACACGCGCTAGAGCGGTGCGGGTTCGAACGGGTGAGTCGCAGCCAGACACCCGCGTGGGCAGCCGACGTGTTCGAAAGGCGGCGCTGATTCACGGCTTGCAGTAGAGCCACGACTTCTCGACCCAGACCTTCCCCAGGTGCCACCGCCAGCTTGGAGGACGCAAGCGCACCGCCGGCCTGGGTTCCGCGTAGAAATCTCCCCCGCCAAAGCCGGCCTTGCCACCGCCTGTCTCGATGAAGCAGTCGCCATGGCCATCGAAGCGCCCGGTCTGGACCCGATCCGCAATGGCATGCGCGATTCTCCGCCACGACCGCGGCTTCCTTGTGCGCGAACACACCAGCCTTCGGCAGCGGCTTCCCGAGCGCGAGCGGGATCGACACGACGTCGCCGATCGCGTAGACATTTGGCCACCGCGTTTGCAGCGTGTGCCGATCGACGGCCATCCACCCGCCTCGCTGGCCAAGCCGCTCTCGCGAATCACGGCTGGTGCCCGGTGAGGTGGCACGTACGCCAGCAGGTCGAAGTCGACTTCCGTACTGTTCGCGAACGTGAGTCGCTTCCGGTGGGCATCCACCGTCGTCACCTGGTGTTCCGGGTGGTATGGGATGCCTTTCGCGGCCAGCAGCTGTGTCACGGCGCCGGAGACGTGGGGCCCCGCCACCCCCATGGGCGCCGGTTCGGCGGCATAGACCTCGATCTGCACGCGATCGCGCCGACCTCGTCTGCGGAACCAGTCGTCAATGAGCATCGCGCCTTCGTACGGCGCCGCCAGGCACTTGTAGGCCGGGGCGGCGGTGAGCACGATGATGCGACCGGCACGGAAGGCCTGGAGGGCCGGCCAGAGTGACTCGGCTCCGGCGCGGTCGTAGAAGTTGTGACCCGCCTGGGCGAGGCCGGGAATCGACTCCGGCGCCAACTCGGCTCCCAGCGTGATCACCAGGTAGTCGGCCGTGTGTGCCTGCCCTGCCATCGTCACGATCCGTTGGTCCGGATCGATGTGCTCGACGTTGCCAACGCGAACGTCGATGCCCTTCCGCGCCAACCGCGCCAATGGACGGGTGATCGCGTCAGCGGTACGCCGGCCGACCCACAACAGCGACGGCGCAAACACGTGATCGCGCTCGCGATCCACCAGCACGACGCGGTGCGCTGCAGGCAGGCGCTGGCGGAGCGCACGCGCGGTCGCGACTCCGCCGACGCCGCCGCCCAGAATGAGAATCGTCTTCGCGTCAGCCACCATCTCCTGGTCCTTTCCTAGAACACGAGCGTGCGATCCGCCCACTGCACCCAGTTGGTGAGCTCGTCGAGAGAGCTTCGATGGGAGGTGTCCGTCAGCTCGGCGTCCGTCATGCCCCTGGCGTCCATGCATGTGGCGCACACGCCAATCTCGCCACCGTGCCGCCCGACGTATCGAAGCATCACTTCGGCGTTGTAATACCCCTGCGGTACCTTCTGGCCCCGTTTTGCGCAGCTCGCCGCATCGCCCATGAGGAACACTTTCACTTCCTCACCCTCGCGTGTGGACAACGACCCCGCGAGGCGAAGGGCGTTGTAGCTACGTTCGGTGCCGTAGGGCGGGTCGTTCAGAACGAAAAGCGTCTTTGGCATGGTCTTCATCGCCTCCCGCGTCACCATTGGCGGTGACCGGTGAGAGTGTTTCACGCATGCGCGCCGCCGACACGGCTCCGGATACGAACGTGAGCGCGGCGATGAGCCACATCGCGGCCTGCAGCCCGAAGGCGTCGGCTGTCAGTCCGGCCAGGAGGGCCCCGATGGCGTACCCGAGGTCGCGCCACAGGCGATAGACACCGACCGCCGATGCGCGCCACGACGGGTGGGCGACATCGCCGATGGCGGCAAGGAGCGTGGGATACACCATGGCCGTGCCCAGTCCGAGCAACACCGCACCCACCACGAACCCGGCAAATTCGTGCACGACGGTCACCACGGCGATGCCGACGGCCTGGATCCACATGCCCCAGACGATGAGCGGCTTCCGCCCGGTGCGGTCCGACAGGGCTCCGGTCACCAGCTGCGCAAGACCCCACGTGGCCGGATAAATGGCGGCGAGCAGTCCCACCTGTGCCAGGTCCATCCCGGCTGCGGCAAACACCAGTGGAAACAGGCCCCAGGCCATCCCGTCGTTCAGGTTGTTGACGAGCCCCGCCTGGCTGACGCTCGACAGATCGGGGTTGAGCAGCGTGGTCCGCCAGAAGACCTCGCGAGGCGTGGGTGTGCGGTGGGGCGGCAGCGTCCCGAGAAGCGCGGATTCATGCGAGACGTGATGACGTGTCTCGCGCACGAGGAGTGCGGAGAGCGCGAGCCCGACGGCCACGAACACCACACCGAGATAGAATGGCTGCGGACGGATGCCGTAGCGTGCGGCAATCCAGCCCGTCGCCAGCGCACTGGCGGCAACCGCCACGTATCCGGCGAACTCGTTCAACCCCATGGCCAGCCCACGCTGTCTCGCGCCGACCAGGTCGATCTTCATGATGACGGTGGTCGACCAGGTGAGACCCTGGCTGACGCCGAGCAGGAGATTCGCGAACAGGATCCAGTTCCAGCTCGGCGCCCACATGAGAAGGAAGGGCACCGGGATGGCGACCAGCCAACCGACGACCAGCACGTGCTTGCGACCGAGACGATCTGACAGGCGACCTGCGCCGTAGTTGGTGAGCGCCTTGGCGACACCGAACACCACGATGAACGACAGCATGGCGGTGCGCGCGGCGAGGTGGAACTCCTGCTCGGCCATCGCCGGCAGGATGCTGCGTTCCAGGCCGACCATGGCGCCGACGAACGCGTTGACGACCACCAACAGGGCAAACTGCGCGAGGTTCTCGCGCAAACCCAGGCGTACGGCAGTAGCCTCGGGCTGCGGCGCGGCCGACGTCATGGCCGTCCACCTGCGCGACGGTCATCACCCGTGTCCACGCGCCATCCCTGCGCCCGCCACTCGGGCACGCCGTGTTCCAGGCGGTGGGCGCGGAAGCCCTTCCGGCGGAGGAGATCGACGGCATCGAGCGCCATCACGCAGTACGGGCCCCGGCAATAGGCCACGATGTCGCGGCGTTTCGGCAACCTGCCCACGCGCTTCCCGAGGTCTGCGAGCGGCACGGAGATCGCGCCGGGAAGATGAGCCGCCACGTACTCGTCGCGGGGACGGACGTCGATGAGCGTGACCTCGCCGGCGCGGACGCGCCGCACGAGTTCGTCATTACCCACCGGCTCCAGTGCGCCACGCTTCTCCAGGTACTGGCGCGTGACGTGCTGGACCTCCACCAGTTGGGACTCCGCGAGGCGTCGCAGCTGGAGGAAGAATTCGCCGACCCGTGGGTCCGCGAGGCTGTACGTCACGTACAGGCCGGCCTTCTCAGCCTCGACCAGGCGCGCGCGTCGCAGCACCTGCAGGTGGTGCGAGGTCGTCGCGGCGCTCTGGCCCGTCTGGTGGGCGAGCGCGTCGACCGTCCGTGGCCCTTGCGACAGCAGGTCGAGCAGCTCGAGCCGGATGGGGCTGGCGGTGGCCTGGCCGACACGCGCGATCTGTTCGTAGATGACGGCCTTGAACGAAGCCGAACGGGTCTTCGCGGTCATATTCCAATAGTCAAAATGTCATTTGAATAGTTCCAGATCGCTCACGTGGCCGTCAAGGGCGCACTTCATCTCCCGAAGACCATCCCGACGGCGGGTCTGGAGTGCATCTCGGGGTGATACAAAGGGGCTGGCCGAGGCCCCCGTTCGCCGGCGGAGGCACCGGCGTCGAACCACGCCATGAGCAACTACATCACCAGTGACACCCTGCTGCTGACCCTGGACCTGGCAGGGACGACGGTGTTCGCCATCAGCGGCGCTGCCGTCGGCGTCAAGCATCGCCTCGACGTCTTCGGGGTGTGCGTGCTGGCGTTTGTCGCCGGCAATGCCGGAGGCATGACCCGCGATGTCCTCATCGGCGCGGTGCCTCCCGCGGCCCTCAGCGGTTGGCGATACATCATGGTCTGCCTCATGGCGGCGATCATCACGTTCTGGTGGCACCCCCGCGTCGAACGGCTGCGGCTCCCGATTCTGCTGTTCGATGCTGCCGGCCTCGGGCTGTTCGCGGTGGCGGGCGCTCAGAAGGCCCTCGCCTCCGGACTGGACCCACTCGTGGCGGCCCTGCTCGGCATGCTGACCGGGATTGGTGGCGGCGTGCTTCGGGACATGCTCGTCAACGAGGTGCCCACGGTGCTGCGCAGCGACCTGTACGCCCTCGCGGCGCTCGCTGGAGCCTCGGTGGTCGTCACCGGAGACCTGCTCCACCTGCCACCGGTGGCGACAACCATCGGTGGGGCCGCGCTGTGCTTCGTGATCCGTCTCGCCGCGATCAGGCGTGGCTGGTCGCTGCCGATGGCCGACGTCAACCAGGGCCGTCCCTGAGGGCGGGACTCACAGCCCACGAACGAGTCCGGCGGGAATGGCCTTCCAGGGGCGGCCAACTCGAGCACAGAAGATGCCGAAAATGCGCGAGCGGCCGTCCGCCCGAACGCCTCGTCGATGATCGCCCGCGGCGCCGGGTGCCCGCCAGACCAGCCAGTCATCCTGAGGTTGTCGCCCGGGACGTCAACCGCTGAGGCGTTGCGGCCCGGCGTGAGGAGGCCGAGACGGTGTGAATCCCGCCATCTATGGCGACGAACCAGTACGTCCCCGAAGGTGCTGTCCACAAAGAGACAGCCGACGCGAGAGGACGCCGCTACAGTCTGGATGCCGGGCTTCGACAGCCGGCGCCACTCTCAGGACAATCACAGCGTGAACGACCTTGGCGGCTCGGAAGCGCCCAGCCGCCCGGGAGTGGTTGACACGCAGAACGATGACCACGGCTCCTGGTCCACGACTCGAGGCCAGCAGCCCAGTGCGAGGCAGCATGCTCCACGAATTTGTGACGGCTAATCGCGAGGACCTGATCCGCCGCTGCCGGACGAAAGTGAAGGCGAGGTCCATGCCGGTGCCGACGCCGGCGGAACTCGAATACGGAATCCCGCGGTTCCTGGATCAACTGGTCGACGCGCTCCGGCACCGACTCGCGTCGAATGTCGAAATCGATCGAAGCGCCGCGCAGCACGGGCGCGATCTGCACGTGCAGGGCTTCACCGTGTCACAGGTGGTGCATGACTATGGGGACGTCTGCCAGTCCATCACCGACCTGGCTCTGGAGACGGGGGCACCGATCAGCGTTGAGGACTTTCGTACGCTGAACCGCTGCCTCGATGACGCGATCGCGAGCGCGGTGACCGAGTACGGCCGGGAGCGGCCGGCGTCGGGCATGGTCGATGGCGCCACTGGCGACGAGGAGCGCTTCGGGTTTCTCGTGCACGAGATCCGGAATCTCGTCAACACGGCGACCCTGGCCTTCGAGGTGCTCAACACCGGAAACGTCGGCGTGAGAGGGAGCACCGGTGCCGTCCTCCACCGCAGCCTCGCCGGGCTGCGAGACCTCATCGACCGGTCCGTCGCCGAGGTTCGGCTGGGCTACGGCATCGGTGATCGCGCGCACATCGTCGTCGCCGAACTGGTCAAGGAACTGGCGCCGGCGGCCCTTCAGGAGGCCGCGAATCGCGATCTCCGGTTCACGGTGCAGAGTGGCGAGGCTGGCCTGGCAGTTCATGCCGACCGGCAGATTCTGGCGGCGGTTGTCGTGAATCTGCTGCAGAACGCGTTCAAGTTCACGCGCCCGGGGACGAGCGTCGGTGTGAGCGTCTCCGCCAGCGAGGATCGCGTGCTCATCGAGGTCGCCGACGAGTGCGGCGGTCTCGCGGAGGGCGCAGCCCAGGATTTGTTCCGGCCATTCCTGCAGCGTAACGCTGACCGTACGGGACTGGGCCTCGGACTCGCCTTCTGCAGATGGGGCGTCGAATTGAACGACGGTCGTATCTCGGCGCGCAATGTCCTGCCGCGCGGGTGCGTCTTCACGGTGGACCTGCCGAGAGCGCCCACGACCGTTCTGGCCACTGCCTGATGGGACCTGGCGTGGTAGGTCGACGCTGGGCCAAGCGCTCCTCTGGCGAGGACCCGCTGGGGCTACTTCTGCGGTTCGACGACCACCCGTCCCTCGGCGTTCAAGTAGACGCGATACCGGTTGCCATCCCTGCACGTGGCGGCGTAGTCGCTTTCGGCCACGACCCTGACGTCGACGACCTGGCCGCACGGCATCCCGTGGAGCGCGATGACCGCCGTCAGATCCTTCTTGAGCGCCTCGTCGTCCTGGGCCTGTGGCGGCACGGCGAGCCACGACACCACGACGAGCGATTGGACGAGAGCTACGGTGGGTGCATTCATGGGTTCTCTCCCGCGTCAGCCCTGCAGGGTCGCGAACTTCTTCGGGTCCGCGAGCAGGCCCCAGATCGCCTCGCGCGAGGACACGATCGCCGACGCGAGCGCCTGGTCCTCGTCCTGGAGCAGCGAGAGCACCTTCATCATCATCAGCTCGTAGGACCGACGGAGGTCGGTCAAGGTGACCTTCGCCTTGCCCTGGTGGAACGCGCGGAACTGGTCGAGGAGATCGTCGACCTGGTTCTTGAGCGTGATCTTGGTGAAGAAGCCGATGGCCTTGGTGGCCTTGAGCCGCTCTGTCAGTCCGTTCAGGTCCAGCGATGGCGCCGGGGCGGGAGCCTCCGCGACGGGCGGGGCCACCTTTGGCGCGGGCGGTTTCGACGCCGGAGTGCCCGCGCGCGTTGCAGGCAGGGGCGCCTTGGGCGGCGCGGGCCGTGGTGCCGCCGGCTCCGCTGGCGTGGGCTCAGGCTGAGGCGCCCGGGGCTGCGGCGCGGCGACCGTGGGCTCCGGGACCGTCGTCTCGGGCTTGCTGCGCGCGCAGCCTACGGCGAGCAGCAGCAGCAGCGCAGCGTGGGCGAGGCGCATGGGCAATCCTCAGCGCTCGGTCCCGAAGTGCGCCTTCACCCTGGCCGCAATCTGCTGATCCGACAGTTTGGCGGTCGTCTCGACGTCGACCACGCATCCCGCATGCACCCTGGACCCGCGGAACCGCCGCTCGAGCTCACCCTTCGCCTCGCCAGGGCCGAAGATTAGCAGCCTCTCGGGTCCCGAGAGTTGTTCGATGACCGCATCGTAGTACTGGTCCAGATTCTGGCCGTGCCGTTCCTCGTACTTCTTCTCGCCTCCGCCATCCCCCTGGCCACCGAAACGAGGATGCGCGCCGACTTCGGATTCCACGGTCTCGGTGGTGATGCCCTCCGCTGTCACACGCACGATGACGGCCCGCGTGTGGTCGATCCAGATGCCCACGTCGTGACCCATACGATCTCCCTAGTGGCGCTCTTTCATCATCGGGCACATGGTCAACGCGCCGGGCCCGGCTGACATCACGACCGCCGCACAACCCGCCGCCATCGCTGCCGCAATTGTGGTCATGGTCATGCCCAAGTGTCACATGGACAGCCGCGACGCGCTGTCTTGAACAGCACAGGGGAGGCCGCGTGTGGGTCAGGCTTCCGGGCTCGACTGCAGGCGGGCGCGCCACAACGGCTTCAGCAGCTCGAGTCCAACCAGCACGAGCCCACCGGCACCCGCCGTCAGCGACAGGTCGTCCAGGTGCAGAGGCCCGAAGCGGAACAGGCCGCTGGCGAGTGGCCAAAGGAGCGTCAGCGCCAGCATCGCGACCACGCCCCCAAGGACCCACGCCAGTGCCGGGTTGGGCCGCCGGAACGCCTGGACCAGCGATGTGCTGAACGCGCGGTTCACGAAGATCACGCTGACGATCGTCAAGACCAGCGAGACGAAGGTGAGCGCCCGCACTTCGTCCTCTGGCATTCCCCGCCTGGAGGCGACGATGAAGATGCCGGCGACGAGCACGAACGCGACGACCCCCTGCAGCAGGCTCCAGCCGATCAGGGCGCCCGAGAACAAGAGCTCGTCCGGATCACGCGGCGGTCGGCGCATCACGTCGTCTTCCTCCGGCTCCGCCTCGAACACGAGAGAGCACACCGGATCGATCACCATCTCCAGGAACGCGATGTGCATCGGCCCGAACAGGAGGGGAAATCCGAACACGAGCGGGAGCAGGACCAGCCCCGCGATCGGCACGTGGACCGCGAAGATGAAGCCCATGGCCTTGCGGAGATTGTCGTAGATTCTGCGGCCGAGCCGGATTGTGGCGACGATCGATCCGAAGTCATCGTCCAGCAGGACAATGGCGGACGCCTCGCGCGCCACGTCGGTCCCGCGCCCCCCCATCGCGATCCCGATGTGCGCCGCCTTGAGTGAGGGCGCGTCGTTGACGCCGTCACCGGTCATCGCCACGACATCGCCATTGGCCTTGAGGGCGTTGACGATGCGAAGCTTCTGCTCGGGCATGATGCGCGCGAAGACCGTGGCCGTGCGCCCGCGATGGGCCAGCTCCGCATCGCTCAGCGTGTCGAGCTCCTCGCCCGTCACCACGTCGGCCGCGTCTAGACCGGCCTGACGGGCGATGGCCCTTGCGGTTGCGGGATAGTCTCCGGTGATCATCACCACCCGGATGCCGGCGGTGCGGCACTCACCCACGGCCTCGGTTACGCTGGGACGCAGCGGATCGGCCAGGCCGACCAGGCCCAGGAACGCGAAAGCGAAGTCGTGCTGGGCGTCGGGCCATGCGGGGCCCGAGTACGAGGCGCGGGCGATGCCCAGCACGCGCAGGCCCTCCGCGGCCATGGCGTCGACAGACTTCGTCAGCACGACCGCCGCGGAGGGATCGAGATGGCACAGATCGGCGATGGCTTCGGGGGCGCCCTTGGCCGCGATGACGAACTCCTGACCGCCATCGGCCGCCTGCCACACCTGCGACATGGCGAGCAGATCGGGGCGAAGGCCATATCCCCGGACGAGGGTCCATGCGGCGCCGTGCAGGTGCTCGGTTCCGCCCAGCCACCGACGGCCCAGATCGTGGAGCGCCTTCTCCATGGGATCGAATGGGTCGGTCGCGCTGGCGAGGAGGCTGAACTCGACCAGGGCGTGGAACGGCTCTGGCATGCGCGCGTCCACGACGTCGAGGGGCCGAAAGACCTCGCCGCTCGTCGTCCGCAACTCGGCCACCGACATCCGGTTCTCGGTGAGCGTGCCGGTCTTGTCCGTGCAGAGCACCGTGGCGGAGCCGAGCGTTTCGATGGCGGCGGCACGTCGCGTGAGCACACGCGCCCGCGAGATTCGCCATGCCCCCATGGCCATGAACACCGTCAGCACCACTGGAAACTCCTCGGGGAGCATCGACATGCCCAGCGCGATGCCGCCCAGAACGGCGTCGAGCCATCCACCTCGCAGGGCGCCGTAGAGCAGCACCGCCAGCACGCTCACAGAGGCGCCGGCCATGGCGAACACCCGAACCAGTCGGCGAGTTTGCGCCTGCAGGCGCGGCGGCTCCGTTTCGAGCGTGGTCAGCGACCGGCCAATCTTGCCGATCTCGCTCAGGGCGCCCGCCGCAATCACCTCGGCAATGCCCGTCCCGGCCACCACCAGCGATCCGGAGAACACGTACGGCAGGTCATCGCCGCCGGGCCGCTTCCCCGGTGACGGGTTGGCACCCGCCCTGGCCACCTTGCGCACGGGCACGGACTCGCCGGTCAGCAGCGATTCATCGGTCTGCAGGTCACGGCTGTCCACGAGCACCGCATCGGCTGGAACGCGGTCTCCCTCGGCCAGGACGAGCAGGTCCCCACGCACCACCTCCCGACCCGCGATGCGAGTACGCTGACCATCGCGAATGACCAGCGCTCTCGGGCTGGTGAGGTCGCGGAGCGCTTCCAGGACTCGTTCGGTCCGCGTCTCCTGCACCACCGTGATCAGCACCGACATGGTGGCGAAGGCGAGCAGGACGAGGGCTTCCTTGAGGTTGCCGAGCAACAGATAGACCACGCCGCCGCCGAGCAGTAGTCCCAGCATCGGCTCACGCAGCACCTCGACCACGATGCGAAATGGCGTGCGCCGGTCCGGCCGGGGTAGCTCGTTGTACCCCTCCGACTGCAGCCGGGCGCGAACGTCTGCGTCGCTGAGACCACGACGGCCGCCGGTGTCGACGATGGGCACGGGATCCATCTCGAGCATCGTGGCAGCGCCCGACGTCCGGACGTTGTCTTGTTTGGTACATCCCTGCCAGCGTGAACTCTTTATAGTGAGGGTTGAAAGAGAGGCCTTATGAATCGCGATGAACTCGAAGGCAAGACGGAAGTCCTCAAGGGCAAGCTCAAGCAGGCGACCGGGGATCTCACGAACAATCCCGCCCTTCACGACGAAGGCGTCTCGGACGAGGTCGCGGGACGGACACAGGATGCCGTAGGCCACGCCAGACGAAAAGTCGGCGAGGCCATCGAAGACGTCGGCAACGCCCTCAAGAAATAGTCATTCACATGGAGATCGCAATGAGAACGGAACAATTGTCACGCCTCGTCGGGGCCTTGGCCCTGGTCCTCGTCTTCGCCGGCGTGGCGAGCACGGCGGACATCCCGGATGCGTGGGTGACCATGAAGACGAAGGTGTCACTCATGACGACCGAGGGGCTCAGCACGATGGACCTCAACGTGGATACGGTCAAGGGCGTCGTGACGCTGCATGGAAAGGTCGCGACCGAGGCAGAGAAGGCCAAGGCCGAGACGGTCGCGCGCGGCATCGACGGCGCCAAAGAGGTCAAGAACCTGCTGCAGGTGGTGCCGAGCGCTCAACGCGAGGTCGTGGAACGCTCGGACGACCTCATCAAGAAGGGCATCGATGACGCCTTCGAAGCCAACCGTCGCGTCAGCACCAGCGGTATCAAAGTCGCGTCGGTGAACAAGGGCGTCGTCCTTCTCTCCGGGAAGACGAAATCGCTCGAAGCGCATCTGGAAGCGGTCGAGGTCGCGAATGCGGTTCGCGGCGTGCGACGTGTCGCCACCGAAGTCGAAGTGATGCCCCCGTCGTAGGTCACTCAGCGCCAGGAGGGCCGGCTCCGTCGAACCTGCGGCGGCCCTCCTCGCGCCCGTCAGTCGCGCAGCACGACGCCCAGCAGCGAGTTGCGGACCGTGATCCCGTCGGTCCCGCCCTGGTACTCGATGAATCCCAGCCTCCGGAACTTGGTCATGAAGAAGTTGACGCGCGAGCGGGTCGTGCCCACCATTTCGGCCAGCACTTCCTGTGAAACCCTGGGAAGCTCCCGGTGCGTGGTGGGTTGCCCGTAGTGCGCCAGCAGGAGGAGCGCCCGTGCCAGCCGCTTCTCGGTCGAGTTCAGCAGCTGATCGACCAGGTCCTCCTCGATGCGGATGTTGCGCGTCAACATGTGGGTGAGGAAGTGATCCGCGAACGCGGGCTCCGCGTGGATCTGCCGCATCATCTCGTCCCGTTCCACGGCCAGGACCGTGCAGGGGGTCATCGCGGTCGCGGTGGCGATCCGGTGGGACTGGCCCGCCAGGCATCCTTCTCCGAAGAAGTGCCCGGCCTCGATCAGGGCCACCACCACTTCCTTCCCCGCGTGCGACAGGACCGACAGCCGCACCACACCCGTCTCGACATACATGACGCGGCTGGCCGGGTCGCCCTGCACGAAGATCTTCGCCTTCGGCGCGTACACGAGACGATTGGCCTGCATCGTGCTCCAATCGAGGACCGCCGCAGGCGCCTGGGGCGCAGGGCGGTTCGCCATGGGGCGTACCGTTCGTTTCGCCATAGAAGATCAGGTTGATGATAGCACTGCCGCCGGGCGTATTGGCCGCTCTGGCCTGCGGGCGGGCGGGGTGTGCGAAACACGACAGACGCGACACGTGCGCCTTGCGAAGATTGGGCACAGGAGCTCCGCGACGCGGAGAAAAACCATGCTGTATACCCTTGCCGTCGTCCTGTTGATCCTCTGGCTGCTCGGCCTGGTGAGCGGCTACACAGTCGGCGCGTTCATCCACGTGCTGCTGGTCATCGCGGTGGTGCTGTTCCTGGTCGGCCTGGTGAGCGGCCGCCGCATCGCCTGAGCGTCTCGGTGCCGTCATCGTGTCCCTTATAGTGGGCTGGGGACACCGTCCCCGCCCCACCCCACCGCGGCGTGTGAGACTGGGTCCATGTCGCAGACTCCCCAGAGTCGACACGAAGGGAGCAGGTACCTGGACGACACCATCGCATTCGTGAAGCCCTGGGTGAGGTTCGCCGGCTGGGTGCTGGTGATCGCGGTCCTGTACTGGGCGCAGGCCGTCGTGGTGCCGCTTGCGCTTGCCGTCCTGGTCACGTTCGTTCTCACGCCCCCCGTCACCTGGCTGCAACGATGGGTCGGTCGGATCCCTGCCGTGCTGCTGGCCGTTACGCTGGCGTTCGCGTCACTCGGCCTCGCCGGCTGGGGCCTGACCTGGCAACTGAACCACCTGGCCGAAGACCTGCCCGGCTACCGGGCCAACATCCGCACGAAGATAGCCGACGTGCGCCTGGCGGGCAAGGGCGGCGCCGTCGAGAAGCTGCAGGAGATGCTGCAGGGCATCAAGGCCGATCTGGAACGTCAGGAGGCCCCGACAGGCACCGTGTCGCAGCCGCTCGTGGTGGCCACCAACCAGGTGACCGGGTTCCTCGGCTTCGCGTGGCTCGGGCCCGTCGTCGGGCCGCTGAGCACCGCGGGGCTCGTGGCGGCGATGGTCATCTTCATGCTGCTCGAACGCCGCGACCTGCGGGATCGCCTCATCGGGCTCATCGGGTCCGGACAACTCGCTACGACCACGAAGGCGTTCGACGAGGCCGGCAGTCGCGTCAGCCGTCAACTCTTGATGCAGTCGCTCGTGAGCCTGCTGTACGGCATCGCGGTCTTCGTCGGGCTATATGCGCTCGGTGTCCCGTATCCCCTCGTGTGGGCGACACTCGGTGCGGCATTTCGATTCGTCCCGTACCTCGGTCCCGTCCTCGCGGCCGGCTTTCCGATCCTCGTCAGCCTCGCGGCCCTGGAGGGGTGGACGGGCCCGCTGACCGTGCTCGCCTTGTTCGTGGTCCTCGAACTGTTCACGAATCTCGTGCTCGAAACGGTGCTGTATGCCGGAGCGGTTGGCGTGTCGCAGGTGGTGCTGCTGGTGTCGGTCGCGTTCTGGACGTGGCTGTGGGGACCGCTCGGGTTGCTGATGGCCTCGCCGCTGACGGTGTGCCTCGTCGTGATCGGCA
>DAIRFN010000343.1:0-3446 GCA_036795065.1 Vicinamibacterales bacterium
CGCGATGCCCTCGCTCAGCACGAACTTGAAGAACGCGCCGATGGCAATGGCCCAGAGCAGCACCACGCCGTACTTCGCGCCGCCAACGGTGGCCGACACCACGTCGCCCGATCCGATGCCGGTGGCGGCCACGACGAGGCCGGGGCCGGCGAGCTTGAGGAAACTGAGGGACGGGGGGGACTTGGGGTCGGGCAACGGGGCGCCTCCGGGGTGGCAGACTATCAGAATTGAGTGATTGGGCGATTGCAGATTGAGCGATTGATTGGGGATTGGGGGATTGGTTTGATTGGGTGATTGATTGAGCGATTGAGCGATTGAGTGATTGAGTGATTCGGTGAATGATCCGGCTATGACGACAAGGACACGAACCAGACCTCCACGTTCCTCGAGAACACGAACGGGTCGAACGGCCTGGGCTTCGACGCGAAGGGGCGCCTCATCTCGGTGCAGACCACGCCGGGCGCGACGAGGATTGGCGTCATCTACCCGAAGGGAAGCGAAGCCACCCTCACCGACAACCTCGACGGCAAGCCTTACGGTCGGCCGAACGACCTGGTGGTGAGCAAGAGCGGCGCCGTGTACTTCGTGCCGCCCGGCGGCAAGGCCGTGCAGATGGCCACCGACGTCGCGCGGCCGAACGGCATCATGCTGAGCCCGGACGAGAAGACGCTGTACGTGAACAACACCAACGGCGAGTACATCGTGGCGTTCGACGTGGCCGCGGATGGGAAGACCAGCAACCGCCGCAGCTTCGCGAAGTACGCCACCGTCAACAAGACGCCTGCCGGGTTGCCCAACAGCGGCGCGGAACATCGCCTTTGCCGGCCCCGACAAGAAAACCCTCTACATCGTCGGCCGGGGCTCGGCATTCAAGGTGCGCCTGCTGACCGCCGGCTACGCCGGCCGCGCGAAGTAGGGCGGGGCCTGGCACGAATACCCTCAAAACACGGCAGTCCTTGCCATAGAGGCAGAAACTGCCGCGTTTTGGGGGTATTCGCGCCAGGCCCCGCACCCGATACACAGACACGGTGAGCCTTCTTCGTCCCCTCCCCAGGCGCTTGACGCGCCCTCTCTCCTGGCTGGTCGTGGCCGCCTGGGTCGCGTGCATGGGCGTGCTCGTGCACCGCTCGTACCTCCAGGCCTCGGCCGCCAACCTCGCCACCGACCTCGCGCGCTACGGCACCGAGGCGCAGTGGCGCGGCGTCTACTACCGCGGCGAGAAGATCGGCTTCACGGTCAGCCAGACGCTACCCACGGAAGACGGGTTCGAGCTCCAGGAAGACGGCCGCCTGCAGATGTCCCTGCTGGGCGCCACCACCCCGGCCGCCATCCGCACCACCGCCCGCGTGGATCGCACCTTCGGGCTCCGCTCGTTCGACTTCTCGCTGGACCCGGGCACCGGCCCCATCCAGGTGGCCGGCACGCTCGACGGCCTCAGGCTGACGCTCACCATCACCAGCGCCGGCACCACGCGCACGGAGGTGCGCACGCTGGACGAGCCGCCCGCGTTGATGATGAGCCTGGCCCGCCGCCTCGCCGCCGAAGGCCTGTCGGAGGGCGCCCGGCACCAATGGACGATGTTCGACCCGGCCACGATGCGGAATGCGCCGGTGACCGTGGAGGTCGGGGGACGAGAACTGGTGCGCAGCGGCGAGCGGCCCATCCCCGCGTTCCGCGTGAACCTCTCGTTCGCCGGGCTCCAGACCACGTCGTGGGTCACGGACACCGGCGAGGTGGTGCGCGAGGAAAGCCCGATGGGGCTGCTGACGGTAGCCGAGTCGCAGGACCGCGCGGTGGCCCTGGCCGTCCCGCGGAACGTGCAGGTGGACCTGCTCGAGGCGTCGGCGGTCGTTCCGATTGGAAAGCAGCGCATCGAGGAGCCGCGCGATGTGAAGCGCCTGCGACTGCGCATCGAGGGCGCCGATCTCTCCAGCCCGGATCTCCAGGGTGTGGGCCAGCGCGTGGAAGGCGACGTCGTCGAGCTCACCGACGCGCGCGATCTGACGGCCGAGGCCGACGACCCGGACCTGGCGCCGTTCCTGCGCCCCGAGCCCTTCATCGAAAGCGATGCGCCCGAGATTGTCGCGGAGGCAGCGCGCGCGCTCCAGGGCATCACTGCACCCCGCGCACGGGTGGAGCGCCTCACGCGCTACGTGAACGCCCTGCTCGACAAGAAGCCCACCGTCAGCCTGCCCTCGGCGGTTGACGTGCTGCGCACGAAGGTCGGCGACTGCAACGAGCACACGGCGCTGTTCGTCGCGCTCGCGCGGGCCGCTGGCATCCCCTCGCGCATCGCGGTGGGCCTGGTTTCCGTGCGCAACGCGTTCTACTACCACGCCTGGCCCGAGGTGTACATCCAGGAGGGCGAAGGTCGCGGGCTCTGGCTCCCCGTGGATCCCACGTTCAACCAGTTCCCCGCGGACGCCACCCACCTGCGCCTCGCGCGCGGCGGGCTCGACAAGCAGGCTGCGATCCTTCCGCTCATCGGTCGCGTGAAGATGACCATCCTGGATCTCGAGCTGGCGGCCGGGTCCGCGCCCGTGCTGGTGGGACGGCCATGATTGCCGTGACGGACCTGGTGAAGCAGTACGGCAGCTTCACGGCCGTGGACGGCGTGAGCCTCGAGGTGAAGCCCGGGCAGATCCACGGCTTCCTCGGGCCGAACGGCGCCGGCAAGACCACCACCATCCGCATGATCGCAGGCCTGCTGAAGCCCACGGCGGGACGCATCGTGGTGAACGGTCACGACCTGGCGACCGAGCCCGAAGCGGCAAAAGCGTCGCTCGGCTTCATCCCCGACCGCCCCTTCATCTACGAGAAGCTCACCGCTGGCGAGTTCCTGCGCTTTCACGCGGGGCTCTACGGCATGGACGGCGCCGGCGTGGACGATCGCATCGGCGAGATGCTCGACCTCTTCGAGCTGGCGCGCTGGCGCGACGAGCTCGTCGAGAGCTTTTCCCACGGCATGAAGCAGCGACTGGTCATGAGCGCCGCGTTCCTGCACCGCCCGCAGTCGGTGCTGGTGGACGAGCCCATGGTGGGGCTGGACCCGCGCGGCGCGCGCCTCATCAAGGACGTGTTCCGCCGCATGGCCGTGCGCGGCGTGGCTATCCTGATGAGCACCCACACGCTGGAGGTCGCCGAGGAGATGTGCGACATCGTCAGCATCATCCTCAAGGGCCGCATCATCGCCAGCGGCACGGTGGACGATCTGCGTGCCATGGCCGGCGGCGCGGACGAGCAGCTGACACCGGTGTTCCTGAAGCTCACCGGCGGCAGCGGCCTTCAGGAACTCGACGAGGTCGTCTGATGGCAGGCCTCGCGCAGGAATCCACGCAGGCGTTTCCGTATCTCCTGCTGCCCTCGCTGTGGTCGTCGCGGAACCGCGCGCGGCGGCGGGAGCGGGGGGACCTGGCCCGGGGCATCGTTTTTGGGGGTATTGCCCT
>DAIRFN010000343.1:3546-5411 GCA_036795065.1 Vicinamibacterales bacterium
GTGGTGTTCATGACGCCCATCCTCGCGGGGGTGGGCGTGGCGCGTTCGGCGCCGCTGTCCTTCTACCTGGGGGCGGTACTCACTGTGGCGCCATTCGTGATGATCCCCGTCGCCCTCGGGTCGATGATCACGCTTGGCCTCGTCAACATCTTCCCGGCGAAGCGCGCGCGCGACATCCTGATGCTGATGGGGCTGGTCTTCGCCACCAGCATCGTGCTGCTGCTCCGCTTCATCCAGCCCGAACGCCTGCTTCGCGTGGAGTCGATGCCCGAGGTCACCGACTTCTTCGCCACCCTCCAGTCCCCGATCACACCCCTGCTGCCATCGTTCTGGGCTGGTGAAACGCTGTTTGCGAGCCTCCAGGGTGGCGCGGATCCGCTGCACTTCGCCGCGCTCTGGACGACCGCGCTCTCCCTGGTGGTGATGGCCAGCAGCCTCTTCGCGCGCTGGCACTTCGCCGGGTTCAGCAAGGCGCAGGAGGCCCGCAAGGTGCGCTTCGCACGCTGGCAGTGGGTGGACGGGCTGGCGGCCCTGATGCCGATGTCCGTGGTCCGGCGACAGCTGCTGGTGAAGGATCTGAAGGTGTTCCTGCGCGACGTGAGCCAGTGGTCGCAGCTCCTGCTCCTCCTGGCGCTGATGCTGGTCTACCTCTACAACTTCCAGGTGCTGGATCTGGAACGCATCCCGACCATGAGCGGGTTTCTGAAGAACATTTATGCGTTCCTCAATCTCGCCATGGCCGGCTTCGTCATGGCCACGGTGGCCGTGCGCTTCGTCTTTCCCATGGTGTCGGCCGAGGGAGCCGCGTTCTGGATCATCCGCACGGCTCCGATTTCGCTGCGCGACTTTCTCTGGTCGAAGTTCTGGACGGGCCTGGTCCCGGTGCTGTTGCTGAGCGAGTGCCTCACCATCGCCGGCAACGCGCTGCTCGGCGTGGATCCCTTCCTCGAGCGTATCGCCGCCATCGCCGTCGTCTTCATGTCGTTCGCGCTGGTGGGGCTGGCCACGGGCCTCGGCGCGCGCTATCCGCGGTTCGCGGCCGACAATCCCAGCCAGGTGGCCGGCTCGTACGGCGGCGTCGCCTTCATGGTCCTCGCCGTGCTCTTCGTCATCGTCACCATCGTCCTGGTGGGCTGGCCCTCGTCTGTCTACCTGTTGCAGCAGGTGCGCCGCCGCCCGCTGTCGGCCACGCGAGAGGCGTTGATGATGGCCAGCTTCGCCGCCGCGGCGCTGGTGAGCATCGCCACCTTCTGGTTCGGGATGAGAACAGGGGTGCGCGCGTTGGAGGAAATGGACAGGACGCCGTCGTAGGAGGGCACGGGGGTGCAAAGCACGGGGGTGCAAAGCACGAGGCGTTCAAAGCACGAGGTGCAAAGCACGGCGGGTTCTCGCGGTTGCCGAGGAACGACCCGTCTCTGGCCCGACCGTTGGAGGTTGGCCGTGAGCGATCCGACAAACACGCCGTAGCGCTCGACCCGGCATGTTTGAGCCCTGCGAAGTCAGGCGAGTTTGCCGAAATGCTTGGTCGCCGCGAAGGCGTGTTTGACCGGCCGACCGACCGGTCGGGGCGGAGACGAGTCGTTTCTCGGCAACCTCCCCATCGTCCTTTCGTCCAGCCGGGAACGTTCCGGCTCTATCCGTCGTAAATATATCCACATTGGATATATTTACGGCACCATGCCTCCGACAACCGCGCCCGAATCGCTGATCCCGCTCCCGCCGGCGGTGTTCCACATCCTGCTCTCCCTCGCGGACGAGGACCGTCACGGCTACGCCATCATCCAGGACGTGACCGCCCGCACCGGCGGTGCCGTGAGGCTCGGCGCCGGCACGCTGTACCGCTCCATCCAGCGCATGCTCGAGCA
>DAIRFN010000080.1:0-18118 GCA_036795065.1 Vicinamibacterales bacterium
GGTACCGGTTTGGTTTCGGCCGCCGGCTCACCGGCATTCACGCGCGCCGCGACGGCCTCCACCTCGGCCCAGCCGGGCAAGGCGCGCAGACGGGCCAGGTCGGGATGCGTCGCGGCTTCGGTGGCCACGCCCCGCTCCGCGATGCGCCGCACCATCACCAGCGCATCGTGCGGCCGTCCGGCGAGGCTCTGCGCGCGCGCGAGCAGGAACATCAGCGCGGCATCGTCTTTCGGGCCGCGCTGCACGGCGCGCCACGCCAGATCGTGCGCGCGCTCGACGGCGCCGCTCGCGATGGCCTGCTCCACCTGGTCGCGGCACTCCTGCCATTCGGTGCACTCGGTCGGCGCGGCCACCTGGTGCGTGGCTCCGCCGGAGAACAGGAACCAGGCCCCGAGAAGAATGGAAGAAGCGCCGACGGGCATGCTTCTCCATCCTTCCCGATCACGGCTCGCGACGCAAACGGTTCAGGCGCCGATCATGCTGCCAGATGCGAGCCGAAGCGTGACATTGCTAGCGCGGCCGCAGCATCACGGTCTCGAAGGGCAGATCCTCACGCCCAGGTGCCGAGCCCCAGCAGCGCGATCGATCACGCGCGGCTGCGCCTCGGCGGCGCGGGCAGGCAGGAACAGGCCCAGGGAGAGCACTACGGTGGCTTAACGCATGAACACCTCCTCTGTCCTGAAGAACGCGAATGACGCTGATCGGGTGACATGCGCCTGCCGGGAACGGGACCGGGCCATGGCTGCCCCCCGCTCACGGGCAAGTCCGCGCTGGCAGCCGGCCGACGAGCGCCTTCAGTTCGTCGAGGTCACGCGTCTGGGCGCCGCCAATCCGGACGGTATCCGACTCGCCAGCGACACCCGGTGCCCAATCATCAGGAATTGACTCCCCGTGGTCAGGTTCGCGCCGGCGTTGAAGCCCACCGCCAGGTTGTCGCTGCCGGTACTCCGCAGCAGCGAGAGCGCGCCCACGGCGGTGTTCCTTTGTCGATGAGCGTGGCCGAGGTGCTGGCCAACGCGTCACGCAGCGTGAGCTACGCGTTTGCCGGACAGCCGGTCACCCAAGCGGAGGTGCGAACGACGCTGGCCGAGAGCTTCGCGGCGCTCGGGCGGTTCGCTGACGCCGAAACGCACGCGGCGGCCGGCTGGGACCGACGCATCCAGAGGTCCTGGCAGCGTTGTCGCAGCACGCCGCGGCCGTCGATGCCCTGCTGCGCTTCGACGAGGCCCTGGCCATCGCGATGGAAATCGTGTCCGTGTCCGAGGCCGTCTATGGCCCGTCGCACCCGCAAACCGCCCGCGCCCGCAACGCGCTCGCGGTGGCCCACGACCGGCTGGGGCACGACGAAGAAGCGCGCGACCGGCTCGTCCGCCTCTACGACGCGTGGAGCCGCCCCGACGACGCGGCGCGCTGGCGCGAGCACCCCTTGCAGGCGCCGCAACCGACTGCCTCGAACCGATAGGTCGGTGTCTTCGCCTCGCGTCCAATCTCAGGCCGCCATCCGCGCCTTCAACGGCCGTGCCGTCGGGCGACATCTCGCAGGGCGCCGGCAGGAGCTCAGGGTGATGCCCGACACACCCACCATCGTGCCACCTGCGGTCCCTCGCACCGGGTAGTGGAGAGACGGACCGCGGTCGCGCGATGCCGCTCGTAATCGCGCACGTACTCCTCGACCCGCACGAGATCCGCCGACGCGATGCGGACGCGTTCGCCCGAGAGAAACGTCACGGCGTAGGCGTCCCAGAACGGGGCGCGGCCGTGGCGCACCTGCTCGCGCACGAGGTAGTCGGTCAACAGGCGATACTCAGCGGGCGGAGGATCCGTCAGGTACTCGGCCAGCAACGCGACATGCGAGGCGGCCGAGACCGCGGCCCAGAGGACGACGACGGCCCCGAACGCGCGCACCAGGCTCATGGACCGTTCGACGGCCAGGTAGCACGCCCCGATGCCGACCGGCACCAGCAATGCCAGCAGCATGTAGCGCATGGTCAGGTGACTGCGCTGACCGCATGTCACGCCATAGACGAACGCCGACTGAAGGCCGACGGCCACCAGGTAGGCGCCCAGCGCCAGCGGCGGCGCGGCGGGCGCGAGAGCTCGTCTCGCCAGCCACAGGGTGCGGCCTGCCGCCAGGGCGAAGGCGGCGACGAGGATTCCCCACAGGCCGTCAATTCCCTGGAAGGCGCTGCCGAGGATGCCAACGCGCACGACCGGTTGTCGCTGTGCCCCGAACAGCTCCGGCAGCTGAAACGTGGCCAGCAGCCGCAGGCGTTGCGGCAGATCAACCGGGCTCCAGCAGAAGCGCTGCTGAACCTCGGCCGCGTGCGTCCGGCCACCGTAGTCAGCGTACCCCGTGGCTGGCCCGCTGGCGGATGCAAAGGGAACGAGCACCTGCACGCCCTGCCACACGCCGATCGCGACGATGCCGGCGAGGGCCAGCGCGCGAAGGCGGTCGGGCGACCAGAGGCGCCCCTGCCAGAAATCCACCATGAGCAGGGCGGTGAGGCCGTAGATGGTGAATTCCCGGTTGAGGACGCCGAGTCCCAGCACGAGGCCAAGCCACAGCGGCCGGTTGCGCACGTACCAAATCAGGAGCACGTAGACGAAGGGCTCGATGTTGCACCCGCTTGCCTGCACCAGGCGGCTTGCGGCGGACGGGGCCGGGACGATCAGGAACAATGACACCAGGCCGGCCTGCCACGGGCGCAGCCCGGCGAGCCGCTCCAAGCCCACGAGCAACAGCACGACCGCCACGAGATTGAGCAGCAGGATCGGCAGCTTGAGTGTCGCCACCGACACCCCGCCCACCACGAAGAACGGGGCAACGAGCCACGACTCGACACCCAGCAGGTACTGCTGGCCGTAAAAGAACAGCGGGAAGGCGCGGCCCTCGATCAGGTGCTTCGCCATCAGGCCCACGACCGCCTGGTCCGCGTCGAAATGCGACTGCTCCCACCAGATGAACACGAGCGCGCGAAAGACAACGAGGACGCAGGCCGCCACGAGGACAACCGCCCGCTCCTTCGTGCGATCGCCGCCTCGTGCGGCATCGGTGTTCATGGCCGAATACTATAGTGTCGGCGAATGACACGGCCGCTCGTGATGGCAATCGGCGTCGGCCTGATTGCGTTGACGGTGTACTGCGTTGGCCTCGCGCCGGAGCTGACGCCTCGATCGAGCGTCGAGCAGGACCTTCCATTTCAGGTCACCGATCCGGTCTGGTTACAGCAGGGGCTCCCGCGACTGGGCGGCCCCGACAGCTGGTGGCCGTCGGGCCTCCTGGCCCGGGCCTGGGTGAGCCTGCCCTCCTCCTGGAATCTCAACCTGCTGTCCGCCGCGCTCGCCGCGACTGCGGCTGCCCTGCTGACTTTCATCGTGTCAGCGTCGGTTGGCGCGCCCGCAGGAGCGGTCGCCGGCGTCGGCTTCGCGATCTCACCCACCGTCTGGTCTGCGGCCGTGGCAGCCGAGGGCGATGTGAGCGTGCTGTTCCTCGCGGTCAACCTGCTGATCGCCCTTGCGTGCGTTGGAGCATGGGTGCGGACTGGCCACGGGGCGCTGCTCGCCGGTGCGGTCGGTGCGCTCGCCGTGGCCGCGGCTCAAGACCTCGTCATCGGGCTCGCTGCAGCTTCAGGCGTTGCGGCAACGACCGCTCGGCGTCGCCCGCGTCGTCTGTGGCTCGGCGCGGCCACCGCGGCGGCTGTCCTCGCGGTGGCCTATCAGGCGTGGGCCCTGGGAGCCCTCCTCGGCCCGCGTCTGGCTGACGAAGGGCCATCGGGCATCGCCGACGCCTGGATCGCGCTCTGGCGGTGGGGGTTCGAGCCCGGCTCGACGGCCGGTGACATCCTGCAGGCGCGGGTGACTGCGCTCGCCTCGACCGTCGCCCTCGACATCGGCGCGCTGGGGTGCATCGTCGGCGCTCTCGGCCTGCACCGTTCCGTCCCGCTGCTCGGAGCCCTGACATCCCTGGCGTTGGCAGCGTTCGTGGGCCCGGTGCCGGGGGCCTGGGATCCGGCCATGCGGGCCGTACTGCCACTGATGGCGGCGTGGGTCCTCATTGGGCTCGGGCTGAGCCGCGTGGCGTCGTGGGTACCCTCGGGCGGCCGCCCGGTGGCCGTGCTGTTGTGTCTGCTGCTTCCCGCTTATCAGGCGGTCAGGATCACGGCAGAAGCACCGCAGCTGACCGATCGGCCAGCCGGCCATCTCCTGGACGCCTTCGTGCATCAGCAGTCCAGCGGCACCGCGGTGGTCATCGAGGGCATTCGATTCGGCCGCCTGATGGCCTGGGCCAATCACCGCCTGGACCCGTCCCGGCGTTTCGACCTCGAACCGCACGATCCCAAGCGGCTGTCCTCCCTGCTCGCCGCAGGCAGAACGATCGTCGCCACCGACACCGCGGCGGATCGGCTCTCGCTCTCCGGCTTCACGGGGACCGCATTCCCCGTCTATGGCCGTTCCCTCGAGGATCTGCTGCAATCGGCCAGCCCCTCAGCCCTCGTGGGCCTCGTCGCCACCCCGGGAACCCTCGACTCGCAGCCGCAGTCCCGGCAGGCCGTCATCCAGCTGGCGAAGGACGTCCTCCCGAAGGAACTCGGGCACGACGACGCGCTCTTGCTGCTGGCGCGGCGTGCCGACCGCCTGACGTACGTTGCCCTCGATGCGAGCGGAGTGGACGTGTCGGCCGCGACCGGAGGCCTGCCGGCACTCGCCCCCTCCTTGCAACCCCGGGACGACACGCGGCTCGCCGCGAACGAGTCCGGTGCACGACTGCTGGTCGACGACTTCGAGCTGGCCCACGTGGCCCGAGGGGCAATCTTCACCGCGTGGTCGCCGCTCGACGGAAGCCTGGAGTGGTCGGTACTGGACTCGCGTCAGGGCCTGACCGCGCCCTGGCGGCACAGCCGCTGGGGGCTGAATCGACTCGGCACCCGCGCTGAGTGCACCGTGGCCGGTCGGCGCGGGTGGTCGGACGTCACATCCCTGGCGTCGGCCGCACGCATCGGCGTTGAACTTCCCGAACGAGGCCGCCTGCGCTTCTACATCGCGCGGGATCGCGGCCTCTTCATCAGGGGCGCGACGTTTTCGGGACGCCCCTCGCCCGAGACGACGATCGTTCGGTGGGATCGATCGCTGGCGGAGGAGGCGTCGACGGCCAGGGCGGCGCTGGAGGCCGATGGGCTGCCGCCGCATGACTGGTCGCCCGGTGCGCGTTTTCTCTGGCAGATCACCATCGCCTCGCCAGACAACACGCCGGCATTGCTGGCACTGGGCCTGGGGGGCCGGCCGGACTGGGCAAGGGTGCGTCTCGAATCGGAGGGGGCGCCGACCGACGCGACGCTGTGCGCCGGCGTGGCCGGGGCCCGCCTGTTCGCCCGAGAGGGACTGCGGGAGGACTCGATCTCCCTGGCCGACGGCGACAGTTTCGGCCAGGGGTGGCTGCCGGTGAGCCGCGCTGGTCGCGAGCGATGGCGGCAGACCAGCGGATCCCAGGCGGAGATCCTGGCCCGCGTGGACCAGCAGGAAACAATCGAGGTCGTCCTCGCGGCGCGACCCGGCGCGCTGCTCTCGCGCCCGGCGCGGATCGGGCTGCACGTCAACGGCACGCCGGCGGGAGCGCAGGTTCTGCTCCCGCAAGGCGCCAGCTACGCGTGGACAGTGCCCGGGGACCGCTGGCGCGTGGGAACCAACCACCTGATCGTGACGGTCGAGGCCGGCGAGCCCTTATCGGGTGCCGGGAGCGATCCGCCGGTGCTCCACGTCACCAGCATCCGGCTCCGCCACTGAGGTCAGCTCGCCATCCGTGCCTTCAGCTCGGAGTCGATGGCGTTCAGGAATTCGTCCGTCGTCAGGTAGGGATGATCCGGGCGGATGAGGATGGCCAGGTCCTTGGTCATGCGGCCCGATTCGACCACGTCCACGCAGACCTTCTCCAGCGTCTCGGCGAAGCGCACCACGTCGGGCGTGTCGTCGAACTTGCCGCGATACTGCAGCCCGCGCGTCCACGCGTAGATGGACGCGATGGGGTTGGTCGAGGTGGGCTTGCCCTGCTGGTGCATGCGGTAGTGCCGGGTGACCGTCCCGTGCGCGGCCTCGGCCTCCACGGCCTTGCCGTCCGGCGACATCAGCACCGAGGTCATCAGACCCAGCGAACCGTAGCCCTGCGCCACGGTGTCGGACTGCACGTCGCCGTCGTAGTTCTTGCAGGCCCACAGATAGCCGCCGCTCCACTTCATGTTGGCGGCAACCATGTCGTCGATGAGCCGGTGCTCGTAAGTGAGCCCCTTGGCTTCGAACTGGCTCTTGAACTCCTCGTCGAACACGCGCTGGAAGGTGTTCTTGAACGTGCCGTCGTACACCTTCAGGATGGTGTTCTTCGACGAGAAGTACACCGGGTAATTGCGGCCGAGCGCATACGTGAAGCAGGCGCGGGCGAAGCCCTCGATGGAGGCGTCGAGGTTGAACATGCCCATCGCCACGCCGCTGCCCTTCGTCGTGATGACCTCGCGCGAGATGCCCTCGCCGCCGCCTTCGGGCGTCCAGCTGATCGTGATGGTGCCGGCACCCGGGAAGTGGAAGTCCTGCGCGCGGTACTGATCGCCGAACCCGTGACGGGCCACCACCACCGGCTTGTCCCAGTGCGGCACCAGTCGCGGCACGTTCCGGCAGATGATGGGCTCGCGAAAGATGGTGCCGTCGAGGATGTTACGGATGGTGCCGTTCGGCGAGCGCCACATCTGCTTGAGGCCGAACTCCTTCACGCGCGCTTCGTCCGGCGTGATGGTGGCGCACTTCACGGCCACGCCGTGCTGGCGGGTGGCGTTGGCCGAATCGATGGTGATCTGGTCGCTGGTCCGGTCGCGCGACTCGATGCCGAGGTCGAAGTACTTCAGGTCGATGTCGAGATACGGGAGGATGAGCTGTTCGCGGATCTTCTGCCAGATGATGCGTGTCATCTCGTCGCCGTCCATCTCGACGACGGGGTTCTTGACCTTGATCTTCGCCACGTGCGTGCTCCTTCAGTTCGGCCGGCGCGACCGTCGGCCGTGCGGGGCGCACCCGGCATGGACCGCGATTTCCCGGTAGGAATAAACAGGGAATTATAGCGCGGGCGTGCAAAACGAAGGGCGGAGCCCCGAATGCCGGGACACCGCCCTCCTGCACCACCCGCCGGGGGAGCCGGCGGGCCGGCCGCCGCTGGAGCAGGGGCCGTCCGTGCGCCTGGCCCTCAGCACAGCAAGAACGTCGCCACGCCGACAAGGCGCGAGATCCCGCCTGTTCCCGCAGGTCTGCTGTCATCCTGGCGCTCGGCAGTCCGGGGGACCCGAGACATAGGTCACCTCACGGGCAGCCTTCCGCACGCCGTGATCACCGATGGCGGAGGACCGGTGCGCGCACGCGTTGTGCGGTCACCTGGCCCTACTTGCGTGACGGTGAGGACCGCCCGCCGACGGCCTCGGTCGGGACCGCTGACGGGGGCTGGCACGATAGCGGCCGCAGGTCGCCGTCCTCCTCGGCCTGATCCCACACGTAGAGGTATGTCGTGCGGCCTGGGAGGCGCGCCCCCGGCTCGCAGTGCGCGGCGGCTCCCGGGTCGAGGCCGTAGAGCACGCTCCCGCTGTAGTCGATACCGTTGCGTGTGAGATCCTGCGCCGCCATCGATCGATCGGTACCCACACGGCCGCCGATCAGTACGAGCGCGTTCTCGAGGCCCGCTGCACGCGCGTCGGCGTACAGGTCCGTACGCTCGCGGACCACCTCGCGCTCGAGCACGGCGTGCACGGCAAACGAGATGGGCATGAGGGCCACGCTCGCGGCCACGGCGCCAAACACCATCCGCTCGCGACGCGACGCGCCGGCCAGCGACGCAGGACGGAACACGTTGGCCGCCACAAACGGGAGGAGAAAGAGGAACGCCTCGTAGTGGAACCGCGGCCCGTACTGGTTGCCCCCCCGCTCCACGTAGAAGTACATCGTCACCGCCATCAGCAGCAGCGTCCACTCGAGCAGGCCGCGTCGCGTGTCGCGTGGCGCAGCCTTCAGGTACAGCAGGTAGGCCACGACGAGGATCGGCGGGGTCCAGAGCAGGTGGCGCAGGACATGAGTGGCAAGGATGTCCGCGCCGCGCGCGAGAAACCCGTCCCTGAACCAGAGCGACGCCGTGAGCGGGGTGAGCGTGAGCCGCCACGGGCTGCCAGTGAGCGTCTCGTTGTAGGCCAGCAGCGCGGCCGCCCAGGGCAGGCCGCCGAGAACGAACAGTGTCAGCGTCCGCCACCGCCCCACCCCGGGGCGCAACAGCAGCAGCGCAATCGGCACCGCGCACACCACGCCGGTGAAATAGCGCGTGACGACGGCCCAGCCCACCAGCATGCCGACCGTGACAGGCACCCAGGCAGGCGAGCGGTCCTGACGCGCCGCGACACATGCGGCCCCGAGCAGCAGCACCCCGCAGGCGGTGTGCGAGAAGTACGACGCGGCGTTGAAGAGAAAAAACGGCGAGACGCCGCCGAGTGCAGCCGCCAGGACGCCGACACGCGGGTTGTAGAGACGCGCGCCCAGCCACCAGAGGAGGCCGAGGGTGATGGTGCCGAGCAGCGGGTTCACCAGCCAGGCGGGGAGCCCCACGCGAAGCGCGAGCGCGAGCATCAGCGGCCAGCCGAACGGGAAGCTCCCGAACGCGCGGCCCGGTTCCTGGACGATGTAGCTGAACTGGAAGAGGCCGGGCGGCGACGGCACAGGGTTCCACAACCGCCCCGCGGCCATGGTCTGCGCCTGGTAGAGATAGACGTACTCGTCGCCCGAGTTCGGGAAGTCGAACAGGATCGCCTGGTTGATGCCGACGATACCGAGCAGCACCACGGGGCCGGCGACGACGGCCACGGCCATGCGGCGTGCATTCAGCCAGTCGGCCAGCGCGAGGGTGCGCGCGTACAACCGATCGAGCAACCGGGACAAGGACGCCGGGTGGGGTCTCGTATCGGCCATGGCATTCGCTGCCGCCTGCGCGCCGCCAGGCATGACGCCCTGTCGGCGATTGATCCCGCCGCCGGGCGCTCGCCAGCTCGACCGTTCGTAAAGTCTACTTCAAGTGGGCGCGCTCAAGGCTTGCGAGGCTCCATGCTGATGGCACGCAGGGCCTCCGCCGCCCCCTTCAACTCGTCCGCCCCCGCCGGGTACTCGTTCAACTGCAGGAAGAACGCCACGATGTCGGCATACTCCTGCGGCTGGAGGCTGCCGGGATTGTCCTCGGGCATCGTGTTCACCGCATCGAACAACCCCTGCAGGGGCATCCCCGTCCACGCCGACGTGAACTCCGCGCCCGTGAAACGCGCGGGCTCGTGGCAGGCCGTGCACGTCTTGTCGAACAGCTTCGTCCCCCGCTCGGCCTGCGCCGTGGTGTAGACGCCGTCGTTCACCGAACGCGCGGGCTGCGCCGCGCCGGCCGAGGCCACGAGCGCCCACGCGAGCGCCGTGCCCACTCCAAGCATGCCCACGATGTGCTGTCCCGTTCGTGCCGTCATCGTCCTGTCACCTCGCGTTGTGGGGACCGTGATACTTTCTGGCCACGCCTCTTCCGAACATCGTATGCCGATCCTGTTCCGTACTCCTGCCCCTGGTCTGCTGGCTCATCTTGGACTGTTGCTCACGCTGGGCGCGTGTGCCACCGCCGCCGATCCGGGAACGGCCACCCCCACCGTCGCTCCGTCGCCGGTGGCGGACACCTCGCGCGGGGCCGTGCCGGCCGACGTGCGGGAGCGCTGGTTGCAGATGTTCGCACGCGGGTACTACCCGGGCCGCAGCGGCCAGATCTTCGTCGTGCCGCGCGAGGGCGATGTCATCACCGAGCGAGACCCGCTCTATGGTTTCATGCACGGTTCGCCTTCGGAGGCCGACGTGCACATCCCGCTGCTGCTGCACGGGGCGCCCTTCGTCAAGGCGGGCGAGTATCGAGAACCGGCGCTGCAGCAGGACGTCGCGCCCACGCTGGGGGCCATGATGGGTGCCCCACCCGTGCCAACCATGACGGGCCGGGTGCTGAGCGAGGCCATCGACACCGCGAAGCGACCGCGCGTGGTCGTGCTGCTGGTGTTCGACGGGATGCGCGCCGACTACTTCGACAAACACGCCGACCTGATGCCCGCCCTCACACGGCTGCGGCGCGAGGGCGCCTGGTACACCAACGCCCGCATCAACTACCTGCCCACGCTCACCTCGGTCGGGCACGCGACGATTGGGACCGGCACCGATCCGCGCGTTCACGGCCTCGCGGCCAACAACCTGTTCAACCGTGTCACCCGGCGCCCGCAGCCGGCGTACGCCGGGCTGGATCCGCGCGAGTTGATGGCGCTGACGCTTGCCGACGTGTGGAACCTCACCACCGACGGCAAGGCCATCATCGTCGGCCAGGGCGGCGCCATTCGCGCCACGGCGGGCCTGATCGGCCGCGGCTCGTGCCTGGTGAACGGCCGCAAGGTCATCGCGGCCAGCTACAGCACGCGTGACGCCGGGTGGGAGACCAACCCGGAGTGCTACGCGATGCCCGACTACCTGAAGGCGATGAACGGCAAGACCTTCTGGGAGGAGGCCGGCGGCACGTGGCAGGGGCACGACATCTCGAACCCGTCGGCGTTCCGCGCCTCGAGCCTGTTCCAGCGCTTCGAAGGCGAGGCGCTGGCCGAGGTGGCCACCCGCGAGGCCTTCGGCGCGGACGACATCACCGACCTGCTGTTCGTCAACATGAAGGGGCCCGACTACGTAGGCCACGCCTACGGTCCCGACGCGCCCGAGATGCGGGAAGAGATGGCGGAACTCGACCGCCAGACCGCGCGCCTGCTCGAGATCATCGACCGCAAGGCCGGTCCGGGCGGGCGCCTGCTGGCGATTACGGCCGACCACGGCATGCCGGCCGAGCCGCAGGCGGGCCGGCGCCACTACACGGATGACATCGTGGCCCGCATCCACGAGCGCTTCGATCCCACCGAGAAGAAGCTGGTCACCTATTACGGGGACCCGGCCAACAGCCAGATCTACATGGACGGTGACCGCCTCCGGGCCCTCGGCCTCTCGTGGAAGGACATCACGACCATGCTCGAGGCCGAGCCCTACCTGCGCGCGGCGTTCAGCGAGGACGAGGTGCGGGCCGCTCAGGCGCGATTACGCTGATACCCGGGATTCCGCGGAGCCACTGATCCGCTGATTTCGCGGATTCCACGAATTTCCAGCAGGGCGTTCTGGCGACAGTTCGACCCCTCCGTCACCGATCCAACGGCCGACCCGATCGATTGCCCTGTGCCTGGCGGCCAGCGTGGCGCTCCAATCGCCGGTCGGTGCCTGAAGGATTCCGGCCGGGTTGCCCCGGTGTCGAAACGCTGCACCACCGGTACGGTGATCTGCGTAATCTGCGCCATCTGCGGCTTGGCGTCATCCGCGCCATCTGCGACCCTCCGTTATCGGCGTCATCTGCGGCTGTCCTTCCGCGTCTGCGACAACGTGCCGCATGGACACGACTGAACGCGCGTTCTACCCTTGAGCGGTCCCCAGGAGGCAGTTCATGTCCCGCGCTCTGGCCCGCCACGCGGCCTTGGTCGTCGTGTGCGCGTTCGTCCCCGTCTTTGCGTCCGCCCAGTCCACCACCGCCTCGATCACGGGCACTATCGCCACGCACGATGGCGCCCGATTGCCGATGGCGAGCATCGCGCTCACCCACCAGGAGTCGGGGCGCGTGGTCCGCGGCGCGAGCAACGAGCTCGGGACGTTCCTGTTCGACAACCTCGAGGCCGGCACCTACGACATCCACATCGATGCCCCCGGCTTCGCGCATCGCGAGGTGTCGTCGGTGGTGGTGCCGGGCGGGGCCACCCACCGGGTGGCCATCACCCTGGCGCCAGCCACGGTCACCGAGCACGTCACCGTGGCCGCCGCGATGCCGCGCGACAGCCTCGAGACCACCGAGGTCCGCGAAAGCGCGGCGCGTGACGTGGGCGAGGCGCTGGCGGAAACCGCCGGTGTCTGGCGGCTGCGCAAGGGGGCCATCGCCAGCGACGTGGTGCTTCGTGGGCTGCAGAGCCGGGACCTCAACGTCCTCATCGATGGGCAGCGCGTCTACGGCGCGTGCCCGAACCGCATGGATCCGCCTGCCTTCCACGTGGACTTCTCGGAGGTCGAGCGTGTCGAGGTCGGCAAGGGCCCCTTCGACGTGCGCTACCAGGGCAGCATGGGCGGCCTGGTGAACATCGTCACGCGCCGGCCCCCGGATGGCTGGCATGCGTCGCCGGCCCTGTCGATGGGCTCGTTCGGATTCGTGAACCCCTCGGGCACGGCGTCCTACGCCGGACCCGGCCTCGCGGTGCTGGGCGGCTACTCGTTCCGGCGCTCCGACCCCTACACCGACGGCCGCGGGAACCTGTTCACGGCGGTGGCGAACTACAAGCCCACCGAGGTGGACTCCGAGGCCTTCCGCGCCTCGACGGCCTGGGGGCGTGCTGCGTGGCGGCTGTCGGGCGGCGGGCAGGTCGAGGCCAGCTACACCCGCCAGATGGCGGACCACATGCTCTACCCCTACCTGCAGATGGACGCCCTCTATGACAACGCAGACCGCGCCGCGCTGCGCTTCGAGCGTCCGCGGACCGGCGCCCGCGTGTCGGCCATCCGCGCCGACGTCTACTGGTCGCGGGTGGACCACTGGATGACCGACGAGCTGCGCATCTCCTCGTCCACGGCGCCGCGCGCCTACTCGATGGGCACCGATGCCGCGACGAACACGTTCGGCGGCCGGGCCGAGGCGCAGATTGGCGCCGGAACCACGGTGGGCGCCGAGGCGTTCCGGCGCAACTGGGACACGTCCACCGTCATGGCTGGAATGGCCTATGCCACGCAGTACTCGATCCCGGACGTGGACATCGACACCGTCGGCATCTTCGCCGAGCACGCGCGGGCGCTCGGCACGAGGACGGCCATCGACGTCGGCGGGCGCCTGGACAGCATCCACTCGGCCGCCGATGCGCAGAAGGCCAACACGGCGCTCTACGCGGCCTACCACGGCACGACCGCCACGTCGCGGACGGACGTGCTGCCGGCCGGGCGCGTCAAGGTGACCTACCGTGCGACGCCCGCGGTGCAGCTGGCGGCAGGCGTGGGTCACAACGCCCGCGTGGCCGAGGGCAACGAGCGCTTCTTCGCGCTGCGGCGCATGGGTACCGACTGGGTGGGCAATCCCGATCTCGAGCCGACGCGCAATACCGGCTTCGACGGATCGGTCACCTTCGATGGCAAGGGCCGGACGCTGTCGCTCAATGCCTTTGTCAACCGCGTGGACAACTACGTGGCGGTCTACATGGCGCCACGCATGGCCATGGTGCCGGGCGTGATGAACACAAGCGCGCGGTCGTTCACGAACGTGGACGCGCTCCTGCGCGGCTTCGAGGTGGCCGGCTCGACCCAGCTCCGCCCGAACTTCACGTTCTCGGGTGATGTCTCCTACACGCGAGGCACCTTCGACCAGGCGTCCGTTTCGAGCGCCACGGGGAACGACCTGGCCGAGATGCCGCCGCTCCGCGCGCAGGCGCGGTTCCGCTTCGACAACGGGCGCACGTTCGGCGAGATGGGCGGCATCGCCAGCGCCGCGCAGGAGAAGGTGGACCGCTCCCTCGGTGAGGCCACGACGCCGTCCTACTTCGTGCTGAACCTGCATGCCGGCGTGCGCGCGGGGGCCTTTGCCGTGAGCGTGGGCGTCGCCAACCTGCTCGATCACTACTACGTCGAGCACCTCTCCTATCAGCGGGATCCGTTCCGCTCTGGAGTGCGAGTGGCAGAGCCGGGACGCAACGTCTTCATGAATGCGACGTATGCGTTCTGACACCAGGTGGCACACTACCAGGTGGGGCCCATGCTCGCCTGGACAGACCTCGTCCTGGGATATGCCGGCTACCTGATCGTGGTGGCATGGGCGGAGCCGCGATTCACACGGGCGCGGGTTCCGACGCTGGCGATGGCCGTCGTCGGTGCGGTGGTGTGGGCGGGATGGCCCATGCTGCCCGGCGAGGCCACGCCGGGCGGGTTGGCCGTGCGGATCGTCGCGCCCAGCCTGGTGCTGCTGGCCACTTATCGGGCGTCGGGCGCCTTCTTCGTAACGCCTGATCGCGCGCTCGAGCGGCGGCTTCTCCACGTGGACGATGTCGCGCTCGGCCGAACCGGCCTCCTCCGCGCTTACCGGGCGGCGCCGACAGTCGTCCACGAGCTGGTCGAGCTCCTCTACTTGCTGGTCTACGCGGTGGTTCCGCTCGGCGCAACCACACTGGCGCTCGGCGGCCGGGCCGGCACGCTCGAGAAGTACTGGGCGGTGGTCTTTGCCGCGGAGCTGGGATGCTACGCGGTGCTGCCGTGGGTGCAGACGAGGCCACCGCGGGCGATCGAGCGTGAGACGGGATCGGACGCAGCCTTACCGCGGCTTCGACGACTGAACCTGGCGGTCCTCAGGGTGGGCAGCATCCAGGTGAACACGTTCCCCAGCGCGCACGCGGCCGGGTCGGTCGCCGTGGCCCTGGCGGTCGCGTCGGCTATCCCCTCGGCCGGCGTCGTGTTCCTGGCCCTCGCCCTCGGCATCACGATTGCCACCGTGCTCGGGCGCTATCACTACCTGGCGGATTCAGTCCTCGGCGTCGCCGTGGGAATGGCTGCGTGGCTGATCCTCTAGGCGACCGCGAGCAGCTTCAACGACGGGTTCTCGCGCTGGGTGTACTGCATCTCCCAGTCGGACTGGAACAGCAGCACGCGCCGATCGTCGCGGTCCACGGTCTCGAGCACGCCCTGCGGCAGCTTCAGCGACGCGCCCCTGTCGTCGTCGATCCAGCGTGCGGCGATGTGCGGCAGCTTGTCCACCTGGCACGTCACGCCGTACTCGTTCTTCATTCGTGCCTCGACGATGTCGAACTGCAGGGCGCCGACGACGCCGAGGATGGGCTCGCGCTTGCCATAGATCGGGAAGACGACCTGCATCAGCCCCTCTTCCTCGAGCTGGCGGATGCCCTCGTCGAACTGCTTGAACTTCACGTCGCGGAGCCGCACGGCGCCGAAGAACTCCGCCGGGAAGTGCGGGATGCGCGGGTATTTCACCCGCGTGCCGGCGTAGAGCGTGTCGCCGATGGCGAAGCGGCCAGGGTTCACCAGCCCCACCACGTCGCCCGGGTACGCCGTCTCCACGGTCTCGCGGTCGCGGCCAAAGAAGCGGCTGGGGCGCGACAACCGCACGGGCTCGTTGTGCCGCGCGTTGGTGACCAGCATGTCCTTCGTGAGCACGCCCGAGCACACGCGCAGGAAGGCCACGCGATCGCGGTGCCGCGGGTTCATGTTCGCCTGGATCTTGAAGATGAAGCCGCTGAAGTCCGGCGCGGCGGGGTCGATGATGTCGTCCTCGCTCTCGCGCGGTTGCGGGGGCGGCGCGAGCTCGACGAGGGCTTCGAGGAACGACTCGAGACCGAAGTTCGACAGCGCGGATCCGAAGAAGACCGCCGTCTGCCGGCCGGCGCGATAGGCGTCGAGGTCGAAGCGAGTCCCCGCGGTCTCGAGCAGGCTGACGCCCTCGAGCAACTCGGCGCGCCGCTCCTCGCCGATGAGCTCGGCCAGGTCGGGGTCGTTCGGGCTGGTGACCGCCACCGGCGCCCGGCGCGCGCCACCGGATCGCTCGTAGAAGAGCACGGTCTGCCGCCGCAGGTCGTACACGCCGCGGAAGCGGTCGCCCGTGCCGATGGGCCAGTTCATGGGCACGGCGGCCACCCCCAGGACGCTCTCGATCTCGTCGAGCAGCTCGAGCGGGTCGCGCGCGGGCAGATCCAGCTTGTTGACGAAGGTCAGCATCGGCAGACGCCGCTGCCGCGCCACCTCGAAGAGCTTGCGCGTCTGGCTCTCGATGCCCTTGGCCGCGTCGATCACCATGACGACGCTGTCCACCGCCAGGAGCGTGCGGTAGGTGTCCTCGCTGAAGTCGCGGTGGCCGGGCGTGTCGAGCAGCGTCACCCGGTGATCGAACAGGTCGAACTCCAGCGCCGCGGATGTGATGGAAATGCCGCGCTCGCGCTCGATCTCCATCCAGTCGGACACGGCGTGCCGCTGCGCCTTCTTGCCGCGCACGGCCCCCGCCAGCTCGATGGCGCCCGCGTACAACAGGGTCTTCTCGGTGAGGGTGGTCTTGCCCGCGTCGGGGTGGGAAATGATGGCGAAGGTGCGCCGCCGGGCCACTTCCCGGGCGATCGTCTCGGATGTCTGTGCGGCGGTCGTCACGAACCTACCAAGATATCAGGAGTGGGCGCCCCGGCGGGAGGGATGGTATAGTGCAACGTCCCCGTTCAACCCGATCAGCACGTGGTCCGGGCCTGCCGTGGCTCCCGGCCGGGGCTGTCTTCTCGCCAGGGAGTCTTCATGCGCTCGATGTGTCGCCGGCAGTTCGTGGCCACGCTCGCGGCCGCCGTTCCCGTCCTCGCGCGTCCCCGCGCGCTCTTTGCCGCTACCGACGGCACCCGCGCGTTGAAGTTCCTGCACACGCACACCGGCGAGAAGCTCACGGTCGAGTACGCGCAGGGAGACCGCTATCTGCCCGACGCGCTGGCGACGGTCAACCAGTTCCTGCGCGACTTCCGCACCGGTGACGTCCACCCCATCGACCAGGGCCTGCTGGACCTGCTGCACGGGCTCACGGGCCTCACCGAGACCAGCCGTCCGTTCCAGGTGATTTCCGGCTACCGCTCGCCGAAGACCAACGCCTTGCTCCGCAGCCGCAGCGAGGGCGTGGCCGGCCGGAGCCTGCACATGCAGGGACAGGCCATCGACATCCGCCTGGCCGACGTGCCGCTGCCGAAGCTGCGCCAGGCCGCGCTGGCCGCGGGTCGCGGCGGCGTGGGCTACTACCCCGCCTCGAACTTCGTGCACGTGGACACGGGGCGGGTCAGGCACTGGTAGAGCAGGCTGCCGGGGCGGCCTGAAGTCAGAAGTGAGAAGTCAGAAGTCAGCACTCAGAGGTGCAGGATCAGGCGCCTTGACTTCTCACTTTCTGCTTTTCACTTCGCCTCGAGCGCCAGCTCGAGGCGTTTGTCATGGCCGTAGAGGTCGTCCGCGAAGTGGACCGCCCCGTCCCCCGGCATCACGACGGCCGTGAGGTAGAACAGCACCACCTGGATCGGTCGCGTCAGCTTCACCAGCTGCGACCGCTCACCGTTCATGGCGGCCAGAATCCTCTCGCGCGTCCACTCGGGCTGGTCGCGCAGCATCCACTCGGAGAGCTTCACGGGATCTTCCACGCGAATGCAGCCGTGACTGAAGTCGCGGCGCGCCCGGCCGAACAGCGACACGGCGGGCGTGCCGTGCATATAGACAGACTCGTCGTTCGGAAAGACGAACTTCACCAGCCCGAGTGAGTTCTTCGGGCCGGGGCGCTGGCGCACCCGATAGCGTCCTGCCCGCAGGCCCGCCAGGCCCTCCTCGTCGGCGGCCACCGGCCGCGCCTCGTCGCTCTCGCCGGCCACGATTTCCATGTCGTTGCGCGCCAGGTAGTTCGCATCGCGCGCAATCGCCGGCAGGACCTCGCCCCGCAGGATGGATCGCGGCACGTTCCAGTAGGGCCGGAAGATCACGTGGCGCATCTCCTCGACGAACACCGGCGTCTGCGTGTTCAGGGCCTTCCCGACGATGACCGCCATGTCGAAGGCTGGCGCGCCATCGGGCGGCACCATTCCCCAGCCCCAGAGCCGGAACATCGGGATGTTCACCGCGAGGAAGCCGTCCTCGCGTAGATGCGGCAGCCAGCGCAACCGCTCGAGCGCCAGTTCCAGCTGGCCGACGCGGTGGTCGACCGAGACGTTGAGCGCCGCGAACGTCGCGCGCCCGAGCACGCCATCCGGCTCGAGCCCGTGCCGTTGCTGGAATCGCTTCACGCCCTCGACGATGGGGCCGTCGTACGTGACCGGGTCCGCGGGAACCGGGGCGTCGGCCGGCACGTCACCCAGCAACGCGAGCCGCTGGTGCAGCGGCAGCAGAGCGTCGAAGGGCGCACCGGGCTTCACCGAGGCCTTCGGGAACTCCAGTTGCAGTGGGACGGCTTCGGCGGCGAGCCGGCGGTAGGTGGCCAGCGCGCGCA
>DAIRFN010000081.1:0-18061 GCA_036795065.1 Vicinamibacterales bacterium
GCGCGCACGAGCCCACGATAGAGCGCCAGCGGCGGCCTCAGATCCTCGGTTGCGCCGCCCAGCCGTTCGGCCGCCAGCGCCTCGCGCAGCATCACGGCGAAGTCGTGGTCGTCCACGGGCGCGTTCATGCGGAACCCCACCGCGCGCGGGTCGACACGGCCCATGTGCAGGTGGCGCCAGTAGCGCAGCAGGTGAAGGCTGAGACCCACGTCGAAGCGCACCAGGTTTTCGAGGTCGGGTCCTTCCTCTCCCTGCAGCCCAGCAGCGGTGCGTCGGAAGTCGGCGCCGCGATAGTCGCCGGGGGCGAGGCCCTCTGACGCGGCATCCTCGAGCCAGGCCAGCGCTTCGCGCGCGGCCGGGTTGGCCCGGCCTGTCTCGTCCACCCACAGAAAGGGCGCGTCCGTGCTGCCGTAGAGCGACACCAGTTGTTGGCGCTCGACCGTCGTCCTCACGCCAAGCGCCTCGTCGTCCTCGGCGAGAACCGCACGAAACGCCGCGGCGCGCTCGGCGGGCGACACCTCGATGATGGGCCGCTCGGACTGGACTGGAGCCGAAGGAGAAGGCGGAGGGGCATCCGCGCAGGCCAGGAGCCCGCACGTGGCCAACATGCTGACGAGCCACCGCATCACCACGACGTTGATTGTACGTTGATGGCAGGGACGTGGATGGCGGGGATTGGACGGGAGTCCGGCGAGGGATGCCGCAGAGGGGAGGGGCCGCGGATTACACAGATTCTCGAATGGAATTGGCTCGGTCCCGAGTCGTCTGCCGGTTCTGCGTCATCTGCGTCATCTGCGGATCCGTCCCCTGCGGATCCGTCCCCTCTGCGGCATCCATCAGCGTCTGCGGAATCCATCGGCGTCTGGCCATCAATAATTCCACTGCACCTGCACGCCGAGCCGGTTGATGCCCTTGGCCTCCGTATAGGGGAACGCGCTCGTCCGCGTCCGCTCGAACGTCCGCGTGTAGATCATCGCCAGCTCCAGCTCGGTCCACTTGCCCAGTTCCAGGCCGAAGTCGACTTCGTTCACCTTCATGTGCGGGGTGTTGCGCGCGAACTTGCGACCGCCGTCGTAGTAGTTCCACCGCACGAACGGGAACCACGCCCCGAAGCTGTTCACGCGGCGATAGCTCGCCTGCACGTAGCCGCCGTGCAGGGATTGCTCGTCGATCGAGCGAAGATCGTCGCTCAGTTCCGGCCCGCGCCCGAAGTTCCATTCAGCCTCGATGCCAAGAGGCTGTGGGTACCACACGGCGGTGACACCGACGCGCTGGTCCACCAGCCCCTCGGCGTCGCTGGTCGGCGTGATGGTCGCGCCGTTGGCCGTGATGGCCTGTGTCGCGGCGACGTAGGTCCCGTGGTACGCCTGCGCACCCAGCTCGAAGAACTGTCCGCTCGCCAGCTTGAAGGGGTAACTCGCGCGGGCGACGAGGTGCGGATCGCCGTTCAGATCCGGCCGGTTGAGCCCCTGCCCGTTGTAGGCGCCGACCGACAGCACGCCGTAGTCGCCCGATCCCTTCAGGCCCTGGCCCACCAGGTCGCGGAACCGCCGCCGGGCTTCGGGCGAGGCCCACATCAGGTACGCGCCGTAGTCGCGCTCACCTTCGACGGCGCTGTTGAGCGCCTCTGGCCGCTCGAGCGCCGCCCGGTTCTGGCTGGACTGCAGGTTCACCCAGCCGAACGGCACCTTCGACTGCCCCAGCCGCACGCGGAACGCCTTGCTCTTGTCGAGCGCGATGTCCGCGTAGAGATCCCGCATCTGCAGCGAGAAGTCCGCGGCGCCCGTCGATCCGTTGAAGTCCATCTGCGCGTACAGCGCGAGACGCTCGGTCGCATCGCCGCTGAAGACGAAGCGGCCGCGGCGAATGACGAACGATTCCTTGTCGTTCACTGACCGATCGGCCGGGACTTCGACATCCGGCCCACTCTCGGACGCCCCCGCCGCCGCGAACCGGAACTGCGTGTAGCCGCGCAGCCCGATGCGCTCGTACCACTTGTTGGCCAGCGCCTTCTTCACCACGTCGGTGTCCTGCTTCGCCACCTGCGCCTCGAGCGCCTGCACCCGCGTGGCCAACGCCTCCGTGCTCGCGGGCAGGGCCGCGGGCGGCGGCGGGGTGGCCTGGGCTGCCGGCACCGCGGCCGCGGGCGTCGTCGGTGGGCCGGCCGAGCTTTCCGGCGCCTCGGCCGCCTGCCGCAAATCCTCGTATTCCTCGGCCGTGATGGACCCGCGGTCGCGGAGGATTCTCAACAGCTTGAGCATCGCCTCGTTGCCCGCGTAGGCGCGAGCGGTCGGGGCCATCATCATCGCCACGGCCATCGCGGCGATCAGGGGCAGGTGTCGGGTGGTGAAGTATCGAGCCACGCTCGCAGTGTCCCAGCTCGAGATTACGTGGTCGTTACACTTGTGTTTCAAGGACGTTACGTTGTTGTCGCAGCCGTGCGTGCGGCCAGGTGAGGCGCGGACGTTGGGCCTGGGCGGCCCGCGGTCCTCCCGGTGCGCAACGCGATCTTCGCGGTAACGGGAACGCGCGTGCGGTCGCTCGCGCTCTCAGAAGTACGGATTCCGCTGGGCCCTGGCCTAGCCCCGCTTCCACCCGTCCGGCACCAGGGTCGGCGTTCCCGCCAGGTGCCAGTGTTCGCTGGCGAGATCGGCTTCAACGGCCTCGCTGCGCTGCCGGAACAGCGCCTCGGACGAGAAGGTCTCCACCGTGAGCGTGCCGTCGGGGTGATACCAGACCAGTTCGTACGCGCGGCTGTTCGAGTTGTAGCGCGTCTCGATCCTGAGCGTGTCGGACCCGCGTTCGTAGAACCAGATCATCCCGCGATGATAGTTCAGCCGGCCAGCGTCGTGCGCAGGCGATCCAGCACCTCGACCGGGACGGGATCCGGGGCCGACAGGTGCCGCCGCATGCCGGCCAGCAGGCGCGAGAAATCCGCGCCGAAGCGCTCGCACTCGCGGCACCGGCCCACGTGATCCTCGATGCGGACGCGCACATCCTCGGGAACCTCGCCGTCCATGTACTGGCTGAGCGCCGCCATCACGGCCGAGCACGTCAGCCCCGCCACTTCACGTTCGTCCGGCCGCACGGGGCACCTCCTTCCGCACCTGTGCCGCCAGCGTCATCCGCGCCCGGTGCAGGCGGCTTTTCATCGCCGCCACGCCGATACCCAGCAGCGCGGCGGTTTCCTCTCCAGACAGACCTTCGAGATCGCGCAGGGTGATCACCTCGCGATCCTCCGGCGCCAGCGCCGCGAAGGCCGCGGCCAGCCGTTCGCGGTGCTCGGCCGCCACGGCCAGGGCTTCGGGATCCGGACCGCCCCAGCCGGCCCGCACGCCGAGCTCGTCGAGCGGCGTATCGGTCACAGGTTCTCGCGCGTGGCGGCGGCGGAGGCCGATCGCGGCGTTGCGCGCGATCGCCATCAGCCACGTGCGCGCCGAGGCCTCGCCGCGGAACTGCGACGCGCCTTTCCACGCGGCCAGGAACGCCTGCTGGAACACGTCGTCGGCCTCGTCTTGTCGAGGCGCGAGCAGACGCGCCAGACGATAGACGCTGGGGCCGTGCCGCGCGACGATGGCGTCGAAGGCCTCGCGATCGCCCGCCGCGGAGCGCTCGAGGAGGGCAAGGTCGGTCAGGCTCCCGGTTTCCGCATCGGACACGTGGAGATCCCCAGGAGGCTGTAGAGCGGGCAGCTACCGGTCGCGCCCGTCAGAATCGGCACCACACCAATGTAGCCCCAGGCGCCGATCGTGCCCATGGCCGCCAGGCCCACCAGCGCCATCCCCAGCACCACCCGCACCACGCGCTCGACCGGATGCTCGTTCACGCTCAGAAAGCCGCTCATAATGTCCTCCCTTGCCGTTCCCTGACATAGAGTCCGCCGCTACGAAAAGGATTCTGGCCGGGGTGGCCCTCCTGGCCGCGCTCGCCGCCTGCCGGACGCCGTCGCCCGGGCCCGGCCTCGTCGAGGAGGCCCGCGTGGCCATGGGCTCGGAACTGCGGGTGTCGGTGTTGACCGCCGACCCGGACAGGGCAGCCGCCGCCGTCGAGGCCGTGTACGCAGAGTTCGAACGGCTCGAGGCGGCGCTCAGCGTCTGGCGGCCCGGCAGCGATGTGGAGCGCCTGAACGCCAGCGCGGGGGGCACGCCCGTGCCCGTCGGGCCGGACACGCGGGCGGTGCTCCGCGCGGCCCGCGAGGCCAGCGAGCACACCGGCGGCAAGTTCGACATCACCTTCGGCGCGCTGTCCGACGTCTGGAAGTTCGACCACGACCAGGACAACCGCGTGCCGGCCGCGGAGGACGTGGCCGCGCGCCTGCCCTTCGTGGACTACGACGCCGTGAGGGTGGACGAGGCGCGGGGCACCGCGCAGATCGACCGGGCGGGCGTGCGCGTGCACCTCGGCGGCATCGGCAAGGGCTACGCCATGGACCGGGCCGCCGCCCTCCTTCGCGACCGCGGCTTTGGCGACTTCCTCCTCCAGGCCGGGGGCGACCTCTACGCCGCGGGACGGAGGGGCGACCGAGCCTGGCGCGTCGGCCTGGCCGATCCGCGCGGCGCGGGCGGCGAGACCTTCGCCACCATCGAACTCGCGGACGAGACGTTCTCGACGTCGGGTGATTACGAGCGATTCTTCGTGAAGGACGGCGAGCGCTACCACCACCTGCTGGATCCGGACACCGGCCAGCCGGCCCGCCATTGCCGCAGCGTGACGATTCTCGCGAGGTCGGCCCTGCAGGCCGACTGGCTCTCGACGGGCGTGTTCATCCTCGGGCCGGACGAGGGTATGGCGCTGGTCGAGCGGCTTCCCGACGTGGAGGCGGTCGTCGTGACCGCGGAGAACGAGGTGATGGTGTCGCGCGGGCTGAGGGGGCGAATCAGAATCGAAAGGGAACCGACGCCCTAGTGGCAGGTGCCGAGGCCCCGGTCGAGGGCATTCCCGTTCACGTCCACGAACTCCCACTCGTACGCCGTGGGATCCAGTTTCAGGCGAAGCGCCCCGTGCGCCTGGATGACCAGCTCCGAGTTGATGGCCGATCGGGCCCGGGGGTAGAGGGGTGCACCGCCGGTACCTGCGATGAACAAGCGGACGCCACGCGCCGCGTCCGGGCGCTGATGGGCATCCTGCGGCGCGAAGCGTTCGTAGAGATGGTCATGGCCCGAGATGACGACCTCGGCGCCGTGGTCGTACAGCAGGCCCCACATGTCGCGCAGCCACGGGTTGGCGCCGCTGGTCCCGGAGCTGTCGAACGGGTGGTGCACCGCCGCGAGCGTGCACCGGGTCGGCTCCTGCTGCAGCCGTTGCTGTGCCCAGGCGTACTGCTCGGAGTTCCGGCTGATGGGCACGGACGAGTTGAGCATGAGCACCTGCCACGAGGCCGCCTTGAAGGCGTAGAAGCCGCGGCGACCCGGTCCCGCCCGATCGCCGAAATAAGTGAAGTAGCCGTCCGCGTCAGCACGCCCGTAGTCGTGGTTGCCGGGCGTGGGCCGAAGCCGGGCACCGAGCCGGCCGAAATCCGGGTCGAAACAGCGCCGGTACTCGTCGAGCAGGCCGTTCATGTAGGCGAGGTCGCCTACGAGCAGCACGTCACCGCTGAGGTTGTGGAGGAGCCGGGCCACCTGGGGCATGGCCGACGAGCCGCACCAGCCAGTGTCGGCAATGGCGTTGATCCATGTCGAGCTGGTTCCTGCCGGCGGAGGCGCGGGCGTCGTGGGTGGGACGGTCGGCGGTTCGGTTGGAGCGCCGCCGGCGTTAGGTACATCGTTGGATGTACCGGTGGTGGTCTCGAGGGTCGAAACCTGTGTGGCGGCTGACGGAGCAGTCGGAGAGCCACCGCACCACGTGGATGCCAAGGCACACCCAATCAGCAACGCCAGCCCAAGCGTCCGGGGTTCGCTGGGCAGCATTTCGCAGGGATGAACCCTAGCGGCCGTGGGACAAGCGGCCGATAGGAACTGTTAAGCTACAGTTTGCACCAATGCGCAGCACAGCCGCAAGGATTCTTCTTCTCGGGCTGGCAGCGGTCCTTCTCCTGGCGCCGACATCGGCGCGGGCCCAGGCCCCCGAGCCACAGCCCCCGACCGCAGACGCCCTGTTCGACGCGCAGGTCCTCCAGCGCGTCGACCTCCTGATGCACTCGGCCGACTGGGCCAAGCTCAAGGAGAACTTCCGCGAGAACGACTATTACCCCGCCGACCTCACCTGGAACGGCCTCACCGTGCGCAACGCGGGCATCCGGTCCCGCGGCACGGGCTCCCGCAGTGGCGTGAAGCCGGGCCTGCGGGTGGACTTCAACCGGTATGCCGACCAGGAGTTCCTGGGCCTGAAGTCGGTCGTGCTCGACAACCTCACCCAGGACGCCTCGGGCATCCACGAGACCGTGACGATGGCGCTGTATGCGCGGCTGGGCATCCCGGCGCCGCGCGAGGCGCACGCCCGGCTCTACGTGAACAACGAGTACGCCGGGCTCTACGTCATCGTCGAATCGGTGGACAAGGATCTGCTCGCGCGCGTCTTCGGCGCCATCGACGGCAACACGCAGAACGACGGTTACCTGTACGAGTACAACTGGGAGGCCGAGTGGCACTTCGAGCACCTGGGCGACGACCTGCGCCCGTACCAGGACCGCTTCGATCCGAAGACCCACGAGTCGGCAGGCGACGAGCAGCTGTACCGGCCCATCGAGCAGCTCGTGCGGCTCATCGACGAGACGCGGCAGGACCGCCTGCCCGAGGTCATCGGCGATCGCTTCGACCTGCCGGGCTTCATCCGCTATGTGGCGGCGCAGAACTTCGTGGCCGAGACCGACGGGTTCCTCGGCGCCTGGGGCGTCAACAACTTCTACTTGTACCGCCTCGAGGACCAGGACAAGCACGTGCTGATCGCGTGGGATGCCGACGTCACCTTCTGGGGCCCCACCTTCCCCACCAACGACGGCCACGACGCCAACATCCTGATGGCCAAGCTGATGCGGGTGCCCGAGTACCAGGCGATGTACCGCGCCGAGTTGCAGCGGGTCGTCGAGACGGCCTCCGAGCCCGTGGACGACACCACCTGGCTCGACGCCGAGATCAGACGCCAGCTGGATCTCATCGACGCGGCGATCCGCGAAGACACCGCGCGCCCACACAGCGTCGACCAGTACGTCGGCGCCGCGGACGAGATGCGGGCGTTCACCGCGCCGCGCCTCGCGTTCGTCCGCTGCGAGCTCGACCGCGGCCCGCGAAGCGGATGCTAGCGCACCGGCGTGAGCGGTAGCCCCTTCTTCCTCGCCCGGTAATCCAGGATCCGCCAGTGCGGGCACTTCTGCTGGTCGGCGTACAGCCGCTCGCAGTCGTCGCACCGAACGCACTCGGTGACCAGGATCTTCGGCCCCTGGATGGCGCCCCACTCACACGTCTTCTGGCAGAGGCGGCACGTGCTGCACTCGCTCCATCGCTTGATGCGAAACACCGTGAGGTTCGAGAGGATACCGAGCGCCGCGCCCAGCGGGCACAGGAACCGGCAGTAGAGGTTCCGGACGAACACCGTGGCCATCAGCAGCGCGCCCAGACCAATCCACATCGGCGCGGTGCCAATCAGCGTGAACATCCAGAACGGCTCGACGTACTGGTAGACCAGGACGTTGCGGGTGGCCGCGTAGTACGCGAGCACGGTGGCCAGCACGCCGAACTTGATCCACGACGCCCGCGCCTCGATGGACCTCGGCACCTCGACGCGCCACGCGGCCGGCAGGACGGCGTCCATCAGCTGCGTGAGCGCGCCGAACGCGCACACGCGGCCGCAGTAGAAGCGCCCCCAGAGCACGGTGGAGAGCACAGTGACACCGGCGAAGCCGTACCAGACGAGCGACGAGCGGAAGACGGGCATGTCCCAGTCCACCAGCCGGAAGACGTCCGTGATGGAGATGAGACTGCTCTTGGTGAAGCCCATGTAGCCCACCGCCGCAGCCAGGGTGACGTACTTGAGCGGGACGCTCTTGCGCCGGAAGCTGACCAACGCCAGCGCCAGGAACGCCACGAGCAGCAGCAGGTCCGGCACCTGCGGCTGCAGGACGTCCGCCAGGGTTTCGACCGGTTCTTCGTCGAAGCCCCAGGGATCGGCCTCGGGCTGGATCACGGCTTCACCGACGCGGGATCCAGGAACTGGCGGGCCATGGCCCGCGAGCTGTCCCTGATCGCCCGCACGGCGCTGCTCATGGTGATGGTGGCGCGCGAGACCGCGTCGATGTCCTCGCCCAGCCGGAACGGCGCGCGCACGCTCTTGCCGGTGAACTGCGCGACGAACTGCGGCGGCTGGATCGAGAAGTAGCCGTAGGGCTCGGAGTCGTAGTCGAGGACGACACCGGTGATGACGCCCTTCAGGTCGAGCCCGACCAGGAAGTGGATGGCCGCGTGGTAGCCGCGCTCGTTGGGGACGATGTCCGTGGTCCAGAAGGCATAGCCCAGGAGCGGCGCGTTGGGGTTGGTCTTCGGATCCGCCGCGTAGGCCTTGAAGTGCAGGGGCGTGCCCTGGAGCGGCGAGAACCCGGCGGCCTGCGGAAACAGCTTCTTGAGGTGCGCGTCGGGCCTCGGGTTGGTGAAGATGCGATCGGCGGCAAAGGCGACCGACAACGTGGCGACGGCGAACCCGAGAGCCAGCATTGTTCTCACGCGTGTTCTCCGACGACACCGGACGGCAGCTGCTCGAGCCGCACCCGCAGGTAGGCCACGCCCATCAGCAGCACCATCAGCTTGCCCCCGCCCGTCATCCCGTTCATGCAGCCCACGCGGACCTCCTCGCCGGGCGCCGCGTCGATCTCGAGCGTGGTGCCGAACAGCGTGTTGTGAGCTTTTATCACATGGTGGCCGGGCGCGACATGCCGCGCGAACGTCTTGCCGTACGGCAGATTCTCGAGCCGCTCGCCGTCCAGCCACAGGCGGACCGGCCGATCCTGCACATCGTCCGGATGGTTCCGGACGATCGTCACGCGTGCGGTGGTCACTCGGACGGCTCGCGTTCGAGGTGGACGCGCAGGTAGGTGACGTGCAGGAAGAGCATCAGGAACCAGCCGGCCGTCGGGAAGCCATTCGAGCAACGGAGCCGCACGTGCTCCCCCGGACGGAGATTCACGTCCAGGGTCTTGGTGAACAGGGTGTTGAACGCCTTCACCTGGTAGGGCCCGGGCGCCAACTCGCGCGTGATGGACTCGCCGGACCGGATTCGGCACCACTCCTCGCCGTTCAGGAACACCTGGAGCTGGCGGTCCGGAAAGTCGTTGGGGTGCTGCCGGGTGAGCGTGATCTTCGCGCGCCGGACGGCGGTGGCGGGATCGGCGGGCGGGCCGTCCGGCCCGTGGTAGGCCCGGAACAGCACGCTGAGATCGTCGACGTCGAACGGCGGCTCGTCGACGACAGGAGGGGCGGCGACTGGAGGTGCGGCCACGCCGATACGGCGCGGCACCCGGAAATGGCGTGCCATGGGGACACCACAGGATAAACCGGGAATCGGGGATCCAGGAATGGGGATCTAACCGGTGTCCGGTACAATTTCCGGGTGAACCGCTACATCTTCGCCCTCGCTCTCACGGTTGCGCTGGCCGTTGTCGCACCAACAGTTCAGACCAAGCCCTCGGCGCAGCCGGCCGCCACCTTCGACCTCCTCATCCGCAATGGCCTGGTGGTGGATGGCACGGGCGCACCTGGGCGCGTGGCGTCGGTGGGCCTGCGGGATGGCCGGATCGCGGAGATCGGTGCGCTCGCGGGCGCCACCGCGGCGATCACCATCAATGCGGCCGGCCTGGTCGTCGCGCCTGGATTCATCGACGTCCACACGCACGTCGACGAGATTGCCACCCAGCCCGCCATTCCGCACTTCGTCCGGATGGGCGTGACCACGGTCGTCGCGGGCAACTGCGGCGGGTCGGCCGCGGACGTGGCGAAGGCGTTTGCCGAGGTTGAATCCGCGCGCCCGGCGCTCAACTACAGCACGCTCATCGGCCACAACACGGTGCGGCGGGCAGTGATGGGCACGGCCAATCGCCAGGCCACGCCGGACGAGTTGAAGAAGATGGAGGGTCTGGTGGAGAAGGCCATGGCCGATGGCGCGGTCGGCTTCTCCACCGGTCTCCAGTACGTGCCGGGCACCTATGCCGAGACGGCCGAGATCGTCGCCCTGGCGCGCGTGTCGGCCCGCCGCGGCGGCGTCTATGCCACCCACATGCGCAACGAGGGGACGACGCTCGAAGACGCGGTGGCCGAAGCCATCGACATCGCGGAGCAGGCCCAGTGCCCGCTGGAGATTTCGCACCTGAAGGTGGATGCGCCCAGCCGCTGGGGCGCCAGCGCCAAGGCGCTCGAGATGATCGACCTCGCTCGCGCGCGCGGCCTGCGTGTGAACGCGGACCAGTATCTCTACGACGCCGCCAGCTCGAACCTCGGCATCCGCTTCCCCTCCTGGGTGCTCGAGGGAGGCCAGGAAAGGATCAACGAGCGGCTGGACGACGACGCGACCTGGGCGAAGATCCGGGCCGAGATGCGCGAGCTGATTCGCGAGCGCGGGCTCGAGGACTACAACTTCGCACGTATTGCGGAGTACCGCACGGATCGGTCGCTGAACGGGCTCACCCTTCCCCAGGCGGCGCAGAAGGTGCTCGGCGCGGCCGACCTGGCCACGCAGCAGGAGCTGATGCGCCGGATGCTGCGCGCGGGTGGCGCGTCGATGGTCTATCACTTCATGTCCGATAACGACCTGAACCGCATCCTGCGGCACCCGATGGTGTCGGTGGCGTCGGACTCGGGGTTGAATACCTTCGGCGAGGGCGTGCCCCACCCGCGCGGCTACGGCAACGCCGTGCGCGTGCTGGGCCGCTATGTGCGCGAGCAGAAGGTGATCTCGCTCGAGGAGGCGGTTCGGAAGATGACGTCGCTGCCGGCGGACCAGTTCGCCTTTCGGGATCGCGGGCGGCTGGCGCCCGGCCGGGCGGCCGATGTCGTGGTGTTCGACCCGGCCACGGTGGGCGACCGCGCCACTTACGCCGAGCCGCACCAGTACCCGACCGGTATCGTGCACGTGCTGGTCAACGGCGTGGCGGTGGTGCGCGACGGGCAGCAGACCGAGGCCCGACCAGGGCAGGCGCTGCGGCACAAGTAGCACGGCGGTTCAAAGCACGGGAGGTTCAAAGCACTTCGAACCGTGATCCGAACCCTCCGTGCTTTGAACCTCGGTGCTTGTGAACCCGCCGTGCTTGTGAACCCGCCGTGCTTTGCACCCGCCGTGCTTTGCACCCGCCGTGCTTTGAACCGCCGTGCTATTGCCCCGGCGCGCTGTACTTGCCGGTCTTCTTCGCCGCCTCATCCACTTCCTTCGGCGTGATGAGCTGCGTCGTGGACGCCGTGACGACGCCCGAGGCGTTGACGGCCATCGAGCCGGCCAGGGCGCTGGCGCTGTCCGGAAAGTCGCAGATCACAATGGCGTCGTGCTCGCCCTGGCAGAAATAGAACGTCTCGACCTTGCCCCCAAGCGACTTCACGAGCGTGCGAGCGGCGGCCTCGCGCTTGGTGCCACCGTCCTTCATGACACCGCGGACACCTTCGGCGGTGTAATTGACCTTGAGTAGATACTTCGGCATGGCCCCTCCTCGGGGAATGGCAAACGAACCGCCAGGACGACGCGTGGGGAGGGGCGGGACGGACCCCACGGGGAACCCACGAAGTATAGGGCCGAAACGTGGCACGGGAACACGAAGGGCATGAAGCGCACGAAGGAAGTCCCGAAGAAGATCGTGGTGGGGATGACGCGGATGGCCGCCCATCCCGCACCTGTTTGGCTTCGTGCATGCGTCGTGGCCTTCGTGCCCTTCGTGTTCCGTGGGACACGCTAGCGCACGAGCGCCCGCGCGTGTTCGAGCACCTGCGCGGCCGACCAGCCCGCCGCGCGAAGGTCGCGGACGCCCGTCGCCCCGTCCGACTTGCTCAACTTCTCGGTCGGCGACTTCATCACGAGGGGATGGTGCGCGAAGCGCGGCGGCGTGTCTCGTCCCAGCAGGCGCGCCAGCCTGATCTGCCGGCCGGTGGACGCCAGCAAGTCGACCCCCCGAATCACGTCGGTGATCTGCTGCGCGCAATCGTCCCCCACCACCGCGAACTGATAGGTCCAATTGCCGAGGCGATCGCGGATGAGCAGGTCTCCGCACTGCGCGTCCGGGTCCTGCGTCTGCGACCCGAGCAGCCGGTCGTTGAACAACTCCTCGCCGGGTTCCATCCGCACCCGCCACCCGATGCCGTCAGCCAGCCCAAGCCCGCGCGACCGGCATGTACCCGGGTACCGGCGCTCGCCGTCAGGGCCGGGCGGCACCTGCTGCAGCTCCGCCCGGGTGCAGGCGCATCCGTAGACCAGCCCCTGTTCCACCAGCGTGGCCAGTGCGGCGCGGTACACCTCCTCCCGGTCGCTCTGCCGCACGGACGGGCCATCCGCCTGGAATCCCAACCACGCCAGGTCCTCGAGAATGGCAAGCTCGAACTCCGGCCGGCAGCGTTGCCGGTCGTGATCCTCGAGCCGCAGCAACACCCGTCCACCGGCCTGGCGGGCATAGTCCCACACATGGAGCGCGTTGACGACGTGGCCGAGGTGAAGAAATCCGGTGGGAGCGGGGGCGAAACGGGTCAGCACGAGGGGTTCAACGCACGGTGGGTTCAAAGCGCGGTGGGTTCAAAGCACGCAGGTTCAAAGCACGATGGGTTCAACGCACGGGGGTTCGAGAACACCGAGGTTCAAGACACGATGGAGGCCGGGCCTGCAGGTACGGCGGCCCCGGCGTTCACTTTATCCGATGCCGTCCGAGTCGGCCGTCCGGCCGTCCGAGGGTCTGAGGGTGCCGGTCGAGGGTTGCCGCGGACCCGCGCGAGGGCCACACCCGTAAACTAACCCAGCGATGACCGCGGTCAGCCTGGCGTTCCTCGTCGTCTGCGTCTTCGGCGCCTTCGCCTACGGCTCGGCGACGCTGATGACCCTGCGCCAGACGTCCCCCGTCTGGGGCGCGCCGCCTTCACGCGGGACGACCCGCACGCGCCTGGGCGGCGTCAGCCTGACCATGTTCGTCGTCTGCACGGTCTGGTTCGCGCTGAACGCGGCCGCGGAGTTCCGCCCCCTCGCCTTTGGGGGGCTGAGGTATGTGGCCTCGAGCTGGCTGGACCTTGCGGTCTTCGGCCTCGCCTTCGTGTTCCCGCCGCTCATCATGCACGTCGTCTACGGGGAGGACGTCGTGGACCGGGAGAGCGGGCCCGAGTGCGCTCCGCTACCATCCGGGCGGTGGCGATGGCCCATCTGGATCATGTACGTGGCGAGTCCGGTCGCGGGCATCTTCCTGATCGGCGCGGCCCACGGCTACTGGCCTCCCCCGCAGCCCTTCGACCGCTTCATCGGGCTCGCCTTCGGCGTCCTCTTCTCGCTGACCAGCGTGTACTCGACCATCATCATGCTCCGCCGCCGGGCCGGCGCCCCTCGGGGGCGACACCTTCGTCTCGGCAACGCGATGCTATCGCTGTTCTTCCTGCTCACGATGGTCATGCTGACCGTGGCCGTGCTGGACGACCGCACGCTGCTCGTCGAGATCTTCCAGCGCATCTCGCGCTCCGCGCCCATCCTGTTCCTCGCCGTCGCGGTGTACTTCGAGAACCGGTTCGACTTCTACGACCTCGTCATCAAGCGGGGCGTCATGCTCGTGGCCATGATCGGCACGCTGGGCCTGGTGTTCACGGCCGCGCAAGGGTTCATCGAATCCATGCCGGCGGGCCCGGTCCGGCCGTGGCTGGCCGCCATCGTCCTGGTGCCGGTGGCGATGGTGCTGCCGTGGCTGTCGAGGGCGTTGTCGAGCAGCCTGGATCGCCTCTGGTTCGGGCGCGAGTTCACGGCCGTGGACGCCGTGAAGCACCTGCTGGGCGCCATGCAGCCGGCCACCAGCGAGGAGACCCTGCTCGCCGAGGCCGAGCGCAGGCTGGCCGAGATCTTCAGCGCGCCCATCACCATTCACCTGGACGAGGCGGCGCCGCCCGACGGCAAGGCGGCGGAGGTGGAGGCGTCCACCCCGTCAGGCGGACGTGTCAGGCTCGCGGTCCGCGGCGGACCGAATGCTCGCCGGCTGCTCAGCGAAGATCTGCTGATGCTGCGCTCGCTGGCCAGCGTATTCGGGTTCATGCTCGAGACCATCCGCCTGCAGCACAAGCGCCAGGAGCAGGAGCTCGTCGCGCAGGAGCTGCGCCTGCAGACCAGCCGCTCCGAGCTGAAGGCCCTGCGCGCGCAGATCAATCCGCACTTCCTCTTCAACGCGCTCAATGCCATCGCCTCGCTGATCCACACCGACCCGGGCCGCGCGGATGAGGCCGTCGAGCAGCTGGCCGAGGTGTTCCGCTACACGCTTCGACGATCGGATAACGAGTGGGCGCCGCTCGACCAGGAGCTGGCGTTCGCCCGGGCCTACCTCGACGTCGAGCAGGCCCGATTCGGGCAGCGCCTCACCTGCGTCATCGACTCGGACCACCCGTCGCCGGCCCCCCATGTGCCGTCGATGCTGCTGCAAACGCTCATCGAAAATGCCGTGAAGCACGGCGTGTCGCAGACGCGCGGGCCGGGACGCATCGAGGTGGCGGTGCGCACGTCCGCCAGCGAGATCACACTCGAGGTCCGCGACAACGGCCCCGGGCCTGTGGACGCCCGCGCGCGGCCGCCGAACGGCGAGGGCTTCGGCCTGCGCAGCGTGCGCGAGCGGCTGGCGGGCCACTTCGGCGATCGGGCCGCTCTGTCGCTCCATCGAGACGAGGCGACCGGCATGACCGTGGCGAGGATCACGATGCCGCGGGCGCGGGTCGCGGCGGTGGCGGGTCATTGATGATTGAGCGACCGGTGATTGGGCGATTGTCATTGGGTGATCGGTGATTGCGCGATTGGTGAAGAAATGATCCGGGCCATGATCGTGGACGACGAACCGCCGGCCCGCGCCAGGCTGCGGCACCTGCTCGAGGCGGCGGGCGGGGTGCGCGTCGTCGGCGAAGCGGGGAGCGCCGTGGAGGCGCGCGACCTCGTCCGCGAGCAGCGGCCAGACGTGCTGTTCCTCGACATCGAGATGCCCGAGGTCCGCGGCACCACGCTTGCCGCGTCCCTGCCCGAGCCACGGCCGCTGGTGGTGTTCGCCACCGCCTATGAGCAGTACGCCGTCGAGGCGTTCGCCTGCGATGCCACCGACTACCTGCTGAAACCCATCAGCCGCGCCAAGCTCGCCGTCACGCTCGAGCGCATTCGCGGGAAGCTCTCGCGCCAGAGCGATCTCGAGCGCGAGGTGGCGACGGCCTCGGCCCTGCAGGCGGACATGTGGCCCGGCGCACTGCCGCCCATCCCCGGGTTCGACTGCGCGGCGGCCTCACTGCCCGCGAAGGGCGTGGGCGGCGACTTCTACGATGTGTTCACGCTGGATGATGGCCGCTGGGGCGTGCTGCTTGGCGACGTGTCGGGGAAGGGCGTGGCGGCCGGGCTGGTAGCCACCTCGGTGCAGGGACGCGTGCAGACGGCCGCGCGCCATGCGCACCTGCCGCCGGCCGATCTGGCGCGTGCGCTCAACGCCGACGTCTTCGCCTCCACTGAGGGCCAGCGGTACGCCACGCTGGTGTACGGCACGCTCGATGCCCGGCAGCGCACGCTCACGCTGGTCAACGCGGGCCATCCGGCTCCGCTCGTGTTCGCCCCTGGGGTGCCGCGTGCGACGTCGCTGGCCTCGTCGGGGCCGGCCCTCGGGTTGATGGACACCGCGCGCTTCGAAGCCCTGGACACGACGCTGCCGCCCGGGACTGTCCTGGTGGCATTCTCGGACGGCGTGGTCGAGGCGCTCGATTCGGAGGACGAAGAGTTCGGCCTCGAACGGGTGGAGGCGCTGGTGGCGGCCCGGCAGGCTGGCACCGCGGCCGACCTGTGCGCGGCGTTGCTGAGCGCGGTGCGGGAGCACCGCGGGTCGCGCCAGCACCAGGACGATGTGACCGTCATGGTCATCCGATCGTGTCGGGAGAGACCGGAGGCCGGACGATAATGCCTCCGATGATTCGAACGCTACTCGTGGATGACGAGCAGCCGGCGCGCGAGCGGCTGCGGCAGTTGCTGCTGGCGCACGGCGACGTACAGGTCGTGGGCGAGGCGGAAGACGGCGTCCAGGCGGCCGAGCGGATCGCGGAGCTCGCGCCCGACGTGGTCTTCCTCGACATCCAGATGCCGGGTGCATCGGGGCTCGACGTGGCGGCCTCGCTGGGCCGGCCGCGCCCGGTCATCATCTTCTGCACCGCGTACGATCAGTACGCCGTTGACGCGTTCGAGCTGTCGGCCACCGACTACCTGCTGAAGCCCGTCAACCGGGCGCGCCTGGCAACGGCGCTGGACCGCGTGCGGATGGCTTCGCCGTCGAAGGAGGCCGGCCGCGCGCTCGACGCCGTCACCGAGCGCGAAGGCCTCGCGCCGACGCGCTTTCTCGCGCGACGGGGCGCCCGTTACAAGGTCGTGCCGCGAGCCGAGGTGGTGGCCTTCACGTTCGACGACGGTGTCACGCGGCTGCTGACCGCCACCGAGCAGCTGACCATGCAGCCCACGCTCGCGGTGCTGGCGCGTCGCCTCGATCCGAAGCACTTCTGCCAGATCTCCCGCACCGTCATCGTCCACCTCGATGCGGTGCGAGAGGCGCGACCCTTTCCCGACGGCACGGGAGAGGTGCTGCTGGCCAACGGGCAGACTGTGCCCGTCGCGCGCCGCCGCTGGCGACTGGTGCTGGACAAGCTCGGCGCCTCCTGATTCCTGATTCCTGATTCCTGATTCCTTCCGACTACAATCCCTGCATGACCCGACGTGAGTTGATGGCGCTTGCCGGCCGGCTTGGGGCCACGGCCGCGCTGGCACCCGTGATGAGCCCATCGCCTCTTCGCGCGCAAGCGCCAGGCGCCGGTGATTGGGGGAAGGGCAAGCTCACTCGCCTTTCGCTGCGGCCGCCCGATTACGAGACACCCGTGGCGCTCCTCGACAGCGTCATCACACCGGTCGAGCACTTCTACGTGCGCTCGCACCTGCCGGTGCCGCCGGTGCTCGAGGAGCCGGCGTGGCGGCTCACCGTGGACGGCGACGTGGACGCGCCGCTGGCCCTGTCGGTGGCCGATCTGCGCGCCATGCCGCCGACGACGGTCACCGTGACACTGGAGTGCGCGGGCAACGGCCGCGCCTTCTTCACCCCACCTGTGGCGGGCATCCAGTGGAACAAGGGCGCCGTCGGCACGGCGCGGTGGACCGGCGCCCGCCTGGCAGACATCCTGGCGCGGGCACGCGCGAAGAACACCGCGCGCTTCGTCCACATGCAGGGCGCCGACAAGCCGCTCGGCACCATGCCGGCCTTCGTACGCCAGGTTCCGATGGACAAGGCGCTGCACCCTGACACCGTCATCGCGTACGAGATGAACGGGCAACCCATTCCGCCCGTCCACGGCTTCCCGCTGCGCGCCATCATCCCGGGCTGGGAGGGCGCGTATTCGATGAAGTGGCTCTCCAGCCTGCGCGTGTCGGCCGCGGAGTCCGACAGCTTCTGGGTGGCCACGGCCTATCGCTACCCGTCGAAGCGCGTGGCCCCGGGCGCAGCGGTGGCGGCGGCGGACATGGCGCCCCTCACGGGACTGGTCGTGAAATCGCTCATCACGACGCCGCTCGAGGGCGCGACGCTGCCACGGGGCCAGGTGCCGGTCGGGGGCTTCGCGTGGGCGGGCGAGATCGACATCACCAAGGTGGACGTCTCGATCGATAACGGCGCCAGCTGGCAGCCGGCCCGCCTCCTCGGCGAGCAGCAGCGCTACACCTGGCGGCGCTTCGAGTTCGCCTTCGACGCCACGCGCGCCGAGTCGTACCTCATCCTGTCCCGGGCGACGGACGCGAACGGCAACGTGCAGCCGGCCGTGTCGCACTGGAACCCGTCCGGTTACCTATGGAACCAGTACGACAGCGTCGGGGTGGAGGTTCGATAGGTTCCGGGTTCTGGGTTCTCGGGTTCTCGGGTTCGGAGGTTCTGGAGTCC
>DAIRFN010000344.1:0-217 GCA_036795065.1 Vicinamibacterales bacterium
GGCGGCATAGTCTCGAGCAGGTCCGCGGCTTCCTCGACATGATGAACGTGCGGTTCCTGGTTGCGCGGGCCGACCAACTGCCCGGGGGCGTCGCCGTGCTGCCGCAGCAGGGGCCGGACCAGATTCGCGCCATCGAGCGCGCGTCGGCGTGGCCACGCGCCTTTGTGGTCGATGGCGTGGAGCAGCATCCCGACCTGGCCACCTTCGCGGAGCGGTT
>DAIRFN010000344.1:227-5366 GCA_036795065.1 Vicinamibacterales bacterium
AGGCGACCGCGCCGTTCGCCTCGGTCCAGAGCGACGATGGGGCCGCCGTCGACGAGGTGACCGCCCTGCCCCGATCGGCGTCGGCGGTGAGCGCGGCGTACGACTACGTGCTCACGACGAACACCACCTCGTTCAGCGTGCAGACCGCGGGGCCCGGCCTCGCGGTGCTCTCCGAGGCCCATGTCGATCGCGACTTCCGGGCCACGCTGAACGGCGCGCCCGTCCCCTACATCCGCGTGAACCACGCGCTGAAGGGCGTCGGCATCCCGCGCGCGGGCAGCTGGACCGTGAAGTTCGAGTACCGGCCGCGGCTCTGGACGTGGACGTGGCTGCTCTCTGGTCTCGGGCTTACATTTCTGATCGCCACCCGGCTTCTGGCAGGACGTTTGCTGAAGTGACCGGCAGGAAGCCAAAACACGGCTGGATTTGTATCGTTCTTACACAATCTGGTCGGTCGGGAACACAAAAGGGTGATCGGTCATGTTTCGGATGGGTAGAGCGGTCGTTTGTGCGATCGTGCTGACGGGTGTGACGGCGGCGTTCGCCGACGCCCAGCCGAGCCTCTCGCTGAACGGGTCGGTGTTTGCCGCCGGGCCCGACTTCGCCACCGATGTGTACAACGACGCGTGGGATTTCAGCAATGTCGACGACCTGAGCCCCTTCCCGGACGAGCAGAACGGCTGGACCACGAGCGCGCAAGCGCGGTCGGCTGGCCGGGGTGTCTTCCTCAACAACGGGCGCTTCCAGGCGACCACCGATCCGAGCGCCGGCAACAAAGTCTCGCTGCTCTTCCGCGGCGGCGCGGGCCTGATGAACGCGGGGCGCACCGGCGCGTTCGATCACCTGGCCATTCCCACGGCCCGCTACGGCAAGCTCGCGGTGAAGATGCGGCTGACCAACCCGGGCCCGCCGCCGAACATGCTGATGGCGATCTGGTATCACCGCACCTACGGCGGCTCGGACGAGGTCAACCAGTCGGGGCTGGCGTTGTTCGGTGCGCCGACGAACGGCTGGGCGGTATACATCCTCGACCTGCCCACCCTCCAGTACACGATGCCTGACGGCTCGCTGCAGTCGGGAACACTGGCGTCGCCCCTCGGTGGCACGCCGCGGCCGTGGCACACGCAGTCGCTCGTGCGTGGCTTCGAGCTGCGCGCGCAGGGCACCGCCGGCTACACGGTGCCGGTCGAGATCGACTGGGTGCGGCTGACGGCGCGCGACGGCGCGGGCGCGGCCACCATGACCGTCAACTACGCGAACTGCAGCGGCGCCTACACGCTGCGCGTGACCGACGCCGAGGGCGTGCCGTTCGGCGTCGCTCGCGGCCCGGCCAGCGGCTCGGGCAGCGTGGCCTTCAACTACGGCGTGCTGGCGCCCGGCGCCTACACGGCCTCGCTCAGCTGCAACAACGGCACCTCGTCCGGGCAGGCCTTCACCGTCAATGCGCCGCCGCAGGTGACGGTGATCGATCCCGACGTGACGGGCGGTCCGGACTTCGCGACCGACGTGCTCGGCAACCCGTGGGACATGGCCGACGCGGGCGACGTCCCCGTGCTCCAGGGCGTCACCGGTGCCGGCCTGGTCAACGACGCGGGCGCACCCGCGCTGCAGGCCACGGGCACGAGCGCCGGTGATCCGGCCGTGACGCTGCTGAATGGCGGGGCCGCCCTCATCAACACGCGGCGCTACCGGCACCTCACGTTCACGCTCACGCTCGACACGCCGTTCGGCCTCGACGGCGGACAGGGCCACGGGTCGGTCGCGCGCGTGTTGTGGGGCTCGCGCAGCACCTCGGACCTGCCCAACATGACCACGTCGAACGACATGATGGTCTGGCCCGGGCGGAACACCTACACCGTCGACCTGAGCGCCCTCACCACTGCCAACGGCGGCCTGGAAACCGACTGCGCCGGGTGCCTGACCACGCCGTGGCTCAGCAACTCCGTGCGCTTCTTCCGGATCGACCCGCACGAGGCGACCACGGGGGTCACCTTCCGCCTGGCGCAAGTGAAGCTCGGCGGCGTTGATGAAGTGGCGGCCGGCAGCACGTTCAACGTCCGCTACGGCTTCGCGGATGCCGACACCGGCAGCACGTATACCGCACAGATCTTCGTCGACGGCGATCGCGACCCGTCTGGTGGCCTGGTGCAGGTGGGCACCATGAACAACGTGCCGAAGAACACGCTGCTCACCTTCCCGATGAGCACGAGTGGCGTCGCACCCGGGTTCGAATACTTCATCTACGTCCGGATCGTCGAGAATCGGGGAGGCCTGCAGGAGGTGCGCGGGGGCTACGCCGGCGGCAGGCTCCTGATCTACTCGCCTTCGTCGTCGCTGCCGCGTCTGACGGTATCGAGCCCGTCGGCCGGATCGTCGGTGAACACGCCCTTCAGCATCACGGGGTGCGCCTTCGACGAGGGCAACACCTCGGGCATCAACATGGACGAGGTGTCGGTGCTGGCCATCGCGGGGCCGAACGTCACCGGCGTGCAGGCAGGCTCGACCCAGGTGCTGGGCTTTGGCGGCCCGCTGGGCACCCGGTCGTTTCCGACCTCGTGCCCCTCGGCCAGCGGGGCGTTTGCCAACTCGGGGTTCTCCATCAGCGGTGTCTACGCGCTGTCCCAGGGCAACTGGACGCTGCGCGTGCTCGCACGCTCCACCATCAGCGGGCAATTCACCATGCGGGACGTGCCGGTCACGGTGGTCACCGCCGCGGGCGCGCCCCAGAACTTCACCGCCACCGCGTCGGGCAACACCGTGACGGTGTCGTTCACGGCGCCCACCAGCGGTCCCCAGGTGGGCGGCTACATCATCGAGGCCGCGCGGAACCCCGACTTCGCGCCGGCAGCGTTCCAGGTGCCGGTGCCGGCACCGGGCAGCTACTCGGGAGCCATTGCCAGCGGCACGTACTATTTCCGCGCCGTCAGCCTCGAGGCCATCGGCGCGCGCATCGCAGCGTCGCCGGCCGTCCTGGTCAACGTCGGGCCGCTGCCGCCCACGCCGCCGGGCCCGCCGTCGTTGTCACTGGCACAGGCGGCGTCCAACCCGATCACCCTCAGCTGGTCGCCGGGTTCGGGCGGGCCGCCCACGAACTACACACTGTATGCCGGCACCAGCCCCGGGGCGTCGAACCTCATCGTGGCGCCCATGGGAGGGGCCACCTCCATTTCAGCCACGGCGCCCGTGGGCGTGCCCATTTACGTTCGGGTGGTGGCTACCAACGGCGGCGGTTCCGCGACCTCCAACGAGGTGAGCTTCACCGTGGCCGCACCCGTCGTCCCCGGGCCGCCCACGCTGGCTCCGGCATCGGTGAGCGGCTCGAACGTGACGCTGTCGTGGTCGCCGCCCACGAGCGGCACCGCGCCCAGCGGCTACACGCTCCTGGCCCGCGTGCCGGGATCAGGAGCCGTGGTGGCTGCGCTCCCCGTGACCGGGACCTCCGTCACCGTGCCGGCGCCTCCGGGCACCTACGTGGTGAGTGTGGTGGCGGTGAACGGCGCGGGCACGAGCGCGGAGTCGAACCAGGTGACCGTCGTCGTCCGCTGAAGATCGCGTGCGTTGAATGCGACGCCCTGTCACAATAGGGCGTCGCCTTCCCGATGAAGATCCTGTCGGTCACCTCGCTCCCGCTTCCCGACGTCAAGGTCATCCGCTTTGCCCGGTTTGCCGACGATCGCGGTTACTTCACCGAGCCGTTCAGGCGCAGCGACTTCGACGCCCACCCCGAACTGTCGTTCCTCAAGCAGGTGCCGTTCCTGCAGATGAACGAGAGCCGCTCGAAGGCTGGCGTCGTGCGCGGGCTGCACTTCCAGTGGAACCCGTACATGGGCAAGCTCGTGCGGTGCGTGCACGGGCGCCTCGTGGATCTCTTCCTGGACATCCGCCTGGGCTCTCCCACGTTCGGGCGGATCGCGGCGCACGACATGGAATCGCCTGACGACATGGCGCACGGCGAGTGGATCTGGCTGCCACCGGGCTTTGCGCATGGCACGTACTTCACGGTGGACTCGCGCATCGAGTACCTGTGCAGCGGCGAATACAACCCGGCGTGCGAGGCGAGCATCTCGCCCCTCACGGGCGACCTCGACTGGTCGCTGTGCGATCCGGCGCTGAAGGCGGAGTTCGACGCGCTGGTCGGCCGCGGCGCCGTGTTGAGTGAGAAGGACCGGGTCGCCCCGTCGCTCGGCGCGTGGACGGACGACCCGCGCGCGCGGCATTTCGTCTACGGCGATTGCTGACGCCCGCTCACGCGTCCACGCCGTAGTCGAGCGCCCGTCTCGTCAGGTGAGGGCTGTAGTACGGGTCGTGGTCGATCCGGGCCTGCCAGCGCCGCCTCAACTCGCTGGCGTCCGCCGGTGACGGGCCTGGCACGGGGGCAGCGGCCGACCGGCGCAGCAGCGCCCATGGCGTGAACACCACGCGCTCTCCGCCTGCCGTCACCTTCAAGCAGTAATCGATGGCCGCCGCCTCTCGCCCGAGGCTCTTGTCCATCCCCCCCACACGCTCGAACGTCTGCTTCGTTGTCAGCAGGCAGGCGCCGCTGACGGCCGAGACCGTGCGGATGAGGAGCGCGTTGCCGAAGTAACCGGAATAGTCGGCAGGGGCGTTCAGGAACGGCCGTCCGGCCACGCCGTCGAGGCCCAGCACGAGGCCGATATGCTCCACGGTCCCGTCGGCCCTCAGCTGTTTCCCGCCCACGGCGCCCACGCCGGGCCGAAGCGCTTGCAGGAGCGCCGCCAGCCAGTCGGGCGACTCCGGCTGGAACGCGGGGTCGATGAACAGCAGCCGCTCGCCAGTGGCCTCATCCGGGCGAGCCACGAACTCGAGCAGCGGCCAGGATGTCGCAGCCCGCAGCCGATCGCGTTCACCCGGCCCAAACGGACCGACGATGCTCACGGTCTGCGACGCCGCCAGCGCATAGACGATGCGGTAGAAGCCGGGCGGGCCGGCGTCCACGACACGGCCCGGGATGCCGTTGCGATCGAGGTAGTCCTGCAGCGCTCGTTGCCCGGCGAGGTGCGCAGTTGGCTTGGCGCCGCCGGCCGTGGCGGTGGACTGCGGCACCTTGCGCCAGTGGTACACGACATCCGGAACGTGATCGATGCGGTTGGCGCGCTCGATCAGGCGCAGCACGAGATC
>DAIRFN010000345.1:0-2064 GCA_036795065.1 Vicinamibacterales bacterium
CGCGCGTCGGGCCCGAACTTGCCGCACGCCTCCACCAGCGTTCCAACGCGCAGCAATGGACGGTGGCCGTCGCCGACTTCGCGGCGGCGCTCGAGCGAGCCGCGGCGAAGATCGGTGCCACGGATTCGGACGCGCTGGAGCAGCACCTCGGCTCACTCCATCTCGAAGACCTCGCATTGGCCTGTGCGTGCGAGCAGGGCCACGAGGGCGCGTGGGAGCACTTCGTCCTCGAGTGCAGGCCGGCGCTGTACCGCGCCGCGGCCGCTATCGACCCCTCGGGAGGCGGGCGCGAGCTGGCCGATTCCCTGTACGGGGAGTTGTACGGATTGAAGGAGCGGGACGGCGAGCGCCAGTCGCTGTTCCGCTATTTCCACGGCCGCAGCAGCCTGGGCACGTGGCTCAGGGCCATCCTGGCGCAGCGCCACGTGGACCGGGTGCGCACGGCTCGCCGCCTCGATCCGCTGCCCGAGGAAGGCTCCCCGGATGCACCGGCGGCAGCGCCGGCCGAGCCGGACCCTGATTCGCGCCGGTTCGTTGCGCTCATCCGCGCCGCGCTGGGCGCCGCCGTGGCGCGGCTGGACCCCAGGGACCGCCTGCGCCTGGGCTGGTACTATGCCCAGGAGATGACGCTGGCCCAGATTGGCCGCGCGCTGAAAGAGCACGAGGCTACCGTGTCCCGGCACCTCAGCCGCACGCGCAAGGCGCTGCGCGGAGACGTCGAGCATCAGCTGCGCGAGGCCGGGCTGGGACCGGCCGCGATAGACGAGGCGTTCGCTGCCGTCGTGGGGGATTCCGCCGACGTGGACCTCACCGAGATGCTGGGACCGGAGGCGACCCGCAAGAACCGCCCGCTCGAACGTTCTCTGGATGAGGAGATGAGGTGACCACGCCGGATCCGCGCGATCGCGCCCTGGACGGCCTGCTCCGCCGACACCTGCCGGACGCCGCGGAGGCCTCCGATGTGTGCCTCGATGCGGAAACGCTGGCGGCGTGGGTGGACGGCGGGCTGGACGCGCAGGCGCAGACGCGCGTCGAGGCGCACGCCGCCGGGTGCGCGCGATGCCAGGCGCTGATGGCGGCGATCGTGAAGAGCGAGCCGGCGCCGGCGACGGCCGCCGAGCCGTGGTGGAACCGCTGGTCGTTGCGGTGGCTGGTCCCGCTGACCGCCGCAGCGGCGGCAGCCACGCTGGTGTGGGGGATTGTGCCGGACCGCGGATCGCGTCCATCGCCAGTGGAACAGGAACTCACGCAGGCTCGTGCGGAATCGACCGCACCAGCCGCGCCCGCTGACGCGCCGCTCGCGCCGCCCACTGCAGGCGAGGACAAGGCGCCCGCGACGCCATCCACCCAGGCCTCCGGACGGACGGCGCCGGCCGCACCGGCTGCACCCTCCCCGGCCGCCCCCACCGGGACGGGCCCGCCTGCGGAGACCCCGGCCGCCATCGCGGCCGCACCGGCCACCCCGGCGGACGCGCGCCAGGAGATGGCCAAACAGGTCGCGGCCGAGGCGCCTGCCGCGCTCAACGAGACGGTCGGCGGGGAGCGGCGTAGCGGCGAAGCGGCGGCTCGAAAGACGGCACCAGCCGCACCGGCGGTGACGGCGCCAGCGGCAGGCATGGCCGCGACCGCTCGCGAGACCTTCGCGGACAGCGCCGTTGCCCCCATCATCAACTCGCGCGATCCATTCGTGCGATGGCGACTGGCGGGGCCCGGGGTGGTCGAACGCAGCACTGACGCGGGCGCGTCCTGGTCGCGGCTGGAGACGGGCGTTGTCGCCGGGTTGACGGCCGGGGCCTCGCCGTCAGCGTCGGTCTGCTGGCTGGCGGGCAGGAACGGCGTGGTGCTGCTGACAACCGACGCGCGCGCATGGCGGCGCGTGGCCAGCCCCACCACGGAGGATCTCGTCGCAGTGGACGCGACCGATGCGAGCACCGCCACCGTGCGCGCCGCAACCGGCGCGGCGTTCCGCACCACAGACGGCGGAGTCACCTGGATCGCGACGCCCTAGAACGTCCTGTCGGATCTCCGGTTCCCGACGGCGCCAGCCCGCCGGGTCGGTGCCTG
>DAIRFN010000345.1:2074-5366 GCA_036795065.1 Vicinamibacterales bacterium
CCTGCCCAGGAGCACGGGCCGGCGATTCCCGGGGACAACCATGGTGTCCTTTCGGCCCGCTTCTTGCTCCGTTACCTCCTTGAGATCGCCCGGTTCTCGCGGGGGGTGCGTCATGTTCCGCGTTCGAACCGTCTTCGTCGTCGTCGGGACGGCCCTGCTGACTGCGGCGTGCGGCGCGGCGCGGGCGCCCGCCACCTCGTTCGAAGCGCTGCCCTCCAGGCTGGAGATCGGGAAGTCCGTCGTGGTGGACGATGCCGCCGGCCAGCAGCACCGCGGCCGGCTCGTGCGCATCACACCAGACGCGATCGCGTTCCGGGAGGATAGCGTCGAGAGGTCCCTGGCGAGCGCGGATGTTCGGCGTGTTCACGCCTGTTGCGACTCGCTCGGCAACGGCGCGGCCATTGGTCTCGGAGTGGGCATGCTCGCAGGAATCCTGACTCTAGGTAAGGTGCTCAATCCCTTCGAGGCCACCACCGACCAGGTCATCGGAAGCCTGATTCTTTTGGGCGGCTTCGGGGCAGCCGCCGGCGCCGCCATCGATGCCTCCAATCACAAGGACGAGCTCGTCTACCTGGCGCCCGGGGTGACGGCCAGTGTCGGCGGCGGGCCCAAACGCCCGCTGCTGACCGTGACCGTCACCTGGTAGGTTTCGTGCGGGACACTCGCGCTACTTCGCCAGCGGATCCGGCCGCAGCTGGAAGTGCGCCGCGAGCGGTTTCGATCCCTTGCCGCCCTCGATGAGCCACGGCGTCCGATCGCCGTTGGCCGCCCACAACCCGCGCCCCTTCCACCCCGCATTCGCATCGTCGATGCGCCCGTCGAAGCCCTTGGCGTAGAAGCCCATCGGGTACGGCACGCGCAGGACGATCATCTGCCCATCCTTCAGCGCGATGAGGCCGTCGTTCAGGTTGCCCGTGGACATGGGCACGTCCTGGCCGAGGCCGAACGTGTCGTGCTGATCCACCCACGTGTAATAGCTGGACTCGGCGCTGTTCTCGCCAATGCCCTGGAAGCCGGGGCCTGGATACTGGTGGAATGACCAGCCCTCGGGGCAGTGATCGCCGGTGGCCTTCGGGCCGTTGAGCGGCGCCTTGCATTTGCGCCGGTCGAAGCTGCCCAGGTGTCCACTGGCCAGCGACACCCACACCACACCCTGCTTGTCGATGTCGGCCCCGCGCACGCCGAAGCCGGGCGCGGGCACGTTGTAGACCTCGGCGATCGCAGTCGCAGGCGGATTCGCCCCCGGCTCGATGCGGACGACGCCGCTGGTGGCGCCGCGGAACGAGCCCCATACCGATCCGTCCACAGGGCTGGGCATCACCGCGTAGAAGCCCGCGTTGATGCGTTTGTCCCGCGCGGGGTTTACGGGCTGATCGGGCTCCACGTAGGCGTCGCGCCTGCCGTTCCCGTTGGTGTCGAGCACGATCGCGGTCCATCCCTGCGACTTCGCGGCATCGCCGGTCTCGTCGAACATCTTCGTGTTCAGCCAGCCCACCACCGGCCCGCCGCCGCTGGTCCACAGCGTCTCGTTCTCGTCGTACCCGAACTGCAGGTGGTGGGTGCCGAAGCACGTGTCGACGAACGTGTACTTCTGCGTCTTGGAATCGAAGACCGCCAGGTGACGGTTCGTGCGCTCGATCGGAAACAGCTTTGCGGACGGATGGTCCGATCCCGCCTTGCAGAACGCGGGGTTGTCGGGCCCGCGCACGGCGGCCGCCAGCCAGAGCCGCCCGTCACGCCCGAACATCGAGTTGTGGTTGTTGACGCGCGTGTCCCAGATGCGATCGCTGCCCCAGTAGGCTGAGGGGTGCAGCGCATCGAGCCCCGCCGCGTGGCCGGGGCCGAGGCTGAGGGGCATGTCGGCATCGCGCACGGGGGCCTTGAAGGTGGTGGCGATGTTCTTCACGGGATCGAGGATGGGGATGTCGTCGGAGCTGTACTCCGGAGACCCGAACAGCGGCCCGTAGGCGTTGACCGTGGGATAGCGGCGATCGCTCGCAATCAGGTCGTGCAGGTACTGCTTCTCGTTCATCCAGTCGCGCAAGGTGACGACGATGTTGCGTTCCACGCCCTGCGGGCGCTGGGGCTTCGCGTGCGGCAGCTCGCCCTTCGCGATGCGGTCCGTCCAGTCACCATAGAGCTGGAACGACATCGGGCCGAGCGCAGTGAGCTGGTTGAGCATCATCTGGCCGGATTGCCCCGACTGCACGCGACGACGCCAAGCCTCTGCTCCTGACGCGAACGTGCCGAGCTCCTTCGGGATGGTGCGGGTGGACTCCTGTCCGAGCTGGTGGCACCCGATGCAGCCGTTGCTCTTCATCGCGTCGAGCCACCGCGTCTGGGTGATGTTCTTCCCGATGTCGGAGTGCGATCCGAACTGATCCGCGGACGGGAGCTTCAGCATCGAGTACCAGTAGATGGCCGGGTAGTACTTCGCCGCGGCCGCCTGGTCTGGGGCGGGGACCGCCGTGAGGTTGACGTGCGCGCCGGGGCGGGCCTTCGCCTTCGCGCTATCCACGAGGCCATAGCCGCGCGCCCAGACGTCGTACTGCGCGGCGGGCAGGTCGGGGATGACGTAGCGCCCCTGGTCGTCGGTGACCACGCTCTTGATATGGCGGACGCCGAGGTCGCGCGTCTCGGCGATGACCCAGACGCCGGCCTCGGGGCCGTTCGGCCCAGTCACCGCGCCGCCGATGTCGTCGGAATCGATGGGCACGCTGTCGCCGGGACTCGGTGACGAGCAGGCCGCCGCCAGCAGTGGCAGCAGGCAGGTGACGACGATGGCTGCCCGGGCGGCCACGATGCGAGGGGAACGACCTTCCATGCGGGAATCCTCCATGACGCTCGGCACGCGCGAGGCACGACGCCGGGAGGGTAGCACGACGGAGCGCGGCGCGCAGATGAGGTTAGTATCGTGGCCGTCATGCCCATGCCTGCCGCTCCTTCGCTCACGCCAGAGGCTTCGATCACAAATGACTCGGGCATGTTCGCCTGGTGGCGCGCCGCCGACACGCGGGCGCGGCGGGCGTTCATCGCCGCCTCGCTCGGGTGGATGCTCGACTCGTTCGACGTGATGCTCTACTCGCTGGTGCTGGCCTCGCTCATCCAGGACCCGGTGCTGCAGCTGTCCACCACGGTGGCCGGGCAGCTGGGGGCGCTCACGCTGCTCGCGGCCGCGGTGGGCGGTGTGGCCTTCGGCGTCATCGCGGATCGCATCGGCCGCAAGCGTGCGTTGATGGCGGCCGTGCTCATCTACTCCATCTTCACGGCGGCATGCGGCCTGGCGCAGAAC
>DAIRFN010000346.1:0-5354 GCA_036795065.1 Vicinamibacterales bacterium
CTTCACCGGGGTGCCGTGCGTGGTCGATCTGGCCGCGATGCGCGACGGCATCGTCGCGCTCGGCGGCGATCCGAGGAAGGTCAACCCGCTGCAGCCCGTGGAGCTCGTGATCGACCACTCCGTGCAGGTGGACTTCTTCGGCAGCGCCGACGCGTTCGAGCGCAACGCCGACATGGAGTACGAGCGGAACCGCGAGCGCTACGTGTTCCTCCGGTGGGGGCAGGGCGCCTTCCGGAACTTCCGCGTCGTGCCGCCCGAGACCGGCATCGTCCATCAGGTGAACATCGAGTACCTGGCCCGCGTGGTGTGCCTGGCCGACGAGGACGGCGCGCGGCTCGCCTTCCCGGACACCGTGTTCGGCACCGACTCGCACACGACGATGGTCAACGGCCTCGGCGTCGTCGGCTGGGGCGTCGGCGGGATCGAGGCGGAGGCCGCGATGCTCGGCCAGCCGAGCTCGATGCTGATCCCGCCCGTCGTCGGTTATCGCCTCACGGGACAGCTGCCGGAGGGCGCGACGGCCACGGACCTCGTGTTGACCATCACCGAAGCGCTGCGCAAGAAGGGTGTCGTCGGCGCTTTTGTCGAGTTCTTCGGAGCCGGCCTGCGGCATCTCACGATTGCCGACCGAGTCACGCTGGGCAACATGTGCCCCGAGTACGGCGCGACCGTCGCGATCTTCCCGATCGACGAGATGACGCTGGACTACCTGCGCCTGACCGGTCGCGACGACACGCAGGTGGCGCTGGTCGAGGCGTACGCCCGCGCGCAGGGGTTGTTCCGCACGGATGCCTCGCCCGACGCGGTCTACAGCGAATCGCTGGAGCTGGACCTCGCGACCGTGGTGCCCAGCCTTGCCGGGCCGCGTCGCCCGCAGGATCGCGTGTCGCTGTCGAGCGCCAAGACGTCGTTTGCCGGGTCGCTCGACGAGCTGAAGAAGGGCGTGAAGGTCGCGGCGGTTCGTGGCGGAGCCGCCTCGGCAGGCTCGGCTGCCGTGGCCGTCCAGACCCAGCTCGAACATGGGTCGGTCGTCATCGCGGCCATCACGAGCTGCACCAACACGTCGAACCCGAGCGTGATGATTGGCGCGGGCCTGCTCGCGAAGAAGGCCGTGGAGAAGGGCCTGCAGCAGAAGCCGTGGGTGAAGACCTCGCTCGCGCCCGGCTCGAAGGTGGTCACCGACTACCTGACGCGCTCGGGCCTGCAGCCCTACCTGGATCAACTCGGCTTCAACCTGGTGGGGTACGGCTGCACCACGTGCATCGGCAACAGCGGGCCGCTGCCCGACGAGATTGCGTCCGAGATTCGCGAGCGCGGGCTGGTGGTGGCAGCGGTGCTGAGCGGCAACCGGAACTTCGAAGGCCGCATCCAGCAGGACGTGCGCGCCAACTACCTGGCGTCGCCGCCGCTCGTGGTCGCGTACGCGCTGGCCGGGTCGATGAACGTGGACCTCACCACCGAGCCGCTGGGCACGGGCCGCGATGGCCAGCCGGTGTACCTGAAGGACATCTGGCCGAGCCAACAGGAGATACAGCAGACGATGCTCGCGAGCGTCACCGCCGACGCCTTCCGCCGGCAGTACGCCAGCGTCTTCGACGGCGACGCGCGGTGGCAGCAGCTGCCGGTGCCGACCGGCGATCGCTTCGCGTGGGACGACGACTCCACCTACATCCGCAGGCCGCCGTTCCTCGAGAACCTCTCGATGACGCCCGCCCCGCTGGCCGACATCACCGGCGCCCGCGCGCTGGCGGTGCTGGGCGACAGCATCACCACCGATCACATCTCGCCGGCCGGCAACATCAAGGCCGATGGCCCGGCGGGCCAGTACCTGGTGGGCCATGAAGTGGGTCCGAAGGAGTTCAACTCCTACGGCGCGCGCCGGGGCAACCACGAGGTGATGATGCGCGGCACGTTCGCGAACACGCGCATCAAGAACCAGATGGTGCCGGGCATCGAAGGGGGCGTCACCAAGTTCCTGCCCGGAGACGAGGTGATGCCCATCTACGACGCGGCCATGCGCTACCAGGCCGTGGGCGTGCCGCTCATCATCCTGGCCGGCAAGGAATACGGCTCGGGCTCGTCGCGCGACTGGGCGGCGAAGGGGACGATGCTGCTCGGGGTGAAGGCCGTGATCGCCGAGAGCTTCGAGCGCATTCACCGGAGCAACCTGGTGAACATGGGCGTGCTGCCGCTGCAGTTCGTGGACGGGCAGTCGGCGGCCAGCCTCGGCCTGAACGGCCATGAGGTCTTCGCCATCGAGGGCGTGGGTGCCGGCCTGACGCCGCGCTCGCGCGTCACGGTTAAGGCCACCGCCGAGAACGGCTCCGTGACGTCGTTCACGGCGGCCGTGCGCATCGACACGCCGGAGGAGCTCACCGCGTTCTCGCACGGCGGCATCCTCCCGTACGTGCTCCGGCAGCTCGTGAAGAAGGGCTAAAAGATAGAGACCACGAAGACACGAAGGGCACGAAGGCCGGCACGAAGGTTCCTTTGGGCTATGCCCAGAGGGATCGTGTCCTTCGTGATGCGCTTCGTGCCTTCGTGGTTTCTTGTTGTACCTTGAGGCGTGCTGACTTCCGCGGACGTCAAGCAGCAGGCCCGGGCGCTCGGGTTCGACCTGTGCGGCATCGCTCCGGCCGCGGCGCTGCCGGAGCTCGGCTTCCTGGAGGACTGGCTCGCCCGTGGCTACGCGGGCGAGATGATCTACATGCACAAGTCTGCCGCCACGCGCGCGGACATCCGTCAGTTCCTGCCGTCGGCCCGGTCGGTCATCGTCACGGGCAGCATCTACAACACCGGTGAGCTGGATTCCGGGAATGCACCGGATGCCGTCCGGGTCGCGCGCTACGCACGCGGCGACGACTATCACCTCGTCCTGGCCGAGCGCCTGGACGCGCTGGTCGCGTGGATGCGCCAGCAGCATCCCGACCCGTTCGACGCGAGCGTGTTCGTGGACAAGCATCACGTCCAGGAGCGCGTCTACGCGACGCACGCGGGTCTCGGCTGGATCGGAAAGAACTGCTGCGTGATCAACCCCGAGCTCGGGTCCTGGATGCTGCTCGCGGGCGTCGCCACCAGCCTGCCGCTTGCGCCGGACGCGCCGGGGCCGGACCAGTGCGGCGATTGCACCCTCTGCCTCGACGGGTGTCCGACCGGCGCGCTGGTCGATGCGCGCACGCTCGACGCCACGAAGTGCATCTCGTATCTGACCATCGAGCTGGACGGGCCCATCCCGGAAGGGCAGCGTGCCCACATCGGCAATCACCTCTTCGGATGCGACATCTGCCAGGAGGTGTGCCCGTGGAACCTCGGCCCCCCCATCACGGGCGATCCCGCGTGGCAACCGCGGCCGCGCGACGGGGCGCGCGCCACCGAGCTATGGCAGCGCACCGACCAGGAACTGCACGGCGTGGTGCGCGGCAGCGCCATGATGCACGCCCCCCTGGCGCAGCTGCGACGGAACCTCGCCACCATCATCGGGAATGCCGGAGACCCGGCGGGGGCGGCCGTGCTGGACCGTCCGGGCCACGGCGTCCGAAACGCCGCGCACAGCGCCCACACCCCCGTTGTCGGGGACGCCGTCACGTGGGCGAAGGCCCGGCTGGCTCCTGATTCCTGACTCCTGATTCCTGACTCCTGACTCCTGACTCCTGATTCCTGGCTCCTGACTCCTGATCCCCGATCCCCATTCCAGAGTTACGATGGGGCATGGGCGACGATGCTCCGTCCCTGGCCCCCGTTCTCCTGGTGTCGATGCCGCAGATGGGCGACCCCAACTTCAGCCGATCGGTGGTGCTGCTGGCCGAGTACGGCCCGCACGGCGCGTTCGGCCTGATCGTGAACCGCCAGATGGCCGAGCCCGCCAGCGAGGTCGTGCGCGCCGAGCCGCCCATGCCCATCCGTCCCGACGTGCACCTGTTCGTCGGCGGCCCCGTGGAGCCCACGCGCGCCTGGGTGCTGCTCGCCGACAAGAGCCTGGACGAGGATGCGATGGAGGTGACCGAGGGCGTGTACCTGTCCGCGTCGCCCGACTTGATCCGGCGCACCCTGAGCCAGCCTCCGGACCCAGAGATCCGCATCGTGGTCGGCTACGCGGGCTGGGGCGCCGGACAACTGGACATCGAGCTGGCCGATTCGGCGTGGCTGATGGCGCCCGTGCAGCCCGACCTCATTTTCTCGATTCCGCTGGGCTCGATGTGGGAGACGGCCATCCGGCGGCTCGGCGCCGAGCCCTCGGCTCTCCAGGGAAGCTCCGGCGTGCATTAGCGAAGAGAGAGTAGCGAGAACAGAATAGTGAGAAGCCCGAAGTGAAACGCGAGAAGCTGACACGCCTCATGAGCACCGCCGTCACATCAACACTCGTCGCCGCCCTGGCGGGATGCACCGCCACGGCGCCTTCCGCGCCCGCGCCGACCGAAGCCGGGAAACCAGCCGCCGATAGCGGGGAGGTGACCGCGCTGCAGCGCTCGGTCGCGCGCTTTGCGCCGACCGATCTCTCGGTGGACCTCGCGAACCTGCCAGCGAGCGAGCGCACCGCGCTCAAGCATCTGGTGCAGGCCGCGCAGGTGATGGATGCGCTCTTCCTGGGCCAGGTGTGGGCCGGGAACGAGACGCGGCTCTACGAGCTGCTGCGGGACGACACGGCCCTCGGGCGCGCGCGCCTCCACGCGTTCCTCGTCAACAAGGGGCCCTGGTCGCGGCTCGATCACAACGAGCCGTTCCTGCCGGGCGTGCCCGCCAAGCCGGCCTCCGCCAACTTCTACCCGGCCGACGCGACCCGCGAGGACGTGGAGCAGTGGATCGCAGGGCTCTCGCCGGCGGACAAGGCCCGGGCCACGGGGTTCTTCACCACCATCCGCCGCGCGCCGGACGGCACGCTGACGGCGGTTCCGTACAGCGTGGAGTACCAGGGCGAGCTGGCGCTGGCCGCCCATCACCTGCGCGAGGCGGCCAGGGCCACCGCCGAGCCCACGCTGAAGGCGTTCCTCGAGGCGCGCGCGGCCGCGTTCCAGTCGAACGACTACTACGACAGCGACGTGAAGTGGATGGAGCTCGCGTCGGCCGTCGAGCCGACGATCGGCCCGTACGAGGTGTACGAGGACGAGTGGTTCAACTACAAGGCCGCCTTCGAGGCCTTCATCACGGTGAAGGACCAGGCCGAGTCGGCGCAGCTCCAGAAATTCGCGGGCGCGCTGCAGGAGATCGAGAACAGCCTGCCCATCGATCCGAAGTACCGCAACCCGACGCTCGGCGCGATGGCGCCCATCGCCGTCGTCAACACCGTGTTCTCGGCCGGGGACGCCAACCGCGGCGTGCAGACGGCCGCCTACAACCTGCCCAACGACGAGCGGGTC
>DAIRFN010000347.1:0-5346 GCA_036795065.1 Vicinamibacterales bacterium
GGCGTAGTAGCTGCGTCCTATCTGCGGCCCTGTTCTGCCTTAATCTGCAGATCAATCTGTGTCTGCCACCAGGCCAGCAGGTCATCCACCGTCTGCTCCAGCGGAATCTCGGGCTGCCACCCGGTGTCGGTCGTGAGCTTCGCGTGGCTGCCCGCCAGCCGAGGCACGTCGTTGGGCCGCATGCGCGCCGGATCCTGCTCGATCTCGATTGGCACGCGTGCGCGCGCACGGAACAGGTCCACCAGGTCGCCGATGCGAATCGGCCGCCCGCCGCACACGTTGTAGGGGACCGCCGGCGCGGCCGCGGCCATCATGGCGCGATACGCGCGCACCGTGTCGCGCACGTCCATCACGTCGCGCTCGGGATCCAGGTTCCCCATCTTCAGCACGGGCGGAAGCTCGCCTCGTTCGATGAGCGCCACCTGCCGGGCGATGCTGGGCGCGACGTACGATGGCGTCTGCCGTGGCCCGACGTGGTTGAACGAACGGGCGAGCACCACCGGGATGCCCTGCTCGTGCCAGGCCTGCGCCGCCAGCATCTCCTGCGCCAGCTTGCTCGTGGCATACGGGCTGGCGGGCGCGAGCGGCGAGCGCTCCGTGATCGGCTGGGCCGACGGCGCGTAGATGGTGGCCGACCCCGACACGAGCACGCGAGGGCGCAGCCCGTGGCGATGGAGACCCTGCAGCAGGTGGTGCGTGGCGAGGACGTTGCCCTCGAACGTCTCGCGCGTGTGCGACCACGAATCGGCCACGTGCGCCGAGCCTGCCAGGTGGTAGATGGCCGAGGGGCGAAGATCGGCGAGCGCGGATGACACGGCAGCCGCGTCGAGCAGTTCCATGGCCATCCAGTGGACGGCGGCGGGGGTGAGCGGGGTCGTGCCAGGGCGCTGCCAGCCCACCACCTCGGCGCCCTCCGCGAGAAGCAGCTCGACGAGGTACGACCCGACGAAGCCGGCCGCGCCGGTCACCAGGACAGGGCCGAAAGTGGATGCTGCGCTCGTCACGATGTGCCTCGGGGAGCCACAGGAGCAGGCGGTGAGGCCGGGCCCTCAGTGCGCCTTGCGGTCGCCGTACTGCTGCTCGATATAGGCCCGGTACTGCGGGTCGCGCTCCTTGACCGGGCGCCACCACCACTCGTTCTCGCGATACCAGCGCACGGTCTCCTGCAGGCCCTGCTCGAACGGCACCTGGGGCTGCCAGCCCATGGACCGCAGCTTGGCGGTGCTCACGCTGTACCGCCGGTCGTGGCCCTTCCGATCCTCCACGCGGCGGACGAGCGAGTCGTCCTTGCCCAGCTGGCGGACGAGCTCGTAGGTGAGGTCCACGTTCTTCACCTCGTTGCCTCCGCCGATGTTGTACACCTCGCCGCTCTGCCCGTGGTGGATGAGCAGGTCGAGCGCGCGGCAGTGATCGAGCACGTGCAGCCAGTCGCGGACGTTGCCGCCATCGCCGTAGAGCGGCACCGGGATGTCGTCGATGAGATTGGTGACGAAGAGCGGGATGACCTTCTCGGGGAACTGGTACGGCCCGTAGTTGTTCGACGCGCGGGTGACGATGACCGGAACCTCGTGGGTGGCCCAGTAGCTGTAGGCCAGCCGGTCGGCGCCGGCCTTGCTCGCCGAGTAGGGATTGCGCGGGCGCAGCTCGTCGGTCTCGCGACTGGACCCTTCCGCCACGCTCCCGTAGACCTCGTCCGTCGAGATCTGCACGAACCGCCGCAGCCTCGGGTTCCGCCGCGCCGCCTCGAGCAGGACGAACGTGCCCTCGACGTCGGTCCGGATGAAGTCGCCCGCCGCCAGGATCGAGCGATCCACGTGCGTCTCGGCCGCGAAGTGCACGACGATGTCCGCGGCCTCGACGAGCGGTCCCGCCACCGGCGCGTCGCAGATGTCGCCGTGGACGAACGTATGGCGCGGGCTGTCCATCACGTCGTGCAGGTTCTCGCGCCGGCCCGCGTAGGTCAGCTTGTCGAGCGTCGTGACATGCCAGTCCGCATGCGCCTGCAGGGCGTAGCGGACGAAGTTGCTGCCGATGAAACCGGCCCCGCCGGTCACCAGGACGTTCGTGAGTGAGGATGTCGACATCGCGTGTAGGCCCAGCCGTTAATCTTACCGCGGCTCCAGGTTCCCGCTGGCGTGAAGTCCTCCCGACGGGGCGCCACTCCCAAAGGGCCCGTTCCCCTCGCCACTCACTCGGCGTCAGTACGATCGCCCCCCGAAGGTCCCGAAGAAGTTCGAGAAGCTGCCGATGCCGGCCAGGGTGAAGGCGAAGTTGAACCGCCGGTCCTGCGGCACGGGGAAGCGCGGATCCAGGGTGGGAAAGTTGTAGGTCTGGAACTCGAACGCGATGCCGCAGCACTGCGCGTTGTAGTTGGCGATGTATCGCTGGTTCAGCATGGTGGACCGCCCGATGTCGTAGTTGAACTGGACGGTGCCGCCCACCTTGTTCCCGGCCAGCCGCATGGTGGTGGTCTGCTGGATGTAGTGGTTGGACTGGAACTGGTTGCCAGTCCCGTAGTTCTGCTTGTTCCACCCGGCCGAGGCCTCGACCATCCGCGACCGCACCAGTCCGTTCAGGCCGAAGCCCACCAGCCGCCGCTCGATGGCAATCGGGTCGTACTCCATGCGGAGGTCCACGCCCACGGCCTGGGCGGGCATGGCCCGCGCTACCAGCGACACGGTGGAGAAGTTGCTCGGCGGGCGCTGGAACATCGAATACGAGTACGAATTGTCGTACGGACTCGCGCTCTCGTCCGAGTAGTAGCTCTGGTTGATGCCGACGCTCAGCACCTCCCGTGGCGCCCCCGACGTACCCGTCGCCTGGCCCCTGGCCGTGCCCTCGGCACCGCCGCCCCCGCGCCGGACCAGCAGGCGGTTGGTCAGGCCGTAGGTGAGCCGGGTGACGCCGCCGACGATGTACTCGTAGGACGCCGTTGTCGGGATGCGGTTCTGGTCGTCGATGCTCGTGATGCGCTGCACCGTGAACGAGGGCTCGACGATGTGCTTCGCCCGGTCCGCGAACGCGTTGTTCGGGTTGAAGACGCGTGTGAACACCGGTCCGACCATCTCGGCTCGCATGTCCGCGTAGCGGCGCGTCACCGATTCCTCGATCTGGCGACGCGTGGCGGGGTCGATGCTCTCGGTGAAGTAGGTGACGCGGTAGCCGATTGAGGCGTTCACCGAGAGGAACGGCAGCGAGCTGAGGGGCGCGCGCAGCGACGGCAGCAGGTCCACCTTGCCGAGCCCGAAGTCCTGGACGGTCGTCCCGAATCGCTGCTCGTACAGGGCCTTGGCGGCGTCGACGTTCACCGACGCGTAGACGGGCAGGGGGCCGAGCCGCTGGCCGCTGAATAAGGCGATCACGCCGGGCGCCTGGCCGTTCACGAACGAGTCGCTGGAGTTGTAGAACGACTCGGTCCGCTGGTACGTCCCCGACACGCTCAGCCCGCGCCAGGCACCCGACACGCCGCCGCCGACCGAGCGGGTGCTGAACGTGTTCTGGTACAGGTTGTTGTTGTAGAGCTGCTGGGACGTGATGTTCGAGAAGTAGTCCACGCGTGCCCGGCCACGCAGCCCGAGCGGCAGTCCCTGGCTCACGTTCGCGTTCACCTGGTAGCTCGTCCGCGCTGGATCAGTGACCGTGCCGCCCGTCGTGGAGAAATCACTCGCGTTCTCCTTCAGCCAGTAATAGCGGAAGTCGCCCTGTGACTGTCCCGACAGGAGGTACCGGTACTCCGCCCCGGCGCCCTGGCCGCGCGACGTGAACCAGTCGTGCAGGAACGTCGCGTCCTGGCTGCGGCTGATGGCCCAGAAGAACGCATTGCTGATGGATGATCCCCGGTAGGTCGAGCGGCCATAGGTGGGCAGCAGGAACCCTGTCGCCCGGTCGTCGTCCTGGATGGGGTAGTACATCACCGGCAGGTAGAACACCGGGACGTTCTTCACGTGGATCACCGCGTTGTGGAGCAGCGCGTAGTCGTTCAGGTTGACCGTGGCGCGGCCGCTGACGATCTCCCATCGCGGCGTGGGCTGCACGCACGTCGTGAACCCGCCCTTGTCGATGCGGTACTTGTCCACGTCGATCTTCTCGATCGTCTGGCCGTAGAAGTAGACGTCGGGCTCCATCGTCCCGAACATGCTGCGGTCCCGCTCGCCGCGCTCGCCCAGCGAGGCGATGCCCGAGGCATTGGTGAACGTGCCGAGCCGGGTGCGCGTGTTGAACACCACCCGGTCTGCGGCGAGGCGGGCTTCGGGGGTGGAGAAGACCACGTTGCCGATGGCGATGAGCTCGCCGGTGCGCGTGTTCAGCTCCATGTCGTCGGCGAAGAATTTCTGCCCCTCGTTCGGGCTGCCCTTCTCGCCCTCGATCTCGACCTCGCGCATCAGGCGTACGCGATCGGCGTCCAGGCGCTCGAGCGTGAACTGCTTGGTGTTCCAGCCCGGCACGAGCTGCGCCCACGCCGGCGCGGGCACGACCAGCGCCAGCGCAATCGCGCAGAGGACCCGCAGCGAGATCGGCGGTCGGCGCGAGCGCTCGGTGCGGGGGGACGCGTGCTGAGGGCCCTGCGGCGATGTCGTCGCGAACACGTGGGACGGGGACGGCACGGGTGGCTTCGAGGATATCAGATTGAAACCGCGCCCGACTCGAGGAGGCGCGCGCGGAGCGGCCCGACGAAGTACATGGATCCCGCCGCCACGGCTCGACCGTGTCCGGCGAGCGCGCGCGCGACGGCACGCTGCGGATCCCGCTCCACCTCGACGGCTGTGTCAGGCGCCAGATGCCGGAGCAGCTGTGCGAGGGCGTCCGCCGTGAGCGAGCGCTGGTGCGTCACCTCGGTGGCGACGAACCTCGACGCCACCCGAGCGAGCGCGCGCACCATGCCGGTCACATCCTTGTCCCGCATCGCCGCGATGGCGATGGGGAGTGGCACCACGCCCGCATCTTCGAGGTACGACGCCAGCGCCTCGGCGCCGGCCGGGTTGTGCGCGGCGTCGATCAACAGGTCCCCATCAAGGCACCGGAGCCATTCGAGCCGCGCCGGCCATCGGGCTTCCGCGAGCCCCGTGACGATGGCGTCCGCGCCCACCAGCAGGCCTTCCTGTTCCACCACCTCGAGCAGGCGCACGGCCGTGGCCGCGTTCGCCACCTGGTGACGCCCCGCCAGCGCGAGTCGGACGGGCGGGTACCCGCGGCACGAGACCGTCGCCACTCCGCGGTCCATCCGCACGTGCTCGACGACCTCGGCCGAATCGATGACGGGCGCGCCGGCCGCCGCCGCGGCGGCTTCGATGGTGGACCGCGCCTCCGGCAGCAAATCGCCAACCACCAGGGGCGTATCGTGCTTGG
>DAIRFN010000348.1:0-5317 GCA_036795065.1 Vicinamibacterales bacterium
CGTCACCGGGGGCGCGAGGTATGATCGCTACCACTTCAGGGCCACGGACCGGTTGCTGTCGAACGGCGATCAGTCCGGCGAGCGCACGCTCGACGCGGTGAGCCCGATGATCGGCGTCACCTTCGTGCCATCCTCCTGGCTCAACGTCTACTCGAACTTCGCCACGGCCTACCAGACGCCCACCACCGTGGAGCTGTCCAACCGCCCGACAGATGAGGGCGGCTTCAACGAGGATCTCGGTCCCGAGGATCTGCGGAGCTTCGAAGTAGGCGCGCGTGGCGCCATCACAGCCTGGCGGGCCCGCTTCGAGGTGGCCAGCTACTTGTCGACCGTCGACAACGCCATCGTCCGGTTCCAGCGCGCCGACGAGCAGGCCTATTTCCGGAACGCGGGCGAGGTGACGCGGAACGGGCTCGAGGTGCTGTTCGAGTGGGCGCCGACCCCGCGCGTGACGGGCCGGGTCTCGTACACCTTCCAGGACTTTCAGTACGGGCAATTCGTTGCCCCCGAAGGAGATTTCTCGGACAACACCGAGCCGGGTGCCCCCCCGCACCAGGTGGTGATGGGTGGCACCTACAACGCGCCGTTCGGGCTCTTCACGTCCGCGCAGGTCCGCTTCGTCGACGCGTACCCCGTGAACAGCACGAACACCATCGAGAACTGGGCGTACCAGGTGGTGGACCTGCGGTTTGGATTCGACCGCCGGTGGAACGGCCTGCGTGTCCGCCCATTCTTCAGCATCGACAACCTGTTCAACGAGCGCTACAACTCGTCCGCCATCGTCAACTCGATCGGCGACCGGTTCTTCGAGCCGTCGCCCTGGCGGGAGTACGCGGTGGGCCTGACGCTGGGCTTCGATCGGTTCTGATGGCGGGCGCGGAGGACACGATGAGGGTACAGACACAGCCTCGATGGGGGAGCGTGGCGGCATGGGTGCCCGTGGTCCTGATAGTGGCTCTCGCGGCCGCGTGCCGCGGGGACGTGCCCCTCACCGACGGCGCGGGCACGCCCCCGGCCATGAGCGCGGCTGGCCCTGCGGCAGCGACGCCGGACGAGTCGGTGGGCCCGGTGACAGACGCGATGCTTCGCGATGGCCATCGCGCGAATCCATCCACGTGGCCCACCTACGGCGGCGACTGGGGGCAGACGCGCTATTCGCCGCTCGTCGAGATTCGTCGCGACAACGTGAGCCGGCTGCGCCCGGCGTGGATCGCGCAGACGGGCATCGTCGGATCGTTCGAGAGCACGCCCCTCGTGCTGGGCCGCGAGATGTACTTCACCACGCCTGGCGACGGCGGTCGCCAGCGTGTCGTGCGACTGGACTCCGCCACCGGCGAGGTCGTGTGGCAGGCGACCATCGAGGGCGAGAAGGCCAGCGAACAGGCCGCCACCGAGGATCTGCACCTGCCCACGCACTTCGGTCCCAGTCGTGGCGTCGCCGTCTACGGCGATCGCGTCTACATGGGCACGCTCAACGGCACGCTGCTTGCCCTCGAACGAAGCACCGGCAGGAAGGTCTTCGAGGTGCAGACGCCCTCGCCGCGCCTCACCGGCGCGCCCGTCGCCGTCCGGGGCCGCATCATCCAGGGCCTGTCGTTCGTGGATCGTGGCGCCGTGCAGGCCTTCGATGCGGAGACGGGGAAGCTGATCTGGACCTGGCACGCCATTCCGTCGCCGGAGGAAGGTGGCTGGTGGGGCGACTTCGTCGAGACGTTGCCGGGGCGCCCGGAGATCAGCCTCGGCCGCGATGTCGCATGGGAGAAGGCCAATCAGGCGCGGCTCGCCGACGGGTGGAAGACGGGCGGGGCCAGTGCGCCGATGACGCCCACCGTGGACGCCGAGCGTGGTCTGGTTTACGTCTCGCCGGGCGGTCCGGATCCCACCGCGTTTCCACCACCATCCGAGCCGCATCCCGGCGACATGCGCTGGACCAATTCGGTGTGTGCGATTCGTATCGAGGATGGCACGACGGCGTGGTGCTATCAGTACCTGCCGCACGACATCTGGGGCGCGTCGGGACCGACGCCGCCCATCCGCTTCAATCTCACGCGCGACGGCAACCCGCTTGCCGTCGTCGCCAAGTTCACGGGGATGGCAAACCTGTACGTGCTCGATGCCGACCAGGGCACGCTGGTGACGCGGTCCGATAACTACATGCCGGTCGCGGGGACGATGGGCGGGGAGGCCGGCTCGAACCTCATTCGCGGCGGGGTGGCCGGGACTATCTGGTCACCGGGCGCCTACAGTTTCGAGACGGGCTTGCTGTATTCGGTGAACCAGCGCATCGAGGGCTACTTCCTGCCGCGCGAGGAGAAGCGGGGAAGCGAGCGCTATGGCAGCGTCGCCGCGGTGCACCCGTTGACGGGGAAGGTGGCGTGGACGCAGAAGACCGATCAGCCGCTCGCGGGCGGCGTGCTGGCCACGGCCGGCGGGCTGGTGTTCGCGGGCCGCACCAGCGGCTGGTTCGATGCCTACGACGCGGCCACCGGCGAGCGCGTGTGGAGCTTCCGGATGGGCGCCGGCTGTAACTCGGCGCCGATGACGTACCAGGTGGCCGGACGGCAATACGTGGCGCTGTCGTGTGGCGGGCACGGCGCGCTGGACCCGCAGGGGGGCGACACGGTCGTGGCGTTCGCGTTGCCGAACTGAGTCGAAATGGACGCCCGGTGCGTCTCACACAATGGTGATGTTCCGTTCGACCGTCGCTGCTCTTCCGGCCCGTCGTCGCCTTCGCGGTGTCGGTGAGCGGCTCCAGCGCCTCGTGCGTTATCGCCTTCTCGTGCCGATGCTGCGCAGCCCGCATCCACCCGAGCACACGGCGCGCGGCATCGGCCTGGGCGTGTTCTGGGGCCTGACCCCGACGGTCGGTGTCCAGACGTTCCTCATCCTGGGCGTCTGGGGCGGTGCGCGCACGGTGTTCGGCTGGCACTCCAGCCTCGTGCAGACGCTGGCCTGGACGTGGATCAACAACCCGATCACGATGATCCCGATCTACTACCTGTGCTACGTGACGGGGCAGGTGATGCTGGGCCACGGCGCCGACATGGCCGGCTACGCGGCCTTCGCCGGCGTGTGGTCCGCGGCGATGGACGGCAGCATGCCGCTGATGGAGCGGGCAGCGACGGCTGTCCGGGTGCTGGGATGGCCGACCCTGCTGGGGTGCCTGCCGTGGTCGGTGTCAGGCGGGCTGATCAGCCATCACTGGTCGCTTCGCTTCCTGCGACGGCGCGAGGCGAAGCGGCTCGCGCGCCGCGGCGCGATGAGCTCGTGACCGTGCGGCCCGCCTTCAGGGCGTGGCCTCGGCATATGCGATACGCGCTGCCGCGGCGATTCGTCCCGGCTGTCGGCCCTCGTAGGCGGGCTGCAGTTCAGTCGTGATCAGCTTCTCGGCCTCCACTGCGCTCACGCCCTGGGCCTTCAGTTCCTGTGCGCGCCGCTGGACGGTTTCGAGGAAGCGGCGATAGTCAGCCATCAATTGTGCATCCCCCATGTCCCCGTGGCTCGGTACGACACGGGAGGCGCCGAGTTCCGACAGGGCCGCGAGCGCCTCCAGCCATGTGCGGACGCTCGAGGACGGGCTGATCAACGCCGGCAGGGCCGGCATCGCCACATCGCCAGAGAAGAGGACGCGGTCCTCCTCGACGAAGATGACCGTGTCTCCTCGCGTGTGCGTCGGGCCGACAGCGATGAGGCGGACGTGGACGCCGCCGAGGTCGAGCCGGTGCTCCCGCTCGAAGACAATGTCGGCGGCCCGATACGTGGCGCCAGCCAGCAGGTCGGCGATCACCGGGGAGCGCTTGCTGAACGTCCCCGCCAATTGCAGGTTGAACTCCGCGATGTCCTGAACCTGTGCGCGGGCGCGGATCATGCGGGTGCTCGCCGGAAACGCCGCGGCGCCGAGATCGTGCTCCGGATGGAAGTGCGTCGTCACCAGATAGAGTTCCGCGTGCCGGCTCACCTTGCGCACCTCGCGCATCACGGCCTCTCCGTTCCTCGGGCCGAGGCCGGTGTCGATGACGAGCGTTGCGCGCGTGCCCACCACGATGCCCACGTTGGGCACGAGCCCGACGTTCCCATCGGGGATCACGAACGTGTGGGCGGCGACCTTCGTGGTGACGCCCTCCTTGACGAACGGCGCGGGCGGTTGCGACACGGGCGCAGCAGGCTGTGCGTTCAGTTGAACGGCGAGCAAGGCGACCAGTCCAGCTGCCATCGAGCAGCGCAGTCGCGGCCGCCGGGCAGCTCCAGTGATGTTCATGAGGCGGCTCCTGGGGGCGACAGTATAGTTGCTGGCGAGCGGAACGGACGGTGGCGCAGGGAGCGCCTGTGAATTCGAGTGGAGCCGGCGAAAGGACTTGAACCTTCGACCTGCTGATTACGAATCAGCTGCTCTACCAACTGAGCTACGCCGGCCGGCGTGGGGTGGCGCGCCCAACGACGAGCGCGCGAACCCGGTATGTTAGCACGGCTGCAGGACGGTCTGGCAACCGCGTCCACCCCGCAGCGCGTGGCGGCCCTGTCCGTGCCTGTCCGGCCCTGGAGCCTTCTGCGCATCTGCGGCCCCAGTCGTATTGGCCTTATCTGCGTCCCATCTGCGGCCAGTCCGTGTCCGTGTTGAACTGCGGCCCCATCAGAAGTACCATCGAGTGTTTACGGGGACCATCACCGGCGGTCCCCTTGCGCCCGACGCTCCATGAACACTTTGCCCTTCGACCGCTCGGCCATCGTCGTTCGCGGCGCGCGCACGCACAACCTGAAGAACGTCAGCCTCTCGCTGCCGGTCGGCAAGCTGATCGTCATCACCGGCGTCAGCGGGTCCGGCAAGTCCTCGCTGGCCTTCGACACCATCTACGCGGAAGGGCAGCGCCGCTACGTCGAGTCGCTGTCGGCCTACGCCCGCCAGTTCCTCGAGCGGATGGAGAAGCCCGACGTCGACGGCATCGACAACATCTGCCCCTCCATCGCCATCCGACAGAAGAACTCGGTGCGCAACCCGCGATCCACCGTGGGCACCGTCACCGAGATCCACGACTACCTGCGCCTGCTCTTCGCGCGCGTGGGCAAGACCATCTGCCGCCAGTGCGGTCAGGAAGTGGTCCGCGAAACCGCGGAGGTCGTCACCACCCGCCTGCTCCGCCTGCCCGAGGGCACGCGCCTCCTGCTCGGCTACGACCTGCCCCTGATGGACTTCCGCGACGCCCCGCCCGACGATGCGGGTGAGTTGGCCGAGGGCGACCTGGACCTGTCCGAGTCGGACACCCCCGTCGATCCATCTGCGTCATCTGCGGCTGATCCATCTGCGTCATCTGCGGCTGAT
>DAIRFN010000349.1:0-5314 GCA_036795065.1 Vicinamibacterales bacterium
TGCATGTAGGCCTTGAAGGACGTCGCCCCCATGTCGGCCCAGTAGGCCACCTGGCGCCGGGCTTCGTCCGGCCCGGCCATCGACCGCATCTGCATGAACGTGTTCGCGCCGTTCACGTAGGGCGCGGTGGCATCCATCGCCGGTCCCGCGGCGCGCCCTTCGTCGATGGCGCGCTTCAGGTTCAGGTCCATGAAGCCGTTCATGTTTCCGCCGGTCCTCATCGTCGTGACGCCGCCGGCGAGATACAGGCGCGAGAAGCTCTGTCCGAGCTGGCCGTAGACGCCCGGGCCGACCGGGTAATACAGGTGCTCGTGGAGCATCACCAGCCCCGGCATCACCGTCTTGCCGGCCAGGTCCACGAGGGTGGCGCCGGCGGGCGGCCGCACTCGCGAGGCGTCGCCCATGGCCGCGATGCGCCCGTCACGCAGGACCAGCGTCTGGCCCTCACGCGGTGGCGCGCCCGTGCCGTCGATGACGCGCGCGTTGACGAGCGCCACGACCGGCGCATCCACCGTCACGTAGGCGCTCACGGCGTCGGACAAGGCAGGTCGCTGGGCAGCCAGCGAGATGCCGGCCAAGGCCGCGAACGCGAAGCCGAGCGCACGCGTCACCGGGACACCGTGAACGCCACGACCTGCGCCCCGTCCGAGTCGCCGGCCATCACCTCCACGCGCACTGTGTAGGTGCTGGGCGCGAGGCTGGCCAGGGGCAGCGCCACGCGCGCGACACCATCGGGGCCCTTCGCCAACGCGAGGGGTGCCAGTTCCTTCCCGTCCCTGTTGGTCAGCACGGCGCGAATCGTGGGCTCGTCCACGGCCGCGACGTATGGCACGTCGATCACCAGGCGGTCGGTCCGCCGGAACTGGCGGGAGGCGGCTGGGGTCGGGCTGGGATCGGCATCGAACGCGCGCGACTCGGCCAGCGTGCGCGCGCGAAACACACGGGGCGTCCCCAGCTTGAGCGGCGCCCCCTCGTAATTCGGCACCACCAGCGACTGCGTCCAACGGTCGAGGACAGCGCCGCCCTCCGAGCGGACCGTCAGGCGCAGAGCCGCTGGACCTGGCTTCAGCGGGAAGACCGCCACGGTCCGCGCATCGCTCACGCGGGGCGAGGTGCGGATGGTCTGCGGTTCCGACAGCGATGTGCCGGTGCGCGTAATCGGCTCCACGTCCACCACGGCGGGCGCATCGTCCGGCGTGCGGGTCGCGGCCTCCCATGAGACGTAGACGGAGGACAGGCCGTAGTCCGTCGCCTCGGTCCCCACCCACACGTCCACCAGGCGGTTCGCGCCAGGGGTCGAAAGGGCGTTGAGGGCCCCGGTGAGGGCGGGGTCGGACGGCGGTTCCGAGCTGCCATTCGACTCGATTTCGGTGGGTGCCCAGTAGCCGCGTCTGGCGGTGACCCGGACGCCCGAACGCTTGACGCGCACTTGGATGCGGTGGAACTTGCCGTCGGCCCATTGCCGCGTCGGCGTGTAGCCGATGAGGTAGTAGGCGCTCGCGTCGGCAAAGATGTCCCTCATCCCGTTCTCGGGGTTGTTGGAATTGATGATGGCCCGGCCGCCGGTCTCGCTCGACAGCCGACGCAGGGCCTCGGCGCCGCCGAATGGCGCCGAGCCCAGGGGGCGCGGATCGAGCACGTGCACGGTGACGTTGCCCCGATTGGCTGCCTGAAGCGCCGACTCGAGACGGGGGTAGTTCACGCTGCCCGGCATGCCCACCGGCGGGCCCTGGCTGACGAACAGCACCGATTTCCGGCCCTCGCGAAGCCCGCCAAGGTGCGTGGCCACAGCCTCGAGCGCCGACAGCGTGACGCCCGCCCGCAGTTCGAAGACGTTCCGCTGCGACATCTGGGCCTCCTCGACGGCACTCTTGACGGGAAAGAGCAGCCCGCGCCGGCCCTCGAACGCGCGAACCCGCTCCAGCAGTTCAGCCTTATTGCGCGTGAACCTGAGGCTGTCGAGCGTGGTCAGCGGATCCATGATCGCCACCAGGTCGGTCGGCTGCATCTGCTCCACGAAGCGTTCGAGCGCACGACGCAGAGGGATCGTAATTGTCGGATGCCGGTCGATGTGGTAGTCGTCCAGCAGGATCGCGAAGAGGCGCACGTCCTCCTTGGCCGCCTCCACCGCGGCCTGCGCCGGTCCGCGGATCTCCAGGGACTCGCCGGTGTTCTCGCGCTGGCCGTCGATCCGGACGAACTGGGCCGTCTCGACGGTCTGTGCCATCTCGTCCTCCGTGACGATGAAGTCGGAGGCCTGCAGGTCGGTGACCGGCTGGTCATCCCGCCCCGTTACCGAGACGTCCACACGAACCAGGTCGACCTTCGCGCGGAAAATCGGCTGCTCCGGCTGCTGGGGCGGCTGGGCTGACTGGCTGGCGGGCACCGAAGCGACGAACGAGGCTGCCAGGACCGCCGGCAGCAGGCGGCGAATCGCGTGCGACATCTGACTCTTGAGACGCTCGTGCGCGGCCATCGGCCGCGACCCTGGCGACGGGCGGGCGTGGCGCGCGTGCGGTCAGTATGGCATCCCGCGCGGTGGGCGTGCGGGATTTCGGAATCGAGAGGGATGGGGCCCGGCGTCCCGGCTGGGGTGGGCCCTCGACCAGGCGAGGCCCACCCGGCGCCGCCCCACGAGAGGGCCGGCGCCGGATTGAACACTCGTGTCTAAGAGCCGCCGGCCTTGCGCGGTGTCGACGTCTGCTTCGCGGCCCGCCGTGCGGGATGGCTGGCCTTCGACTTCGCGCCGCCGTCGCCCTTGGTCTTCTTGCCGCCGCGCAGGCGCTCGGCCGCGGACCGCAGGCGCTCGCCCACGCTCTTCTGCGTCTTCGCGCCCTCCGCCTGGCCGGCCTCCTCGGCCGCCTTGCGCTCGGCCTCGGCCTTCTTCGGGTCGAACTCACTGCCAACGAGCTCGATCTGCGCCACCTCGGCGGCGTCGCCGCGCCGGTGGCCCAGCTTCAGGATGCGGGTGTACCCGCCCGGCCTCGCTTCGAACCGCGGGGCCAGCTCGTCGAACAGCTTGGTGACGACGTCCTCGTTGTGGACGTCGCGCATCACGAGACGCCGGGCCGAGAGCGTCTTGCCCTTCGGGTCGGCGGCCTTCACCCCGCGCTTGGCAATGGTGATGATGCGCTCGACGAACGGCCGCAGCTCCTTGGCCTTGGGCACCGTCGTCTCGATGCGCTCGTGCATCAGCAGCGCCGTCGCCTGGTTGCGAAGGAGCGCGATGCGGTGCTCGGAGACCCGGCCGAGCTTCCGGTGTGCATTACGGTGACGCATGACGTTTTGTCCCTACCGGAGCTACTCCGCCGCCGAGGGCTGGTCCAGCTTCATGCCGAGGCTGAGGCCCATCGTCTGCAGGATCTCCTTGATCTCGTTGAGCGACTTCCGGCCGAAGTTCTTCGTCTTCAGCATGTCGGTCTCGCTCTTCTGCACGAGCTCCCGAATCGTGCGGATGTTGGCGTTCTTCAGGCAGTTGTACGACCGCACCGAGAGCTCGAGCTCCTCGACGCTCTTGTCGAGGTGCTCGTTGGCGACGCCCAGGCGCGCCGGCTCGGTCGCGACGTCCACCTCGTCTTCGTCCTCGTCTTCGAGGTTGATGAAGATGTTGAGGTGGTCGCGCACCAGCTTGGCGGCCAGTGACACCGCGTCACCCGGGGTGACCGACCCGTTGGTCCAGACCTCGAGCGTGAGCTTGTCGTAGTCGGTGGTCTGGCCGAGGCGCGCGGCCTCGATCAGGTAGTTCACCTTCTTGACCGGCGAATGGACCGAGTCGATGGGGATCCAGCCGATGCCGAGGTCCTCGTCGAAGTTGCGGTCGGCCGCCACGTAGCCGCGACCGCGCTTCACCCGCAGCTGCATGTGCAGCTTGCCGCCCTCGGACACCGTCGCGATGTGTGCCTCCGGCTCGAGGATCTCGACGTCCGCGTCGGCCTCGATGTCCTTGGCCCGCACCGGTCCCGGCTTGTCCACCCGCACGGTCAGCGTCTTCGTGTAGTCGACGTGGCACTTGAGCGGGAGCTGCTTCAGGTTGAGGATGATGTCGGTCGCATCCTCGACCACGCCCTTGATGGGCGAGAACTCGTGCAGCACGCCGTCGATCTGCACGGCCGTGATGGCCGCGCCCTCGATCGACGAGAGCAGCACGCGGCGCAGGGCGTTGCCCACCGTCGTGCCGAAGCCGCGCTCGAACGGCTGCGCGTAGAAGCGGCCGAACCGATCGGTCAGCGTCTCGCGTTCGAAGTCGAGGCGCTTGGGGCGCTGAAAACCTTTCCAGAGCATCGTGACGTCCTTTCGCCAAACGGGCCGGCAGCCCGGCCTCCAGACCTGCGGGTTATCGCCACCGGCCTCCCGCTGCAGGTCTGAAGAGCTGCGGGCCGGCGGCTTGCGAATCCGGTCGCCCTCATAGGCAACCGGAACGAGCAACTACTTGCTGTACAACTCGACGATCAGCTGTTCCTGCACGGGCAGGTTGATCTGCTCGCGCGTCGGCACCGACATCACCTTGCCGCCCATCGCGCCGTCGAGGTTCAGCCATTCGGGGACGCCGCGGCCCTTCACCTCGTCCATCGCGTGCAGGATGGACGCGTTCTGGCGGCTGCTCTCACGCACCGAGACGGTGTCGCCCGCCTTGAGCGAATAGGACGGGATGTCCACTTTCTTGCCGTTGACCAGGAAGTGGCCGTGCCGGACGAGCTGCCGGGCCTGCGCGCGGGACGTCGCGAAGCCCATGCGGTAGACGACGTTGTCGAGCCGGCGCTCGAGCAGCTGCAGCAGCGTCTCGCCGGTGATGCCGCGCGTGCGGTCCGCCTGCTCGAAGTAGCGGCGGAACTGATCCTCCAGCACGCCGTAGATGCGCTTCACCTTCTGCTTCTCGCGCAGCTGCACGCCGTAGCCGGCCAGCTTCGACTTCCGGGTCTTGCCGTGCTGTCCCGGCGCGAAGTTGCGCTTCTCGATCGCGCATTTCTCCGTGTAGCAGCGCTCACCCTTGAGAAACAGTTTCATGCCCTCCCGGCGGCACAGTCGGCATACGGGTCCGATGTAACGAGCCATTCGTTCTCCTACTCCCTGCTCACAAACCTTAGACGCGACGACGCTTCGTGGGCCGACACCCGTTGTGGGGAATGGGTGTGACGTCGCGAATCGACTTCACCTCGATCCCAACCGTCTGGAGCGCCCGAATCGCCGACTCCCGTCCCGAGCCGGGGCCCTTGACGCGGACGTCGACTGACCGCAAGCCGTAGGTCTTGGCGGTGTTGCCGGCACTCATCGCGGCCTGCGTGGCGGCAAACGGCGTCCCCTTCCGGGACCCCTT
>DAIRFN010000082.1:0-17797 GCA_036795065.1 Vicinamibacterales bacterium
GGGATCGTCTCGGGAACCGGGAACCGGGAGCCGAGCGGCCTCAGCTTACAGCTTGTAGCGCTCGAGCCGCCTGTAGAGGGCGCTCCGTGAAAGCCCCAGCGCCCGGGCAGCCTGGCTGACGTTGCCGTAGCGGGCCATCGCCTTCTTGATGAGGAACGCCTCGACTTCCTCGAGGCTCATGTCCTCCATGCGCGCGGCGCCGCCGCCATCGACGCGCAGGCCCAGGTCCTGCGTGCGCACGGTAGAGCCCGTGGACATGAGCACCGCGCGCTCGACCGCGTGATCCATTTCGCGCACGTTGCCGGGCCAGCGGTGATCCAGTAGCTGCTGCATCGCGCCCGGATCGAAGCCGGAGAGGTGCTTGCGGTAGCGCTGGGCGTGCTGGTGCAGGAAATGGCGCGCCAGCAGTGGGATGTCCTCGCGGCGGTCACGCAGCGGCGGCAGGTGAATCTCGATGGTGTTCAGGCGGAAGAGCAGGTCCTGCCGGAAGCGTCCTGCCGTGACCTCGGCGTTCAGGTCCGCGTTCGTGGCCGAGACCAGGCGCACGTTCACCTTGCGCGTCTTCGACGACCCGAGGCGCTCGAACTCGCCGGTCTCGATGACGCGCAGCAGCTTCTGCTGCTGGGTGAGCGGCACGTTGGCGATCTCGTCGAGGAACAGCGTGCTGCCGTCGGCTAGCTCGAAGCGGCCCACGCGATCGGTCTTGGCGTCGGTGAAGGCGCCCTTCAGGTGGCCGAAGAGCTCCGACTCGAACACGCCCTCGGCCATACCGCCGGCGTTGACGGTGACCATGGGCCGATTGGCCCGCGGTGACACGGCGTGCAGCGCCTGGGCCACGAGGCTCTTGCCGGTGCCGTTCTCGCCGGTGATGAGCACGTTGGCGTCGGAGGGGCCGACGCGCGCGATCATCTCCAGCACCGGCCGCATGGCGGCCGATTCGGCCAGGATGGCCGAGCGGCCGTCGGACTGCATCGCCTGATTGGCGGCTTCGAGCTGCCGGCCCCGGCGCAGCGCGCGCCCCAGCTCGGTCTGCGTGCGGATGATGGAGAGCAGCCGTTCGTTGTCCCACGGCTTCTGGATGAAGTCGCGGGCCCCGCGGCGCATCGCCTCGACGGCCACGTTCACCGATCCCCACGCGGTCATCACCACCACGGGCAGCGACTCGTCCGCGGTGTGGATGCGCTGCAGCAGCTCGAGCCCCTCCTCGCCTGACGTGGTGTCCCTCGCGTAGTTGAGGTCCATCAGCACCACGTCGAAGTCCTTCTGATCGAGCGCGCGCAGGATCTGCTGCGGCGACGCGGCCGTGTCGATGGCGTAGCCCTCCGGCTTGAGCAGCAGCCGCAGGGCCTCGAGCACGTCCGGTTGGTCGTCGGCGATCAGGAGTCGCGGGGTGACGTCAGTCCTCATCCACGACCCATCCGTCCTTCAGCCTGATGATCCGGTCGCCGAACGACGCATTCGTCTCGGAGTGAGTCACCTGGACGATGGTGGTGCCGCCCTCGTTGAGGCGCTTGAAGAGCTCCATGATCTCGCGCCCTTGGTCCGAGTGCAGGTTGCCGGTGGGCTCGTCCGCCAGGATGATCGTGGGCTTCGCGACGACCGCCCGCGCGATGGCCACCAGCTGCTGCTGGCCGCCGGAGAGCTGGTTCGGATAGAGGTCCTTCTTCCCGACGATGTTGAAGCGGTCGAGGATGTCCGCCACCATGCCCTGTCGTTCCGTCTTCTTGACGTCGCGGTAGGAGAGCGGCAGGTCGATGTTCTCGTACACCGTGAGGTTGTCCAGCAGGTGGTAGCTCTGGAACACGAAGCCCACGTGCTGCTTCTGGAGCCGCATCCGGTCCTTGGCCGAGAGCTGGTGAATGGGTTCCTCGCCCAGCCAGTACTCGCCTGTCCAGGCGCTGTCGTGCATGCCCAGGATGTGGAGCAGCGTCGACTTGCCGGCGCCGGACGGTCCCATGATGGACACGAACTGGCCGTCGGGGATGTCCACGGTGACACGGCGCAGGACGAAGGTCTGGGACAGGCCGTGGCGGAACGACTTTTCGATGTTTTGGAGTTTGAGCATGTCAGTCGGCGCGGAGCGCGCCCATCGGGTCCACGCGCATCGCGCGCCTTGCAGGAACATAGCATGCCAGCGCCGCGATCGTCAGCAGCAGGGCGGCGAGGCCCGCGTAGATGATCGGGTCGGTGGCGCTTGTCTCGAAGAGCAGGCCGGAAACGAGCCGGGCCGCGGCGGTGGCGATGACGGCGCCGCAGGCGATGCCGGCCACGGTCAGGACAACACCCTGGCGCAGCACCAGCGAGCACACCTGCCAGGGCGTGGCGCCGAGCGCCAGGCGCACGCCCATCTCGGATGTGCGCTGCGACACCGAGAAGCTCATCAGCCCATAAACCCCCACGGCCGCCAGCAGCACGGCCAGGCCGGCAAATGCGAGGATGATCGAGGTGCGGAAGCGTGGCTGCCCGGTCGCCTCGTCGATGATCTGCTCGATCGTTCTCGTGTCGCCGACGGGCAGGTCTGCGTCGATGTCCTGTACGACGGCTCGCACCACTGACGTGACCGAGGCCGCTGGAAGGTCGGTCCGTACCATCACGCCCATGAAGGGCAGCACGAACTGCTGATAGGGCAGGTAGACGGATGGCTTGGGCGCCTCGGCCAGCGACTGTCGGCGGGCATCGGACACCACGCCGACGATGGTGAACCACTCGCCCAGGTTGATGCGGCGGCCGATTGGATCGTCGGTCCCGAGCTCGCGCGCCAGGCGCTCGTTCACGATCGCCACGAGCGGCTGGTCGGGGCCATCCTGCGGAGTGAACGTCCGCCCCCGCATCAGGCGAATGCCCGTCGTCTGGAAGTAGTCGGGAGACACCGAGTTGAGGTCTGCCAGCGGCTGAGCCGAGCGCGTGTCGACAGGCTGGCCCTCGACCTCGAAGCTGGCCGAGGCGTTGCTGCCCCGAAGCGGCGCCGGGAAGAGCACGGCAGATTGCGCGGTGACGGGGTTGACCTGCAGGCGCGCCAGCACGTCGGAATAAAAGCGGCGCTGCGCGGCCTCGTCGTAACGCGCCTGGGGCAACGGCAGCTCCACGGACACCAGGCTGGTGGTGCGGAAACCAGGATCGACGGCCTGGAGGCGCGACAGGCTCGTCATCATCAGCCCCGCGCCGATGAGCAGCACCAGGGCCGCCGCCACTTCGGCCACGACCAGGCCGCTCCTGAGGCGCGTCCGCGCCGATGTGCCGGTGCGCCCGCCGTCCTTCAGGTCTTCGTTCAGATTCGGCCGCGACGACTGCAGGGCCGGCGCCAGCCCTGCCAGCAGGCCCACCAGCGTCGTCGCGCCGAAGGCCACGGCGGCGACACGCCAGTCGAGCCGCACTTCGTCCAGGCGGGGCAGCGACCCGGGCGCCAGCGCGACGAGCAGGTCCAGGCTCCACGCGGCCACCATGAGCCCTGCGGCGCCACCGACAAAGGCCAGCAGCAGGCTTTCGGTGAGAAGTTGCGCCGCAAGGCGCCCGCGCCCGGCCCCGAGCGAGGCGCGGACGGCCAGCTCGCGCCGGCGCGCGATACCACGGGCGAGCATCAGGCCGGCCACGTTCGCGCAGGCGATCAGCAGCACGCACGACACGGCGCCCAGCAACACCATCAGGCCGGTCCGCACGTCGGCGACCAGGGAATCGGAGAGCGGATGCGCCGTGAACGACTCGCCCCGGTTGGTGTCGGGAAACGCCTCGCTGAGGCGGTCGCCGATGGCCGCCAGCTGCGTGGTGGCGTCGCCAGGCGTGGCGCCGGGTGCCAGCCGTGCGATGGCGCCGAAGTACTGCACCTCGCGCTCGGCCAGCCCGCCCTCCGCGGGAATGGGTGAGACTGGAACCTCGAGCGGCGAGAGCGCCCACACGTCGGCCTTCAGCGGGTGGCGGAACGACGCGGGCATTACGCCGATGATCTCGGTAGGAGTGCCGTTCACGCGGACCTGGGCGCCCACGACATCTGGACGCCTGCCGAACTGACGCGCCCAGAAGCCCTCGCTGATGACGGCCACCACGGCGCCGGGCCGGTCGGTGCGCTCGCTGTAGACGCGTCCCAGGAGGGCGGGGGCGCCGAACACGTCGAAGAACGCCGCGGTTGTCTGGACCCCGGGAACGCGGATGGCCTCGCCGCGGCCGGTGACGTCGACGATGTCTTCGCGATAGCCGGCCACGCTGGTCAGGTGCGTGGCGTCGTGCTTCACGTCGAGAAAATCGGCGGGCGAGAACGCCGCATCCTGGCCCCGGGCCGTCACCCGGCTGACCTTGAGAATCCGCTCGGCTTCGGCGTAGGGCAGGGGCCGCAGCAGGATGCCGTCCACCACGCTGAAGATGGTCGTCGCCCCGCCGATGCCGAGCGCCAGGGTGAGGATGGCGACCGCCGTGAACCCGGGCGTGCGGAGGTAGCTGCGCAGGGCGTGCCGAAGGTCGGCGGCGGTCGGCAACATTGATGATTGGCGATTGCAGATTGAGCGATTGATTGACGATTGGAGGATTGGCGATTGGGCGATCAATCGGGCGATCGGGCGATTGGTTGATCGGGCGATTGGTTGATTGGGTGATTGAGTGATTGGGCGACTGAACGACTGAATGACGATTGCGTCCATTGACGGCTGCCCGGGCGCCAATCGCCCGATGAATCCCTCAATCACCCAATCCTCAATCTCCGGATCAATCGCTCAATCACCCGATCCCGCAATCCCCAATCAATCGCTCAATCACCCGATCCCGCAATCCCCAATCACTCGCTCAATCTGCAATCGCCAATCGCCAATGGACGCCGGCGCCTCGCTAGATCGCGGCGCCCACATTCTCCTCCACGACGCGGCCGTCGAAGAGGTGGACGCTGCGGTCGGCGTGCGCGGCGTAGCGCGGGTCGTGGGTGACCATGCAGATGGTGGCGCCGGCGCGGTGCAGTTCGCGCAGCAGGTCCATGACGGCCTCGCCGTTCTTCGAGTCGAGGTTACCGGTGGGCTCGTCCGCCAGCAGGATGGACGGCTGGCCGGCCACGGCGCGCGCCACGGCGACGCGCTGCTGCTGACCACCGGAAAGTTGCGAGGGCAGGTGCTTGGAGCGGTGCGCCATGCCGACGCGCTCGAGCGCGGCGTTGGCCCGCTCGCGCCGCTCGGCGGCCTTCATGCCGCGATAGATGAGCGGCAGCTCGACGTTCTCGAACACGGTGAGGTCGCCGATGAGGTTGAAGCTCTGAAAGATGAACCCGATCTCGCGGTTGCGCACGCGCGCGCGTTCGGAGAGTGAGAGGTTGGCCACCTGGTGCCCGTTCAGCATGTAGGTGCCATCAGTCGGCGTGTCGAGCAGGCCCAGGATGGCCAGGAGCGTCGACTTGCCGCAGCCCGAGGGCCCCGCGATGGCGATGTACTCGCCCTGCGCGATCTCCAGGTGAATGCCGGCCAGGGCGTGCGTCTCGACCTCGTCCGTGTAGAAGACCTTCTTGATCCCATCCAGGCGGATGAGCGGCTGCGCTGAAGCGTTCATCGAGGCTCCCCCAATCGTCAGTTAGTCAATCGTCAAATCACCGATCGCCCGTCGTCGATGCGTGGGCTAGCGAAGCCTGATCCGGTCGAACTGATCCCACGCGGACATGTCGGACAGCACCACCTGGTCGCCGTCGGCGAGGCCGCTCATCACCTCGATGGTGTTGACCGAGCTGCGCCCCAGCTGCACCTGCACACGCGACGCCTCGCCGGTGGCCGGGTCGAGCTTGAACAGGCCGACCGTGCTCTGCTCCTGGCCGAACGCCGGTCGCCCCACGTAGAGGACGTTATCCAGCCGCTCGAGTTCCACGGTGCCGTCGACGCTGAGGTCGGGGCGGGCGCCGCGGGGCAGCGGGCCTTCGAGCTGCACGTCCACCGTCACGGTGCCGTTCTGCGCGGCGGGGTCGATGCGGACGACCTTGCCGGGGATGATGCCGTTGCGCGTGTCTACCGCCGCGACCTGGCCGATGGTGAGGTCGCGGGCCTGGGTTTCGGCGATGCGTAACTCGGCCTTGAGACGGGTGGGATCGGCCACGCGCGCCAGGTTGGTCCCCGGCGCCACCTGCTGGCCCACTTCGACCGGCACCTGCTCGAGCACGCCGTGCATGCCAGCGCGCACGCGGAGCTTGTCCACCTGCTCGCGGCGCAGCGTGACGAGCGAGCGCAGTTGATCGATGCGGGCCTGCTGCGCCTTGAGCTGGGCGCGGATGTTGTCCTCGGCCACCTTCACGCGTTCCTGTTCGAGGCGGTTGCGCGTCGAGAGCGAGTCGGCCCTGACCGTGGACTGCTTGAGGATGAGGTTCGAGACCAGGCCGTCCTTGGCCAGGTCTTCGTTCACTTCCTTCTCGAGACGGGCCTGTTCGAAGTCGGCCTCCACGGTGGCGGCAATCGATCGCTGGCTGAGACGCTCGGTCTGGAGCTGCGCCTCGAGGCCAGCCAGATCGGCTTCGGCGGCGAGGAACTGCTGCTGGGCTTCGTCCAGGAGCTGCATCGCGAGGGGGTCGCTCAGCTCCAGCACGATCGTCTCGGGCCCCACTTCCGCGCCCGGGCGCAGCACGATGCGCTCCACGCGCCCCTGTGTCGATGCCGGAATCCATCGCCGCGCTTCGTCCACCGGGACCAGCGTGCCGAGACCGCGCACCTGCCGGAGCATGTCGCCGCGCTTCACCGAGTCGACCCAGACCGTGGCACGCTCGACCGTCGGTGCCGCCGGCTTGAGGCGCGCGAGCACCACCGACACCAGACCAATCACCAGCAGGCCGGCCACGGCAAAGGCCACCTGCCTCATCTTCTTCTTGCGAGCCACGGATGCGGGACGCTGAATGTCCATTGCCACGGATTGCCCTCTTAGACGGAGAAACCAGGTCGTTTGGATGTCGAACTTCGGACGTATTCCTGCACCTTGTATTTCACGAGTCGTGCCAAGCCCTCACGAACCGGCCAACACTCTGAAACAACGAGATTTAGGGGCCAGATGTTCCGCCGGATACCAGCCGGAGTGTTCGGAAGTGGGATTCGAGGCGTCGGCCTTGGGACTCCGGGCCGGCGCCGCCCCGGAATGCGCTTCCCGCGAGGGTGGATGAGGGGGAAGATAGCGACGCCGTGCGCCTGGAGGACCTCCCGCTCAAGTACCGCTTCCTGATTGGCGCCTATCGCTGGCGGCGCGTGTCTCCCACGCCGTGCGCCGTGCCACAGCGGCCGCTCGCCGAGGCCCGCGTGGGCCTGGTCACGACTGCCGGCCTCGTGCCGCCAGGGGCCGAGCCATTCGACCTGGACGCGCGTGGCGGCGACCCGTCGTTTCGCGTCATCCCAGCCGGCACCAGTCCCCACGCGCTGGCCGTGCACCACCGGAGCGACGCGTTCGACCGCGCGGGCATGGCCACCGACATCAACGTCGTGTTTCCGCTGGCCGCCCTGGAGCGCCTGGCGCGGGAGGGCCGCATCGGCACGGTCGCGCCACGTCACCTCTCGTTCATGGGATCGATCACGGCGCCGGGGCGGCTGGTTCGGGACCACGCGCCACGGGCGGCCGGCGTGTTCGTCGAGGACCAGGTGGACGTGGCGCTGCTCGTGCCGGTTTGACCGTTCTGCCACCAGACCGTGAGTCTGGTTGCCGCCGCGCTCGAGTCCCGGGGCGTGGCCACGGTCACGCTGTCGTCGCTGCCAGAGGTCTCGGCCAGGGTGCAGGCGCCGCGCACGTTGGTGGTGCCGTTCGGACTGGGTACACCCGTGGGACCACCGCTCGAGGCGGACACGCAGCTGCGCGTGGTCGGCTCGGCGCTCGAACTGGCGTACGAGATCGGGGTGCCCCTCGTCAGGACGTGGTCGCCATGACCCGGCGCCAGAGAGGCGGGTCCGTCATGCCCTCACTCACGATGACGACGACGGTGGACGAAGCGCCGAGATCGAGGAAGGCCTTCAGGTCGCGCGCTGCTGGATCCTCTCGAGAGGCCAGCAGTCCGGCCAGCGCCGCGGCCCCTGAGGGCCCGGCCTCGATGGCCGGGTCGTCGTCCGCGGGTCGTCCCAGCACGCGCATCGCCCGCTCGGCCCACCCATCGTCCACGGCAATGTAGCCATCCACGATCGGGAGGACACCTTCGAACGCCAGGGGCGAGACCTCGCCGCAGCGAAGGCCGCCCATCATGGTGTCGAACGGGCCTGGGACCGTTGTGGGCTCGCCTGCCCGGGCCGACGCCTGCAGGCATGCGCAAGACGAGGGCTCGACGGTCACGATGTGTGGCCGCCTCGGCCAGTGCCAGGCGCTCCATGAGGCCACGGCCGCCAACAGCCCACCCACGCCACCGGGCACGAAGATGGCGTCCGGGCGCCAGTCGCCCGGCATCGCCTGGATCATCTCGTCCATCATGCGCGTGTACCCGAGCATGATGAGGCGCGGGATGTGTTCGTAGCCGGGCCACGACGTGTCGGACACCACCGTCCACCCGTGCGCCCCGGCATCCGCCGCCGCCCGCCTCACCGCATCGTCGTAGGTGCCAGGCACGCGGACCACGGTGGCGCCTTCACCGGCGATGGCGTCGGCACGAGGGGCGGCGACCGATTCAGCAAGGTAGACGCGCGCCGGGCATCCGAGCGCGCGCGCGGTGTGCGCCACGGCGCGGCCGTGATTGCCTTCGCTGGCGCAGACCAGCGTATCGCCGCGCGCGATGGCGCCCTCTGCGAGCAGTTGCTCGACCGCAAATCGCGCCCCCAGCAGCTTGAACGCGTTCAGCCCGAAGCGATGGGTCTCGTCCTTGGCGAGGAGCGCGCCCAACCCCACGCTGCTCGCGAGCGCGGGCAGCGGGCGAAGCGGCGTGGGCGCCAGCTCGGGGTGATGGGCGAAGAAGCGGGCAACACGGGCGTAATCGTCGCCAGAAAACAACCCGCGCGAGCCCGGTTCCTGGCCAAGACCACGGACCTCGGCAATGAAGCTGGACGTCACGCGCCGACCCCCGACCGCCGACTGCCGGCTCCTGCCAACTACGGAAGCCTCCGCCCCCCGATCCAGACCTGCTCGATGGATCGAAGATTGCGGATGTTCTCGACGGGGTTCGCGCCAAGCACCAGCAGGTCGGCGACCCGTCCGGCGGCCAGCACGCCCAGCTCGTTGTCCATGCGATGGCACTTCGCGGCGTCGCCCGTGGCCGACACCAGCACCTGCATGGGCGTCATGCCGGCTTCGACCATCATCTCCATCTCCATGTGCTCGAAGTACCCCTGGAAGCGCGCCGGCGGCCCGGTGTCGGTGCCCATGGCGATGCGCACGCCCTGATCGACGAGTGCCTTCAGGTTCTTCTTCGCCACCTCGAGGCCCACCTTGTACTGCTGCCCCATCTCCCAGTTGCGGCTGGACCGCACCTGCGCCTGGCGGGCAGGGTCCGACAGCTGCGCCACGATGTCGGCGGAGACGCCCTTGGTGAAGAAGGCGTCGTTCAGCCAGGAGGGTGTGGAATCGTAGGCGAAGGTGGAGACCTCGCGGGTGAAGGTGGGGCAGTAGCAGACGTCGCGTGCCTTCAATGCCCTGGCGAAGGCCGCGTCCACCGGGACGTCGCGGACGCTGTGCCCGATGAAGTCGGCGCCGGCCTCGACGGTGGCTTTGGCGTCCGCGAGGTAGAACACGTGCACGGCCATGCGGAGGCCGCGCTCGTGCGCGCGGGCGATGGCCGCGCGCCAGGCGGGCTCGGGCATCTTGCGGCTCGAGCCGAGGTTGTCGTCCACGCGGATCTTGAGAAGGTCGGGCTTCAGGTCCGCGGCCTTGTCGGTCGCCGCGCGCGCCTCGTCGGCCGTGGCGCCGCCAATCACGGCGCCGGCCACGTAGATGCGCGCACGGTCGATGGGGCCCTTCGCCTGCTCGTCGCGCAGTTCAAAGCCCGCGGCCTGGTCGTCGCCCAGGCTGAACACCGAGGTGACGCCGTACTGCGCGTAGGTCTTCAACTGCCGGACGAGGTTGTCCTTCGTGTAGAACTCTGGCGCCGATCGCAGGCCTGAGGTCGCGGCGACGTGGCCGTGGGCGTTGACGAGGCCGGGCATCAGCGTCTTGCCGCTGACGTCCACGCGGGTGGCGCCGTCGGGCACCGGTGTGCTCGCGGCCGGGCCCACCTGCATGATGCGCCCCTCGCGCACGACCACCGTGCCGCGCTCGATGACCTGGCCAGTGCCGTCGATGACGCGCCCGCCGACGAAGGCGGTCACCTGCGCCTGGGCGAGGGGAGGGCCGGCCAGCACGAACGCGAACCAGAAGGTGAAGAGCATCTTGCGCATGCGGGAAGCATAGCAAAGGCCGCCGCTTCGCGCGGTGGGAGGCTGCGCCTAGCTTCCGTAGCGCCGCAGGTATTCCTTCACGCGCACCTTGCGCGCCGTATTGTCCGACGTCATGTAGCGGATGACCCCAAACACCGGGCGTTCGGGGCCCCACGGACGGTCGTAGCGACCGAGCACCCAGCAAATGCCGCTGTACGAGTTCGGGTTGCGGCCGTCGAGCGCGTACTTGTTGTTCAGCTCGATCATCACCGCCAGCGCCTCGCGGGGCGAGTCGGTCCACTGGAGGATCTTCTTGCCCCACAGCATGCGCAGGTAGTTGTGGATGCGGCCCTCGCGCACGAGCTGTGTCTGCGCCGCGTTCCACAGGGGGTCGTGCGTGACGGCGCGCTCGAATTCGTCCAGGCTGTACAGGTGGTCGCGTGGGTCGTCCGCATGCGCCTGCAGCGACTTCACGGCCCACGGCGGCAGCGAGTCGAAATCAGCGTAGTCCTCGCGCTTCGACGTCATGTTGTAGCCGAGCTCCCGCCACGTGATGAACTCGTCCAGGAATCCTTCGGCGGCGGGGGACACGCCCCACCAGCCCTCGCGCGAGCCGGTGGCCTTCGACGGCAGGTGGCCCAGCCATCCCTCGCGCGCCATCAGGCGGTCGAACACCTCGTGAGGGCCGATGTGCCCCCAGTGCAGGTAGGGAGACAGCCGGCTCGTGACATCGCGGTCGGGCACGTTGCGCTCGTCACCGTAGTCAGCGAGTTGGTGCTCCAAGAACTCGTCCAGCCTGGCGCGGGCCGCCCCGGCGCCGCCCCGCGTGGCCGTCGGGCCCACAGCGGGGTCGATGGGCAGTTCGTCCAGGCGGTGCCCTTCATCGAGCCATGCGAGTGCGTGCGGCCAGCGCTCCGCGATGGCGCGTGGCAGGGGCCACGCCGGGGCGGAGAGCCGTACCTGCAACGGGTCGTCTTCCGGCCGTTCCTTCAGGTGCGAGGGCAGTTCCTTTTGAAGGGCTCGTCGGAAGGCGTGCGCGGTGGGAAACACCTGCGACACGGCCCGCATCGGCAGCAGCCCGTTGCTGTCGACGGCTTCGAGGCGCACGTCGAGCCGACGCGCCGCGGCGTCGACCATGGCGGGCAGGAAGAAGCAGGGGAAGTCGTCGGTCACCACCGCGGCGGCGTGGGCCGCCAGCGCCGCCAGGAGGCCGCGCCCGGCGCCGGGAACCGGCTCGAGGTACGGCAGGTAGGTGATGCCCGGCCGTCCCGAGAGGGCCGCGTGCGTGTCGCGCATGCCGTCCACGACGAAGTGGTGAAAGCGAGCCGAGGCCCACGGATGGTCCACGCGGAGCGCCTCGAGCACGACGAGTGGCTTGCCCAGCGACATGGCGTAGCCGGCCGCATGTTCCAGGGCGTAGCTCGAGCGGGTGCGCCGTGCCGCGATCATCCAGTAGAGGACCATCTCGCGGCCGGGGTGGATCGGGGCGTCGTTGATCGCTCGTACCCGGAGCGGTGGCACCATGTAGAATCAACTGTAAGACGTCGGGAACCGGGATCCGGGATTCGGGATTCGGGGACCCGATGCCACGCTGTCGGCATCTTAAAGACGTAACCCAGGAATTCGGAGCCCCATTCAATGATTGTCCAGCGCTACCCCGAACCCTTCATCGCGCCCATGCGGGCAGAACTCACCAGGCTCGGCTTCGACGAGCTTCGGACACCCGAAGCCGTGGACGAGGCGGTGAAGCAGGCCGGCACCACGATGGTCGTGGTGAACTCGGTGTGCGGCTGCGCGGCCGGCAAGGCGCGCCCGGGCATCGCCCTCGCGCTTCGCCACGGAGTCCGTCCCGACAAGCTGGCCACGGTCTTTGCCGGCGCCGATGTCGAAGCCACCGAGCGGGCGCGTGCCCTCTTCGCGCCTTATCCGCCCTCCTCACCCTCCATCGCGTTGATGAAGGACGGCAAGCTCGTCTACATGATGGAGCGCCGCGAGATCGAGAACCAGAGCGCCGACGCCATCGCAACGAAGCTGCAGGCCGCGTTCGAACAGCACTGCAGCAAGTAGAAGGCACAAGGCAGAAGGCAGAAGGCGGTTTTCGCCGTTTCCCTTCTGCCTTTTGCCTTGTACACTGCGCGCTTTCGGAGGTCCTTTCATGCCAAGCACGCGGGTCCCACTGCGGGCGTCTGCCGTACTTTTCCTCTCGGCCGTCCTGGCCGCTGCCGCCTTTCTCGAGACGCCTCGCGCGCAGGGCGGGTCCATCGACCCGAAGCTGTACCAGTCGCTGCAATGGCGCAACATCGGCCCCAACCGCGGGGGGCGATCGATCGCCGCGTCGGGCGTGCGCGGCCGGCGGCTCGAGGCCTACTTCGGCGCCGTTGGCGGCGGGCTGTGGAAGACGACGGACGGCGGCGAGAACTGGTCGCCGGTCACCGACGGGCAGATCGACAGTTCATCGGTCGGTGCCGTGGCGGTCTCGGAGTCGAACCCCGACGTCGTCTACATCGGCATGGGCGAGTCGCACATCCGCGGCAACATCATGCAGGGCGACGGCATCTACAAGTCCACCGATGCCGGCAAGACGTGGACGAGCGTGGGCTTCAAGACCCCCGGCTTCACCATCTCGCGCATCCGCATTCACCCCACCAACCCCGACATCGTCTACGTGGCGGTGTTCGGCAATGTCGTCGCGCCGAACGCGGAGCGTGGCATCTATCGCACGCGTGACGGCGGCAAGACGTGGCAGCGCGTGCTGTTCCGCGACGACAGATCCGCCGGCGTCGAGGTGCAGATCGACGCGAACAACCCGAACGTGATCTACGCGTCGCTCTGGGAGGCCTATCGCCGTTCGTGGCAGATGTCGAGCGGTGGGCCGGGCAGCGGCCTGTTCAAGTCCACCGACGCGGGGGACACGTGGACCGAGCTGACGCGCGCACCGGGGCTTCCCGCCACCGGGCCGGTGGGCAAGATCGGTATCGCCGTGTCTCGCGCCGACTCGAGCCGTGTGTGGGTGCTCGTCGAACACGAGAACGGCGGGCTCTTCATGAGCGACGATGCGGGCGCCAGCTGGAAACTGGTGAACGACGACCGCAACATCCGCCAGCGCGCGTTCTACTACTCGCGCGTCTACGCCGACCCGAAGGAGAAGGACACGGTGTGGATGCTGAACGTGAACATGTACCGCTCCACCGACGCGGGGAAGACACTGCAGGACGTGCGCGCGCCACACGGCGACTATCACGACCTGTGGATCGACCCGGACGATTCGGCCCACCTGGTGAACGGCAACGATGGCGGCGGGACGGTGTCGTGGAACACGGGTCAGACGTGGAGCGACCTGGATTTCCCGACGGCCCAGATCTACCGGCTGAGCGTGACCAACACGTTCCCGTACTACGCGTGCGGCGGGCAGCAGGACAACTCCACCGTGTGCGCGCCGGTGAGCGCCCGCCCCGGCGAGCTCGGCACCGGGTATTTCTCCGCGGGCGGGGGCGAGAGCGGCTACGTGACCCCGCACCCGACCAACCTGAATCTGTTCTACTCCGGCAGCCAGGGCGCGCTGATTACGCGATTCGACAAGTCCACCGGGCACGTGCGCGACATCCAGCCGTATCCCCGCTTCTTCTCGGGCGAGCCGGCTCGCGATCTGCCCGAACGCTGGCAGTGGACCTTCCCGATCGTGTTCGACCCGTTCGACCCGAACACGCTGTACATCTCGTCGCAGCACGTGTGGAAGACCACCAACGACGGGCAGAGCTGGACGAGGATCAGCCCGGACCTCACGCGCGCGGATCCCTCGACCCTGGGCGACTCCGGCGGCCCCATCACCCGCGACATGAACGGCCCGGAGATTTTCGCCACCGTGTTCGCCATTGGGCCGTCCACGGTGGAGAAGGGCCTCATCTGGACCGGCTCCGACGATGGCGATGTGTTCGTGACGCGTGATGGCGGGGGCAACTGGACCAGGGTGACGCCGCCGGGCATCGGCGACTTCACGCGTATCAGCACCGTGGAGCCCTCGCCGCACAAGAGCAAGGCCGGCACGGCCTACGTGGCCGGGAAGCGATATCTCGTGCCGCCTGGCGACCGCTCGCCCTACCTCTTCAGGACGGACGACTACGGGAAGACGTGGAAGAAGATCGTCGCCGGCATCGCCCCGCATCACTACACGCACTCCATTCGCGAGGATCCCAAGCGACCTGGGTTGCTGTTCGCCGGCACCGAGCACGGGGTCTATGTGTCGTTCAACGATGGCGAGAGCTGGCAGTCGTTGCGGCTGAACCTGCCCGACACGCAGATCTCGGACCTGGCGGTCAAGGACGATGACCTCGTGGTGGCGACGCACGGGCGGTCGTTCTGGGTGCTCGAGAACATCAGCACGCTGCGGCAGCTGACACCGGAGATCACGACCACCGCGCTCAAGGTGTTCGAGCCGCGACCGGCTGTCCGTTCGTACAACCGTGCCGACGTGGATTACTACCTCGGCTCGGCCGTGGACCGCATCACCGTAGACATCCTCGACGCCCAGGGGCGCGCGGTGCGCTCGTTCACCCGCACGGCCGAGGAGGAGACGGCCGACGAGAAGAAGCCGGCTCCGGCGGGCGGTGGCGGAGGCTTCGGCGGGCCGCCGCAGCTGCCGCCGTCCACCAAGGCGGGCATGAACCGCTTTTCATGGAACCTGCGCTACCCGGGCTCGACCGTGTTCCCGGGGATGATCATCTGGAGCGGTAATCCCGCCAACGGGCCGTTCGCGGTCCCCGGGCAGTACCAGGTGCGCGTCACCGCGGGTTCCCAAACCCAGACCGTCCCCTTGCAGGTAGTGAAGCACCCGCTCTTCGAGAACGTCGCGGTGGTCGACCTGCAGCGCCAGTTCGACCTGGCTATCCAGATCCGCGACCGGACGAGCGACGCCAATGAGGCGGTGGTGCAGATCCGCGACGTCAAGGCGCAGATCAAGGAACGACTGGAGCAGTCGAAGAACCCGCGCCTGAAGGAGATTGGTGACCTCGTCACCCAGAAGCTCAGCGTCGTGGAGGAGGAGATCTACCAGGTGCGCAACAGGAGCGGCCAGGACCCGCTGAACTTCCCGATCAGGATCAACAACCGCCTCGCGGCGCTCAGGCGGAGCGTCGAGACCGGCGACGCCGCCCCGACCGATGCCTCGCGGGAGGTGTTCGCTGCGCTCAGCGCCGAGTTGCAGAAGCAGCTCGACGAGCTGGCGGCCGTCACGAAGGGCGATCTCGCGAACTTCAACAAGGCGGCGACGGAGCAGAAGCTCGCACCGGTCGCGGCGAAGGCGGTGGAACGGGCGAAATAGGCGCGCCTTCGCCGCGTGGGCGGCGCTTCGCGCCGCTGGTGGCCTATAAGGATCGCGCGGCCGCCCTCGGGGAACACCCCATCGACGCGCGCGACGCGCTCGCGCACACCGTCATCATCGACGGACGTGCGGTCGGCACGTGGAAGGTGAGGCGGCAGACGATGCCGGGCCGGGCCGCGGCCGCCGCGCGCTCCCCGGTGTCGATCGCCGTTGCCGCGCGTGTGAAGCTGGCACGGGCCGATTGGGAGTGCATCCGGCAGGCGGCGGACCGCTACGGCCGATTCACGGGCCGCAAAGCGGCAGTGGGGAACGCGCCGTAAGTCGAGCGTTCAAAGTTCAAGTTCTTGAACTTTGAACGCCCGCGCCGGTTATCCGCCGCGGGTATGCATCTCTAGGTGCGGGTCGCGCTTGAGGCTGCTCACCGGGATCAACGGTGAGCGCCCGCGGGCGTGCAGGCGGTGCTCGGCGCCGCGATCCGTCCGCGCGTGCCACACGCCCGTGATCAGTTCCTTCAGCGACTCGTGGCTGGCGCCGCCGCGGAGCGGGCCGCGCAGGTCGATGCCGCGCGCGGCGTAGAGGCACAGGTACCAGAGGCCGTCGGCGGTCAGTCGGCTCCGGTCGCAGTCCGCGCAGAACGGCGCCGTCGTGGACGCGATGATGCCGAACACCAGACCGTCCGGCAGGCGGAAGCGGTCCGCGGGGGCAGAGCCGGACTTCTCGATGGGCGCAATCGGGCCATAGTGGTCCGCCAGCCGCCGCAGCATCTCGGTCCGCGACACCACCTGCGACTGGCTCCAGTGCGTCGCGCCGCCCACGTCCATGTACTCGATGAAGCGCAGCTCCGCGCCGCGCGCCCGAGCGAACTCCAGCAGCGGGATCATCTCGTCGTCGTTCGTGCCGCCGATGACGACCGTGTCCATCTTGAAGCCGGGGAACACGGCGGCGGCGGCGTCGAGGCCCTGGAGCACGCGTTCCAACTCGTCGAAGCGCGCCAGTTGCTTGAAGCGCTCGCGGTCCAGGGTGTCGAGGCTCACGGTCACGCGGTGCAGCCCTGCGCGCTTCAGGTCAGCCGCGGCGCCGGCCAGCAGCACGCCATTGGTGGTGATGGCCAGGTCGCGGATGGCCTCGCGTCGCGCCAGCCGCTCCACCAGGTCCGGCAGGTCGCGGCGGAGCAGGGGCTCGCCGCCGGTGAGCCGCACCTTGTCCACGCCGAGCTCGAGGAACAGGTCCACCAGCTGCTCGATCTCCTCGAAGTGCAGGAGGTCCTCGCGCGGCAGCCACACGTAGTCCGGCTCGGGCATGCAGTACTGGCAGCGCAGGTTGCACCGATCCGTGACCGAGAGGCGGAGATTCTTCAGCGGGCGAGCGTGGGCGTCGACAAGCGCCATCAACTCCATCATAGCGGAGGGGCGTCCAGGAGCGCGCTCCGCTCGGTGAGAGAGCACACGGGCGCGAGCCGGAGCGCCCGCGCCCCAGCTAGCGTGTCCTGATGCGTCCTGAGCGCAGGCGTCCCTCGTCCCGATATCGCGCTGCGAGTCCTTTCAGCGGCGCTGCGATCAGCCGCACTTTGGACTCGAGCGCCCTTGATTCGTCGGCGTTGAAGTATCCCAGCCGCGTGGCGGCGTGGATGCCGTAACCGACCTGGCTCAACGATGACGATGCCATGTCGAAGAAGCTGAGCGATTCGCGGGGATGGGTGCGCGCAATTCCTTCCACGCCACAGCCCGAAGGGCTGCCCACGCGCCGGAGGCACGCCCTACGGCTTCATCCTCCCCAGGATCTCGCCCAGCCGCTTGATCTCGTCCCCGTACTTGGCCCAGTCGCCGGCCCGCTGGGCGGCCAGCGCGGCCTCATACGCGCGGCGCGCCTCGTCGGACAGTTGTTGCAGCGAGGGTGACGGCGCCGGCGCGCCGGAGGGGGGCGCCTCGGCCTGCTCGGCCCCGGTCGTTGACGGCGCGGCCGCGGGGCGGGCGGCGTCCGGCGTGCCGAACAGCTGCGTGATGGCGGCGTCGAGTGTCCGGTCCATCACGATCCGGTTGTTGTAGGCGACGATGACCCGGGTGAGCTCGGGAATCCGGCCGGCCTGCGCGCGCAGGTAGAGCGGGCGCACGTAGATGAGCGACTCCTCGAGGGGAATCACCATCAGCGTGCCCTGGATCACCTCCGAGCCCTGCTGGCTCCAGAGCGTGATCTGCGGCGAGATCACCTGGTCCTGGTTGATGCGCGC
>DAIRFN010000083.1:0-17786 GCA_036795065.1 Vicinamibacterales bacterium
GCCCGGTGACGGCCAGGAACACCAGGATCACGCCCGCCATCATCGTCACCATCAGCAGGCCCGAGAGGCCGTGCGTCGCGATGATGCCGGCGACGATGACGACGAAGGCGCCGGTCGGGCCGCCAATCTGGATCCGCGATCCGCCCAGCAGCGAGACGATGAAGCCGCCGACGATGGCGGTGTAGATGCCGGCCTGCGGCGTCACGCCGGAGGCGATGCCGAATGCCATGGCCAGCGGCAGCGCGACGACGCCGACGGTGAGGCCGGCGATGAGGTCCGCGATGAAGGCTTCACGGGTGTACGTGGCGAGCGTCTCGACCAGCTTCGGCTGCCAGTTTCGCCACGGGATGCGGGAGATGAGGGATGTCATGCGCGGCGTCTTCTCTTCGGTTCCATTTCGCTCAGCAGCGCTACGGTGTCGTTCAGGTGCGCGTGGAAGTACTGCTTCATCAGGTCGAGCACCTGGACGAGGACGGGGTCGCGGAGGGAGTAATACACCTGGTTGCCGACCTTGCGGCCGACGACGACCTGCTTGCTGCGGAGCACCGCCAGGTGCTGCGAGAGGTTGGCCTGCTCGATCTGGAGGGACGCGCCGAGCGCGCCCGCGCCGAGCTCGCCGTCGCGCAGGGCTTCGACGATGGCGATGCGCGTGGGGTGAGCGAGGGCCTGGAAGATCTCGGCCTTGAAGGAGCGGAGCGGGGTGGTCACCTGCTATCTAGTATATTCGATAGTTCGAATATACGCATAAATGACTGCCGGGTCTTGACTGGCGATCTGTGCAATATGCATAGTGCATGCATGAGTGCGAAGACCATCTCGCTGAAGAAACAGGCGTACGACCGCCTCAGGGCGGCCCGGCGATATCCGGGAGAGTCGTTCAGCGAGGTCGTGCTGCGGGCCCGATGGCCCGAAGACACGATGACAGCCGCGGAGCTGCTGGAGCGCGCGCGAACCGGCGAGCGGCGCTTCTCCGACGAGGAGCTCGATCGCATCGAGGCGGTGACGAAGCGTGACTCGCCCCCGGAGGATAAGTGGGCCGCCCGCTGATCCTGGAGACGTCGTTCCTGATTGACCTGGAGCGCGAGCACAATCGCGGCGTCCCGGGGCCGGCCATCGCGTTTCTCGACGTCAATCCCGATGCCCGTCTGTACCTGACGTTCACGGTGGCCGGCGAGCTCGCGGCCGGCCTCTCGATGGCCGATCGATCCCGAGGGGAAGCGTTCCTCGCCCCGTTCTACGTCCTGCAGTCGAGCCCGGACGTATGCTGGGAGTACGGCCGCGCCTACCGCTATCTTCAGGAGAACGGCCGCCTCATCGGCGGCAATGATCTGTGGATCGCGGCCACCGCCCTCGCGCACCAGATGCCTGTCGTCACCCGGAACGTGGAGCACTACCGGCGCGTGCCTGGCCTTCTGGTCGAGGGGTACTGAATCGACGCGGTGCTCGTGGACCGGTCAGTTCCTCTGGGCCCGCGGAGCCAACACCCAAGACCCAAGACCCCTCACGCCGACAGGAACATCTCGTACGCCGGGTTCCCCGACTCGCGCTCGTAGTGATAGCCCAGCCCCACCAGGAAGCGCTCGAACGCCTCCTCGTCGCCCGGCGGCACCTCGAAGCCGGCCAGCACGCGGCCGAAGTCTGCGCCGTGGTTGCGGTAGTGGAACAGGCTGATGTTCCACCGCCCGCCGAGCCGGTCGAGGAAGTCCATCAGCGCGCCGGGGCGCTCGGGGAACTCGAAACGATAGAGCACCTCGTCACGCACGTCCGGCGAACGGCCGCCCACCATGTAGCGGACGTGCAGGGTGGCCACCTCGTCGTGCGTGAGGTTCAGCGTGCGGTGGCCCCGCTCGGCCAGGAGGGCCGCCAGCGCGTCGGCCTCCTCCGGTGACCGCGTGGCCACGCCGACGAAGATGTGGGCCTCGCGTCGTCCGCTGAGCCGGTAGTTGAACTCGGTGACCACGCGGCGGCCGATGGTGGCGCAGAACTCGCGGAACGCGCCGGGCCGCTCGGGAATCGTCACGCCGAAGAGCGCTTCGCGCGCCTCGCCCAGCTCGGCGCGCTCGGCCACGAAGCGCAGGCGATCGAAGTTCATGTTGGCGCCCGTCAGCACGGCCACCAGCGTCCGTCCACGCGCCTCAGATCGTTCGGCCCACGCGCGCATCCCCGCCACCGCCAGCGCGCCCGCCGGCTCCATCAGCGAGCGCGTGTCGTCGAAGACGTCCTTGATGGCCGCGCAGATCTCGTCGTTCGACACGCGCACGACCTCGTGCACCGTGTCCTGCACCAGCGAGAAGGGAAGCGCGCCCACTTCGCGCACGGCCACGCCATCGGCGAAGATGCCCACGTGATCCAGCGTCACGCGCCGGCCGGCCGCGAGCGACCGGTGCATGGCGTCGGCCTCGTGCGGTTCCACCCCTATCACCTGGACGTCGGGCCGCACCGCCTTCACGTAGCTGGCGATGCCCGCGATGAGCCCGCCTCCGCCCACGGGGACGAAGATGGTGTCGGCCTGGCTCAACTGGCTTCCCAGGACCTCGAGCGCGATGGTGCCCTGGCCCGCAATCACCAGGGGATCATCGAAGGCGTGCACGAACACGCGGCCCGTCTGCTGCACCAGCTCGTCGCACCGGGCCTTCGCGTCCGTGTAGCTGTCGCCCGCGAGCTGCACCTCGGCTCCCAGCTCGCGCACGGCGTCCACCTTGATGGCCGGCGTGGTCTGCGGCATCACGATGAGCGCGCTCAGCCGCAGGTGCCGCGCCGCGTACGCCACGCCCTGCGCGTGGTTGCCGGCACTGGCGGTGATGACCCCTTGCGCGCGCTCGGCCTCGGAGAGGTGCGCGATGCGGTTGTAAGCCCCGCGCAGCTTGTAGGTGAAGATCGGCTGCAGGTCCTCGCGCTTCAGGTACACGTGGTGGCGCGTGCGCGCGGACAGCCGCCGCGCGTGGTCCAGCGGTGTGGCGCGGGCCACGTCGTAGACGCGACTCGTCAGGATCAGGCGCAGCATCTGGTCGGCGGTCATGGGCGGCTCGGTTATCGCGGACAACGCAAAAGGGCCATCACCCTGTGCGGATGATGGCCCGCGCGCGATTACAGCAGAGGCGGAAGAACGGTGTCAAGTCGGGCGCACGCACGAACCGGCCCGGCGGTGTGCCCGTCTAACCCCTCCGTGGGACCCCTGCTCTTCGACCTCCGCGACGCGCTCCGCAGCTTCCGCCGCGACCGCACCTACGCCGCCACCGTCGTCCTCACCCTGGCGCTCACCATCGGCGCCACCACCGCCGTCTTCTCCATCGTCAACGGTGTGCTGCTCGAGCCGCTGCCGTTCCCGCAACCGTCCAGGCTGGTGGCCCTGCGCGAAATCTGGCGGGAAATGGCCGACCGCGCCCCGACCCTCGAGGTGAACGAGCGGCACTTCGAGTACTGGCGCGCGCACGCGCGGTCGTTCGAGGCGATGGCGCAGCACACCACGCGCCCCGCCAATCTGGCTGCCCGGGACGGCGCCGCGCAGGTGTCGGTGGTCTACGCCAGCGGGTCCCTGTTCGACGTCCTGGAGGTGCAGGCCGCCCTGGGCCGGACGCTGATGCCTTCGGACGACCCGGAAGGCGCGCCGGACGTGGCCGCCATCTCGGAAGGGGTATGGCGCCAGCGCTTCGGCGCGGACCCCTCCATCGTCGGCACGGCGATCGTGCTGGATGGCAAGCCCTACACGGTGGTCGGCATCCTGCCGCCCGGCTTCCGGCTGCCGCGCGAGGAGCAGCTCTCCGCAGCTGCGGACGTGTTCATCCCGCTGCGCCTGTCGCTCGGCTGGGTGGGCGACCACAACAACGAGGCGGTGGGCCGGCTGCGGGATGGCGTCACGACGGAGCAGGCGCGCGCGGAGCTGGACGCGTTGCAGGCCCAGGTGGGCGAGATCGCCACGAAAGCCGCGCACGAGCCCGTGACGCTGGCCGCCTCGGTCACGCCGCTCTCCGAGCACGTCGTCGGCACCTCGCGTCGCGGCCTGCTGGTGCTGCTGGCCGCCATCCTCTCGGTGCTCCTCATCGCCTGCTTCAATCTCGCCAATCTGTCGCTCACGCGCACGCTCGGCCGGCTTCGGGACACGGCCGTCCGCTCCGCGCTCGGTGCCAGCCGGGCACGCCTGGTGGGCAAGGCGCTCGTCGAGCAGCTCGTGCTGGCGCTGGCCGGCGGCGCTCTTGGTGTCTACGTCGCCTGGATGGCGCTGTCGATCTTCGTGCGGACCGCCCCGGTGGATCTGCCGCGCGTGGACGAGGTCACGATTGATGCGCGCGTGCTCGCGTTCACCGCGGCGGTATCGGTGCTGGCCGGCCTCCTCGTGGCCCTGGTCCCCGCGGCCCGCATGGCCGGCCGCGACGCGCAGGCCGCGCTCCGTATCGGTGCGATGGCCGTGGCCAGCGACCGCCGCGGGCTCCGCGGCCACGCGATGCTGCTGGTGGCGCAGGTGGCCCTGTCGGTGACGCTCCTCGTAGTCACCGCGCTCTTCGTGACGAGCCTGGTTCGCGTGCTGAACGCGGACCGCGGCTTCACCGCCGAGCGGGTCCTCGTGCTGGACGTGGCGCTGCCGGCGACGCGCTATGCCGAGGAACCGGTCCGGCAGGCGGCGTACGACCGGATGCTCGCTGCCGTTCGCACCTTACCCGGCGTGGAAGGTGCCGCCACCACGTCGATGCTGCCGCTCCGCGGAGAAGGCCAGGTGAACTTCGTCGCGCGCGACGGCGCCAACCTGTCGGCCTCCGAGCTTCCCAGCGCGAACTTCCGGTTCGTCGCGCCGGAGTACTTCCGGACGATGGGCATCGCGGTGCGGCGGGGACGGTCGTTCACCGACGGTGAGCGCGACCCGAAGCGTCCCGCACCGGCCCTCATCTCCGAGCCGACGGCCGCGCGCCTGTGGCCCGGCGAGGACCCCCTCGGCAAGCGCTTCAGCCGGGGCATCTCCACCGAGCAGGGCTTCGAAGTGGTGGGCGTCGTCGCCGACGCCCGGACCACCGCGCTGGACGATGCGGAGCAGCCGCTGATGGTCTACGTGCCCTACTGGTGGCGCAGCCGGCCGTCCACCTCGCTGCTGGTGAAGACGGCCGTGGCGCCGCTATCCGTGGTGCCCGCCGTGCGCCGTGCGCTGCTGGACATCGATCCGGAGACTGCCATCGGCCGCGCCCGCCCGATGGAGCAGATCGTGGACGACTCGGTGGCGGGCCGTCGCTACCAGGCGCAGATGCTCGCCGTCTTCGGCGGGGTGGCGCTCTTCATTGCGGTGATCGGCATCTACGCCGTGGCGTCGTACGGCATCGCCCGCCGCCGCCGGGAAATGAACATCCGCGTCGCGCTGGGCGCCGAAACCCGTCAGGTGGTCGGCCTGGTGCTGCGGCAGGGGACCGCACCGGTGCTGGTTGGTGTCGCAGCCGGCGTTGCTGGTGCGCTGGTAATGGGGAACATGGTGGCGAGCCTGCTGTTCGACGTGCGGGCCTGGGATCCGGCCATCATCACGTCGGTGGTGGCCGTGGTCGGCGCGGTGGGTGTAGCCACGTGCGGACTGGCGGCACGGCGCGGTCTCAAGCTGAACCCGGCCGCCGCCCTGCGCGAGGAGTAGGGCACGGAGGGAAACCTCCGTGTTTTTGAACCCCGTGCTTCGCTACGAAACCCACGCCACCTCGCTCGACAGCGAGGCGGGCCTGGCGTCGGGCCATTACGATGTCGAGTTGTCGCCCACCGGCGAACAGCAGGTGAGAGCTACACGCAGGCCACCGCGCGAGTCGCCGCATGCCTGGACGACCTGCGCAAGGCGTGGCCAGGCGGGTGGGTGCTTCTCATCGGCCACCGTGCCACGCACTAGGCCCTGGATCACCTGCTGGGCGGCATGCCGCTGGCCGAGGCGATCTCCTTGCCGTTCGAGTGGCAACCAGGATGGACGTACACCCTCTGACATCAGGGTTCACAACACGGGGGTTCACAACACGGGGGTTCACACCCAAGGGTTCAGAACACGAGCGTTCAAACACTGTCGTGCTGTGAACCTCCGCGCCTTGAACCTCCGTGCCGTGAACCCCCGTGCCGTGAACCTTCGTGCCTTGCGTCTCAGGGCACCACGACTGTCCGTTCGTTCGACGCCACGCTCGCGCCCAGTGCGTTCACGGCGCGAATCCGCACGCAGCCCCGTGGCCGTTAGCGCACCGTCCGTGGAAACGATGATCGTGGTCGGGAACGTACCGTCGCCACCGGGCGCCCCCAACTTCACCAGTGCGCCGGTCAGCGGGTCCACGGTCACGCTGAACTGGGTCGCGCCCACGTTCGGCGCGCCGACGAGCTCCATCGTCGAGGCCGGAAGCACCGAGCCGGTGGCCGTGAGCCGCGAGCCCGCGGGGTCTTCAGGGAAGACCCCGTACCACAAGACCCAAGACCCAAGACCCAAGACCTCAAGACCCACGACCTACTTCTCCTCCACCCCCGCCGGATCCACCTCGCCTCCGTAGTGCTTCACCACCGTCGCGGCAATCCTCCCCTCGGCGACGCGCAGATCCTCGCTCGTGCCGCGGTGATGCCCGGTCAGCACCACGATGACGATGGGCTGGTCCTTCACCCAGACAATGCCCGCGTCGTTGGCCACCCAGGGCTGGCCATCACCGGTCTTGTGCGCGATGGTGACGCCGTCACCCAGGTAGCGCGGCAGCCGGTCGTTCACCTGCTGCTTCTTCAGGATGTCGATCATCAGCGCGCTGGCGTCCTTCGACACCAGCTCGCCGCGCGCCATCATCGAGAAGAGCCGCCCCATGTCGCGCGCGGTGCTGCGGCCGAAGTAGAGGCCCGTGTCCTCGATGACGCGCCGGAACGCCTCGCTCACCCTTGCGCCGGAATACTTGTCGAACGGGAAGTCGATGGTTTTGTCGCCGGACGCGTCGGCCCACGTGGGATCGAGCCCTGACAACCACAGCCGATCCCAGTCGAGATCGGAGAACTTGATTCGGGTGTTCTCAAGGCCCAGGCTGGCCATGTGGGCCGTGACGTTCTCGCGGCCCACGAGGTCCGCCAGCGCGTCGGTGGCCTGGTTGTCGCTGATGATGATCATCAGCGTAAGCAGATCCCGCACCGTGGGCTGCAGGCCCGGGTCCAGGGCATAGAGCACGCCCGAGGGGATGCGGCGCTGGTCCAGCTTCATGGGCACGCGCTGATCGAGCGTGAGCTTCCCCTGGCGCACCTGGTCGAGCACGGTGGCCATGATGGGGATCTTGATCACGCTGAAGGTCTCGTATTCGCTGTCTCCGTCGATGACGACCCGCTCGCCGCTGTGAACGTTCTCGACGTAGACGGCCATGCGGCCGTCCACGCGGTCACGGATGGCGCGCAGGCGCGACTCCAGCGTGTCGGTGGCCGGCGCCGACGCGACGAGCCGATCAGCCGCCGCGGAGAGCAGCGCCTCGTTCTTCGCGATGGCGGCCTCCACCAGCGCGGCCTGCTCGCGCGCGAGCGGCCAGTTACCGGCCTCGGCGGCCTCGGTGATGCCCGGCAGCGTCATGGCCGCGTAGGTGTAGCGCGGCGCGTAGAGCAGGTGCTTGAACCAGGGCCGGCCCGGGATGCCGGCCGGGTTCGCCCAGTTGCCCTCGAAGTCCAGCAGGTCCCGGTTCAGCAGGTCGGCGGCCTCCGCGCTGAGCTGTCCCTTCGCCAGTGCCGTCTCCACACGGAGATGCAGCTTCCGCGCCGTCGTCCTCAGCGCGCGCGTGCGCTCGACGAGCCCACCCGTGTCGAGGTGCTCCGGCAGGCCGGGAATCTGGTCCAGTGCCCGCACGAACTCGCGCAGGCTGGCCGCGTACTCGTCCATCTGGTAGGGGAGCACGTCGGCATTGGCGAGGCGCAGCGCGAGCGTGCCCCAGTACTGCGACATCACGGTGTGATAGCGGAAGCCCGGGTCGCCGATCTTCGAGATCCAGTAGTGGTTGTCGTAGGCCGAGTGGTACACGCCGTACGGGCCGTTGAACGTCATGTCCACGACCGGGCGCGCGAGGTAGTTCAGGAACACCGTGTGATCCGACCCGCTGCCGATGCGCGTCGTCACCAGCTTCTGGTCCGGCAGCGAGCCCTCGGCGAGGCCCTGTGCGGGTGGCTCCGTCTTCTTCCAGGCGTCGTAGAGCGACACGCCGGAGGGATCCTTCAACTCGCGCGCTACGTCCACGAGCACCGGGGCGAGCGAGCCCACGGCGTTGGCCTCGAAGTTCGGCCCCGACGCGGACGAGTCCACGTTGAGATAGGCGACGAGCTTCTTGCGCAGGTCCGCGGCGAAGTGCTCGCCCCATTCGGTGGAGCCGGTGAGCGTGACCTCCTCGCCGTCCCACGCGCAGAAGATGAGCGTCCGCTTCGGCCGCTGTCCGCGCTTGAGCATTTCGCCGAGCGACCGTGTCGTCTCCATCAGGCTGGACGTGCCGCTGCTCGGGTCCACGCCGCCAAACACCCACGCGTCGTGGTGGTTGCCGAGCGTCACCCACTCGTCCGGCCGCTCGCTGCCCTTGATGCGCGCCTCGACCACCCAGTTCGGCTGCACGTCGGTGCGCATGTCCACCTTCATGTGGACCCGCGCCTCGCCGCCGAGGCGGTACTCGAACCCCATCGCGCCCTGCCACTCCTTCGGTGCCGGCGGTCCGCCCAGGCTCTCCATGATCGGTTTCGCATCGCGCCACGACAGGGGCACGCCCATGATCGTCGGCACCGACACGGCCTCCTCCTTCGTGATGCGGTGCGCGCCCGGGGTGGATGCCCAGCCGGGCGTCAGCGGATCGCCGGGAACGATGTAGTCGTACGCGATGCCGCCGCGCTGGAAGTGGCTGTCGGGCCCGTACGGGCCCTTCGGGAACACCTCGCCCTTGGTGAACCCGTCCTCCATGGGATCGGAGTAGACGATGAGGCCGGCGGCGCCCTCGCGCTGTGCGGTGAGCGCCTTGAAGCCGCGATAGCTGTAGGGCACGGAGTAGCGGACGATGACGATTTTGCCCTTCGGGTCGATGCCCGCCGCGCGCAGGCGGTCGTAGTCCTCGGGGTTGCCGCTGTTCGCGTAGACGACCGGCGCCGTCACGTCACCGTTGGCCGAGAACGACAGCCACGCCGAGCTGATGTCCTTGCGCGCGGTGTCCGGATCCTCCGGATACGCGTCCTCGCGCATCGTCGGGACGTAGCGGCGGGGCGCCACCATCTCGACGCGCACCTCGCGCGGGTTCGACGACAGCACGTCGTAGCGGTGGATCTTGACGTCCTCGAGTCCCTGCTCGCGCCAGGCCTGCGCGATGCGCTCGGCAATCTCCTTCGTGCGCGGTGAGGTGGCCGGGTGCGGGACCGAGGTGAAGTAGCGATGCCACTGCTCGATGCGGCCGGCGGACGGCAGCGCCTGGTAGGCGCGCTCCATTTCGCGCTGGGCCGCGGCCCGCGCGGGCGTGTAGCCGCGCATGGGCGCGGCGGCCGGCGCGGGTGACTGCGAGAACACGGCGGGGCCGAACGCGAGAACGGCCAGGACGAGGGCGATGAGAGTGCGGCGCGGGGTAGTCATGGGATCGACACATGCTATCCGAGGTTTTGGGTCTTGGGTTCTGGGGGTTGGGTCTTGAGGTAGCATCCGCGTCATGCCGATCACCGGGCCCGTGCTCGTGGCCACCAGCCTCTCCGAGGCCGATGACGAGCTGCTCCGGCAGGGGCACGCCGTGGCGGCCGGCATCGGCGCGCCGCTCATCGTCTGCCACGTCCTGCCGGAGGCCTACAGGGTCCGGGTGCTCTTTCCGCAGCATGCGGGCATCGACACCTCGGTCCAGGAGCCGCTGGAGCGGAAGGCGCGGGCGCTCGTCGGTGCGCGCGTCGCTGACGTCCTGGGCGACGCCGCCGGCGCCAGGGTGGAGCTCGACTCCGGCAGTCCCCACGCGGCCATCCTCGAGATTGCCGAGCGGACCGGCGCCGGGCTCATCGTCGTCGGGCCGGGCGCGACGGCGCATCGCGTGGCGCGCGCGGCGCCGTGTCCCGTCCTCGTGGCGCGTCCGTCGCCCCCCGGGGGTGGCGTGCTCGGCGCGACCGACTTCTCGGATCCGTCCATGCCCGCGGTCCACACGGCCATGGCCGAGGCTCGGCGGCGAGGGGTGGCGCTTCGGCTGGTGCACAGCACGGAGCTCGATGCCGCCATCGCGATGGCCTCCGCCGGTCTCGCCGGGGGGATCCCGCTCTCACCCATCTCGGACGAGACGGCCCGGGAGATCGCGGGCGAGGCGCGCGAGCGGCTCCTGAAAGTGATGGCGGGGACCGGCGCCACCGGCGACGTCGTGGTGCTCAGCGAGCGGCCGGGCGCCGGCATCGTGGCCGCTGCGAAGGACCTGCCGGCCGCGCTGATTGTGGTCGGCACGCGGGGGCGGTCGGGCGTGCCGCGGCTCCTGATGGGAAGCGTCGCCGAGGAGGTCGTCGGCCGCGCGCCATGCTCGGTGCTGGTGGTACCCCTTCACCCGGAGGCGTGATCGCGCGGCCGCGTCAGCGCGACTTGTGGACGACCCCGCCCTTCATCACGAACTGCACACGCTCCAACTCGGTGATGTCCGTCAGGGGATCGGCGGCCACGGCGATCAGGTCCGCGAAGCGGCCCGGCTGCAGCGTGCCCACGCGGTCATCCCAGCCGATGGCCTCGGCGGCGATGCGCGTGGCGCCCTCGATGGCGGCCATCGGCGCCTGGCCCATGTCGACCCGCACCTTGAACTCGCGGGCGTTGTCGCCGTGAGGGAACACGCCCGCGTCGGTCGCGAAGGCGATGGGCAGGCCCTGCGCGAGGGCGATCTTGAAGGCGCGCTCCTGCGTGCCCTGCATGGCGCGCTCGCGTTCCACCTGGTGCGCCGGGATGTTCAGCGCCTGGTTGTCGTGCAGGATGGTGTGCCCGACGTACAGCGTCGGTGCGAAGTACGCGCCTTTCTCCTTCAGCAGCCGCGCGGCCTCCTCGTCCAGCATGCTGCCGTGATCGATGGTGCGCACACCCGCACGGAGCGCGGCCTTGATGCCCTCGACCCCGTGCGCATGGGCGGCCACGAACCGGCCCCACCTGGTGGCTTCTTCCACGGCGACGGCGAGCTCGGCATCCGAGTATTGCTGCGCCCCGGGCGGGATGCCCTTCGACATCACCGCGCCGGTCGCGAGAATCTTCACGAAGTCCGCACCGTTCTTCAGGTTTGTGCGCACCACCTGCCGCACCTGGTCCACGCCGTCGGCGAGGTTGCGGACGATGGGGACGTCCACGTAGATGGAGAACTGCCGCGCGTCGCCGGCGCCGCCGGTGGCCGAGACGTAGTTGCCAGCCACCTGCAGGCGAGGGCCGGGCACGGAACCTTTGTCGATGGCGTAGCGCAGGTCGATGTCCACGTAGGGCCAGGTCGGCCCCATGTCACGAACCGTCGTGAAGCCGGCCATCAGCGTGGTGCGCGCGTTGACGGCGCCATAGATGGCGGCGCGGCCGGGCGTGGTGGTGAGGAGTGCTGATTCCCAGTTCGTGCCGACCTCGTCCGTCAGGTGCGTGTGGAGATCGATGAGACCGGGGAGCACCGTGGCGCTGCCGAGGTCGATGACCTGGTCCGCCGTCATGCCCGCGGCCGGACCGACGCGCTCGATGCGCTCGCCGCGGATGAGCACGGCGCCGTTCGCGATGGGCGTGCCCCCTCGCCCGTCGATGATGTGCGCGGCCTTCACCAGCACCGTGCGCTCCGGAGAGGGCACCTGTGCCGGGGCGGCGCCGCCCGTGACGAGTGCCAGGCCGGCGACCACCCACGCCGGCGCCCAGGCGCGAGTGGTTCGGGTTCGAGCGACGAGATGCACTGCCATGGCGCCGGACAGTACCACAGAGCGCAGCAAGAACCCGAGAGCCTGAGCACCCGAGAACCTCGACTTGCTACACTACGGTCGTGACCGACGAGCAGCGGCTGGTCGAGCGCTTTCGCACGATCCTGGACCTGTGGGCGACCGGGATGGCGCTCCGTCGCCAGGCCATTCGTCGCGAACACCCCGGCGCGTCCGAGGCCGAAATCGAGTCGCGACTGGCCCGGTGGCTGCACGAGCGACCGGGCGCCGAACACGGCGACGGCCCCCACCCCGATACTCCGTGAGCCTGACACCCGAATCAACACGGCTGTTCGCCGCACTTCAGTCGATTGCCGGCGCGCTCGACGAGCAACGGCTGCCCTGGGCGCTCGTGGGAGGGCTGGCCGTGTCGATTCGAGTGGAGCCCCGCTTCACGCGAGACATCGACATTGCCGTGGCCGTGGCGGACGATGCTGTGGCCGAGGCGCTCGTGTCGGGCCTTGTTGCCCGTGGCTTCACGCTGCAACTGACGTTGGAGCAGAAAGCTGCCGGACGCCTGGCAGCCGTCAGGCTGTTGCCTCCCGGTGAATCCGAAGAAGGCGTGGTTGTCGACCTGTTGTTCAGGTCTTCCGGAATCGAGCCCGAGATCTGCGGCGAGGCCGAGCCGATCGAGATCGCCCGTGGCCTCACGGTGCCCGTCGCCCGGTCTGGTCACCTTGCCGCCATGAAGCTCCTCGCCCTCGCGCCAGATCGGCCACAGGACGCAGTCGATCTGCGCGCGTTACTGGATGGCTTGTCGAGAGACGAACACGAGCGGTTGAATCAAGCGCTGGCACACATCGAGGAGCGCGGCACCAACCGCGGGAAGGCGCTGCGAGACGAACTCTCCCGGTGGCTCGGCTGAGATTCCCAGACTGCGAGCCCGAGAACCTGCGAACCCCAAGAACCCGAGAGCCTGAGAACCCGAGAACCCGAGAGCCTGAGAACCCGAGAACCTACGGTTCCCCAAACGCGTACAGCGCCGCCACCGTCCTCACGTAGACGCGCCCGTCGGCAAACGCGGGCGTGGCGTAGGCGTCCTCGCCAAGGTCGTTCACCACTTTCGGCGTGATGTCGCCGCCCGGATCCACCACCACCACGGCGCCCGCTTCGCTGGTGAAGAAGATGTGTCCGTCGGCCGCCACTGGCGACGAGAAGTGCGCGCCCGGCGCGCCGGTGAGCCGCCCCTGCCTGATGCGCTCGCCCGTCTCGGGGTTCAGCGTGGTGACGATGCCGTTGTCGTTGATCATGTAGAGCACGCCGCCATACAGCAGCGGGGAGGGAAGCTGCGGAACCGTGCGCTGGTACTTCCAGCGGATGGCCGTGTCGCTCATGTCACCCGATCCGCCCAGGCGGATCGCGAGCATCCCGTTCTCCGAGTCCAGCGCCGCGCGGTAGTAGGCCCACTCGTCGCGCGACAGCGATCCGTTGATGTCCAGATCGGCTACGTCGAACCAGAACGCGGGCGTGAACTTCGGGAACTCGGTCTTCGAGATCACGCCGTTGCCATCGGTGTCCGCCGTCTTCCACACCTCGTCCGCCGAGGGCACCGAGACCTTGTTGCCGGGGTCGTTCACCGGCGCGCCGTAACCGTTCACGTAGATGGTGTCGCCGCCAATCACGGGCGTGGACTTCATCTCGAACGACAGGCCGCCCACCCACCACAGCTTGCGGCCCGTCGCCGCCTCATAGGCGGTGAGGAAGAACGACCCGGGCAGAAGGATCTGATCCTTGCCGTCAGGCCCCTTCCACAGGATGGGCGTGGAGTGCCCGCTCTTCGCCTCGGGCCGATCCACCTTCCAGCGCACCTTGCCGGTGCGCTTGTCGAGCGCCATCACGTACGAGCCGAGGCTCTGGTCGCATGCCAGCACCAGCAGGTCGCCGACGATGATGGGCGAGGCGCCCATGCCGTAGATGTTGTTGAACGGGCCGAGCGGCATGGACCACAGCTCTCTTCCGGCCGCGTCGTAGGCGACGAGCCCGTAGTCGGGGAAGAACACGTAGACGCCGTTCTCCTCGACCGCGGGGCTGGGCGAGGCCGCGTTGTTGCGCTTGTCGATGACACGTGTCTTCACGGGCGGCGCGGCGCGCTCCCACAGGATGCGCCCGCGCAGTCGATCAATGGCGAGGGTCATCAGCTCGTCACCGCGAAAGGCGGTCAGGTAGATGCGGTCGCCGTGCAGGATGGGCGACGAGTGCCCTGGCGGCAGCTCCAGGCGCCAGATCAGGTTCTTCGCCGGGCCGAACTCGGTGGGGATCTTCGTGGCGGTGGAGAGACCCGAGCCGTTGGGGCCGCGGAAGCGCGACCAGTCGGGGGCGTCGGCCGCGCGGACGACGCCCGAGGCGGCGACCATCAGCGCAAGGGCGGGGAGGGCGAGGAAGCGCATCGGGGGAGTATAGGTCGCAAGTTCACAGGCAGCCCTGCCAACATCACGGTGCGGCCGCCGTGAGCTTCGCGCGAACGGCCTCCCGGTCCACGGCCGCCCCTGCGAGGTAGACGGCGGAAATCTTCCGCGTGTTGGTGATGTCGTCAAGCGGGTTCGCGTCCAGCACCACGAAATCCGCGCGCTTGCCGGCCGCCACCGTGCCCGTGTCGGCCAGTTGCAGGAACGCCGCGGAGTTCTTCGTCGCCGCGACGATCACCTGGCCCGGCGTCATGCCCGAGGCCACCATGTCGGCCATCTCCGCGTGCTGGCTCCAGGGCGAGAAGCCGTCGGTGCCCATGGCGATGGTCATGCCGGCGGCGCTCAGCTTCGCGAGGTTTCGCGCCTGGATGCCGAAGGTCTTCTGCGCCTCGGGTCTGTCCGTGGCGCCGGCCTGCAGCTTCTCGAGCGCGCCGGCGGGCACGCTGCCCGAGAGCCAGCCGTAGTCCACCGCCACGCCGCGGTCCGGCATGTTCGGAATGAGCACCACCTGCGGGCGCGCCTTGATCATCGCGATGAACTCGTCGTCCACGTCGCGATCGCGCACGCCATGCCCGAACGCATCGACGCCTGCTTTCAACAACCCCTTCGCATCGTCGAGGGCGAAGATGTGCGCCACGACGCGGAGGCCGTGCGTGTGCGCCTCGTCGATGACCGGCCCGTAGAGGTCCGCCGGCAGCTTCTTGTACTTGCCGTCCCGATCGTCCACCCAGATCTTGACGATGTCCACCTTCTGGGCGGCCAGCTCCTGCACCGCCTTGCGGGCGTCGGCCGCGGTGGTGATCCAGTAGGGCGCCTCGCTGCGTCCCGGTTCTGGCGCGGTGATCCCGCGGCCCGCTGTACGCAGGCGCGCGGCGCCGGGAATGGTCTCGTTGCGCACCTCGAAGGGCACCGTGCCCGTGTCGAGGCCCATGCTGAGGATGGCGCCGACGCCGAAGTACGCCTTGGCGCGCAGCTGATCGACCAGCGTCTCGCGCGTGGTGGACGGGTGCGTGTGCGTATCGACCAGCGCGGGAATCACGGTTTTGCCCGCGAGGCTCACGCGCGTCGCGCCGGCCGGCGCCGTCACCTGGCCCGCCGCGCCGACCGCCGTGAAGCGGCCGCCATCCACGACGAAGGTGGCGTTCTCGACGGCCGCGCCGCCGTTGCCGTCCACGAGGCGCGCACCCTCGTACACCGTGGCCGTGGAGGTGGGCGCCGGCTGCTCGGGCGTGGACGACTGGCACGCCGCGACGAGGGCGGAAAGGCCGATCAGCACGGCGAGCACGGGACCGGAACGAGACAGAATCTGGTGCGATCGAAGCATGGCGTAGGGTAGCATGCGGCTTCCATGCCCGAGCCCGACCAGGCGAGCCCCACCACGGCCGCGGCCACCGCCAGGGTCATAGCGAACGCCGGCGTCGAGCGCGTCTTCGGCCTGCCCGGAGGCGAGGTGCTCGTGCTCATCGACGAGCTTCGCAGGGCCGGCGTGGACTTCGTGCTCATGCGGCACGAGTCGAACGCAGGGCTGGCCGCCGCCGTCTACGGCAAGCTGCGGGGGCAGCCGGGCGTGGTGGTGGCCACGCTCGGTCCGGGCGCGGCCAACCTGCTGTTGCCGATGAGCAATGCCTGGCTGGACCAGGAGCCGCTGGTCGCCATCACGGCGCAGATTCCGGACGAGTTCCCGCCGACCCACACCCATCAGAAGCTGCCGCTGCACGAGCTGTTCCGCCCGGTGAGCCGCTACGTGGCCACCGTGACCGGTGAGAGCGCGGCGACAGTGGTGCCGCGCGCGCTGGCCGCGTCGGTGACGCGGCCGTTTGCCAGTGTCTATCTCACCCTGTCGGCGCGCGAGGCCCTGAGGCCATCTCTCGTCCCGGAGCCGACGCCCTGGCCGACCATCGCGCCCACGCTGGCCGTGCCGGCCGGGGATCCCGCGGTCGCCGCCCGGCAACTGCGCGACAGGCTTGCCTCGGCGGAGCGCCCGCTCGTCATCGTCGGGCTGGGTTTCGATGCGTCCAACACGCATCGGCTGCAACGGTGGCTGGCCGCCTGGAACCTGCCAGTGGCGGTCACACCGAAGGTGAAGGGCGTGGTGGACGAAACCACGCCGAGCTTCGTCGGCGTGGTGGGTGGCATGGCAGCCGACGGGTTGATGTGCGACGCCATTGCCGCCGCGGACCTGCGTATCGGCCTTGGCCTCGACCCCGTGGAGATCGACAAGACCTGGCATGCAGAGCTGGCCGTGCACTGGGTGCTCGAGGCCACCAATGCCTGTGGCGTGGTGCCCGCCGGCGTGGAGCTCGTGGAGCACGCGTCGCTGCTCGACGCGCTGGCGGCCGAGGCTGCGCCCCGCACGTGGGATGCGCCGTTCGCCGCGTTCCAGCAGCGGCGCCTCGCGCTGCTCGATGGCCACGCCACCGCGCCGGGCACGATGTGGCCCGGAGATATCATCCGCGCGCTGGCTGGCGTGGCGCCGCCCGACACCATCGTGACCACCGACGTCGGCTCGCACAAGTACCTGTTCGGCCAGTTCTGGCCCAGCCGGCAGCCGCAGACGTTCTGGATGTCGAACGGCCTGTCGGGCATGGGCTACGGACTGAGCGCGGCCATTGGCGCGAAGCTGGCGCGCCCCGAGTCGCCCGTGCTGGCCGCGGTGGGCGATGGCGGCTTCTCGATGAACGCCCAGGAGCTGGAGACTGCCGAGCGCGTGGGCGCGCGTTTCGTCACCGTGGTGCTCGAGGACGGCAGCTACTCGCTCATCAAGCTGGCACAGGAGAGCCGGAAACTCGAGCCCTATCGGATGGACTTCGGGCGCATCGACACCGTGAAGCTGGCGGAGGCATGCGGCGTGGAGGCGCTGCGCACCAGCGACCCGGGAGAACTGGCGTCAGCCGCCGCCCTCGCGCTCTCCGAAGGACGAAGCCTGGTCATCGCCGTTCCGGTGAACTACGCGGACTACAGGGGGATGTTCAAGGCGTAGACTGCAGAAACCATCGTCGACCAACCAAGGAGGCTCTATGACCCTCAGCCCTTTCCAGACCGCGCGTCGCACCGCAGTCGGCCTGGCGCTCGTGACCGTCTGCGCGGGCGTGGCCGCGCTTCCCGCGGAGGCGCGCGCGCAGGACGTGATGACGAAGGAGTCCGTCGCCGAGCTCAAGACCTCGTTCCTCGCCGACCTCGAGACCATGCGCGGCAAGTTCGTCGGGCTGGCGCAGGCGTTTCCGCAGGAAAAGTACACGTGGCGCCCGATGGAAGGCGTCCGCTCGGTGTCCGAAGTGCTGATGCTGGCCGCGATGGAAGGCTACTCGTTCGTGCCAAACTCCTTCGGCGCCAAGCCGGCGGAGCTGGGGAGCCGTGAAGAGATGGCCAAGCTGCGCGCCATCACCGACAAGGCCCAGATCATCGAGCACATCAACAAGGGCTTCGCGCACGCGAAGGCCCAGCTCGAGGCGCTGGATCCGGCCACGCTCACGGGCAAGCGCACGGTGATGGGGCAGCCTCGCTCGGCCGCGCAGGTCGCGCTGCTCGTGGGCG
>DAIRFN010000350.1:0-5281 GCA_036795065.1 Vicinamibacterales bacterium
TGCGAACGGGCGACCTGCTGCGCGATCACGCGCTGATGGAAACGGCGCGCGACGTCGTTGACCACCGGCACGCACGCATCCCAGCCGTGTGCGCGGTTGACGAGCAGCCGGACCAGGGCTGGTTGCAGAAGCGGCGTGTCGCACGCCACCAGGAACACGTACCCGGCATCGATGGCAGTGCAGGCGCCCAGCAGCGCCGGGAGCGGGCCAAGCCCCTCGCGGGCGTCCCGGACGACGGGCAGCCCGGCGGGCACGACCTGATCCACGCCGGCGGCCAGCACCACCTCGTCGGCCACCGAGTGCACGATCCGGATGACCCGCTCGAGCAGGGTCTCCGGCCCGAAGGGAAGCGAGGCCTTGTCACGACCCATCCGGGAGGAGGCGCCCCCGCAGAGGATGACCGCGCTTGCTGTCTGGCCCGTCACCTTGTGCTATAGAATCACATGAGTGGTGATGATTCTCACCGCGTCCTGTCTTCCGTACGCGGTCGGCGCGATGCCATGAACCGCTTTCCCTGAATCAAGACCACGGATTTCGACATGCGCCCGCTGCGCGCATCGTCGCAGGTGTCATGGCAAGTGCGGATTGCGCCAGGCAGCGGCCGGCGCGGTGGAGGCTCTCATGCGAGTAGTAATAGTGGCGGTGTTCGCGGCGACGGTGTTCCTGGCGCCGCAGGTGGCCATGGCGCAGGACGCCGCGAAAGGCCAGCAGTTGTACGCGGCGCAGAAGTGCTCGATGTGCCACCAGGTGGCGGGCAAGGGCAACAAGCTGAGCGTGCTCGACGGAGTGGGCGCGAAGCTCACCGCCGAGCAGACCAAGGAGTGGCTGGTGGATCCCGCTGCGGCCGCAGAGAAGGCCAAGTCGACGAAAAAGCCGCTGATGCCGAAGACCTATGCCAAGCTGCCTCCCGCGGACATCGACGCGCTGGTGGCCTACATGCAGTCGTTGAAGTAGCGTCCGCCTCCCGGCACCCCACGGCCGGGGCATAACAGGCAGGCGCTACCCCCAGAGGGGAGGATCGCGTGGCCCAACCCGAACGTGCCGTGCTCGTCCGCCATCCCGTTGCGATGGCGGGTATTGCCATCACGACCGCATCCGCGATCGTGTTCATCGCCCTTGCCGTGGCGATGTTCGTGGGGTTGCTGGACAACCCCTATGCCGGCCTGGTGGTCTTCGTCGGACTGCCAGCCGTCTTCATCATGGGGCTGGTGCTCATCCCCTGGGGGATGAGGCTGCAGCGCCGCGCCATCGCGCGCGGCGAGGGCGAAGCGGATTGGCCCGTGGTGGACTTCCGCCAGTCGCGCACCCGTCGGGTGGCGCTCGCCATTGCCTCGCTCACCGCTATCAACCTGATCATCATGCTCGTGGCCGGCTACGGCACGCTGCACTGGATGGAGTCGCCGCAGTTCTGCGGCCAGGTGTGCCACGAGCCCATGCACCCGCAGTTCACGGCCTGGCAGAACTCACCGCACTCGAACATCACGTGTGTCCAGTGTCATATCGGCGAGGGCGGCGAGGCGTTCGTTCACTACAAGACGGCCGGCATGCGGCAGCTCTTCCACGTGGTGACCAACAGCTACCCGCGGCCCATCCCGGGTGTGGCCGACATGCGGCCCGCGCTCGAGACGTGCGGCAACTGCCATTGGCCGGGACGGTCCATCGGCGACAGGGTGCGCGTACTGAGGACCTACGCGGACGACGAAACCAACACCGAGAGCGCGACGGCACTGACGCTGCACCTGGGCGGGCCGGGGACGCCGGGTGGCCGTGGCATTCACTGGCATGCGAACCCGAACCTCCGCATCGAGTACGTCTACACGGACGCTGACCGCCAGGAGATTCCGTGGGTGCGGGCCACGCGTCCGGATGGATCCGTGGAGGTGTGGGCCGCGGAGGGCACATCGCTCGACCAGGCGCCGGACGGCACGCCGCGGACGATGGATTGTCTCGATTGCCACAACGTGGTGGCCCATCGCATCGCGCCTTCGGCTGAACACGCCGTGGATCGGGCCATGGCAGCGGGTGCGTTGCCGCAGACCCTGCCGTACGTGCGCCGCGAGGGCGTGAAGCTGGTGCAGGCGACGTACGTAAGCACCGATGCGGCGCGCGCGGCCATCGACCAGGGGCTGCGCGGCTTCTACAAGACGCAGACCGGGGAAATCGACAGCGCGGCTCTGGAGCGGGCGGTCTCGACGCTGCAGACCGTCTACGAGCGGAATGTCTTCCCCTCCATGAACGTGACCTTCGGCGTGTACCCCGACAACCTCGGCCACACCACGTCGCAGGGCTGCTTCCGCTGCCACGACGGCAGCAAGGTGGCCAGGGACGGTTCGAGCATCACGGCCGACTGCGAGTCGTGCCACAAGATGCTCGACGCGGTCCCGTAGCCACGCCGGGAACGGGCCTCGCCGCGCGCCGGCGAGGCCCTGGTGCTAGTCCGCTCGGATCGCCTCGAGGGGATCCACGCGCGTGGCGCGGATGGCCGGCAGCAGGCTTCCGACCAGCGCCATCATCACGCACACCGCCACGGCCGCCGCGAACACCTGGCTGTCGCCAGGATTCACCCCGAACAGCAACGACTGCAGCGCCTGCGCGGCCCACGCCGCGCAGATGGTGCCCGCCACGGTTCCGATGGCTGCCAGCATCAGACCGCGGGCCAGCACCAGGCGCAGGATGTTCGCTCGCGTGGCCCCGAGCGCCAGCCGCACGCCAATCTCGCGCGCCCGCGCCGAGACGCTGAAGGCCAGCAGCCCGTGCAGGCCCACCCCCGCCAGCAGCACGGCCATGACGGCGAACGCGCCCAGCACGCGTACCTGGACGACACGCGCGGCGGTATCGGCTTCCACAATCGCGTGCAGCGACCGGACGTCGGAGACCGGCACCTCGGGATCGATTCGGGCCAGAGCCGCGCGGATGGCGGGCACGAGAGCCTCCTCGGTCGCGTCGGTCTTGATGACGAGGTCCTTCGGCGCGTAGAACACGAGCGAGCCATCGGGCACCTGCGCCGACGCCAGGTAGACCTGCGGCTCGCTCTCGCGCTCGAGGCCGCGGACCTTCACGTCGCCCACCACACCCACTACCGTGATGTCACCCCGTGCCAGCGAGAGCTGTCGGCCCAGGGGCTCCTGCCCGGGCCAGTGGCGGTCGACAAACGACTGGCTGACCACCGCGACGAGAGGGGTGGTCAACACGTCGCTGTCCCTGACGTCGCGGCCGTTGAGCAGGGGGATCTGGAGCGTCTCGAAGAACCCTGGCGTGACCAGCCGCATGCTGGCCGTGTGCGTGCTGTCGGGGTCCTCCGGCCGCCCATCCACCGTGACGGGCCAGATGCCGCCCCGCATGACCATGGGGAGATAGCTGATGTAGGCGGCCTGGTGCACGCCAGGCATGGCGCGCACCTCCGCGAGGACGCGTTGGTAGAACTGCTGGCGGCGCGCCGTCTGGTCGTACTTCGGGACGGGAAGGGACGTTCGCAGCGTCAGCACGCCAGTCGCGTCGAACCCGGGGGCCACGTTCTGCACTCGCCACAATGCCTGGAGGAGCAATCCCGCCAAGACCAGGAGGACGATGGAGGCGGTGACTTCGCCGATCACCAGGAGCGATCGCAACCGCTCGGTCGAGCGGCTGGCGCCGGTGCGTCCGCCTTCCTTCAGGCCCTGTACCGAGGCGCTGCCGGCCAGCTTCAGTGCGGGCACGACGCCGAAGAAGAGACCGCTGGCCACCGTCACGAGCAGCGACAGCGAGAGCAGGCGCACGTCCACGGACGGGGCATCGGGAATGGGCAGCGTCGTTGGGACGAGCAGGGCCACGAGCGGCATGCCCATCACCGCGCAGAGCGCGCCAGCAACGCCACCCATGCCTGCCAGGACGAGATTCTCCGTCAGCATCTGCCGCACCAGGCGCTCGCGCCCGGCGCCGAGCGCGGCCCGCACCGACAGCTCGCGATGCCGCTGCAGCGCTCGGGACAGCAGGAGGCCGGCGAGGTTGGTGCAGGCGATGAGGAACATGCAGACCGCCGCGCCCGCGAGCGCCCACAGCATCAGGCGCGACTGTCGTGTCACTTCGTCGCGCAACCGCACCACGGCCGCGCCGTTGCGGGCGTTGGTGTCGGGGTAGGCCTCCGCCAGCCGCGCCAGGATCGCGCTACTCTCTGCCCTGGCCTGCGCCAGCGTGACGTCGTCCTTCAGGCGTGCGACACCGTGGAGGAACCAGTTGCCGCGATCCTCCAGATCGGCCGCCGTGAACCGACGGATCGCCCAGAAGGAGGCTTCCCTCGACGGGAAGTTGAAGTGCGGCGGCATGACGCCGACGATGAGGTGAGGCTCGTCGTTCAGACGCACGGACTGGCCGATGACGTCGGGATTGGCGCCGAAGGCGGTGCTCCAGAGCCTGTGGCTGAGCACCATCACCCTGGGCGAGCCCTCCGCATCGTCGATGCTGGTCATGGTGCGCCCGAGTGCGGCAGGAATGCCCAGCACGCCGAACAGCTCGCCGGTGGTGGCGATGCCATCGAGGCGCAGCGGCTGGCCGGCGCCGATCATGTTCACCGAGGCTGACGTGAATGCCGCCACCCGCTCGAAAGAGCGGCTCTCGCGCTTCCAGTCGAGGAAGTTCGATGGCGAGAGCTCCATGCGCGAGTAGCCGCGGAACGATTGGTCCTGGTAGAGCTTCACGAGCCGTTCGGCCTGAGGGAAGGGCAGCGGCCTGACGAGCACGTGGTCCGTGAGGCCGACGGCAATGGTCGTTGCGCCGACCCCGAGCGCGGCGACCAGGACCGCGGCCAGGGTGAACCCCGGCGAACGCCTGAGCGAGCGCACGGCTATCCGCAGATCCTGCCGCAGCAGGTCCCAGTGCGCCGCCGGCGCGGACGAGAGGATGTCGACCAGCGCCTCGGCCCACAGGGCCACGCGCTCGCGCAGGCCCCGGGCGTTGGCAAGGCGGGAGGCGAAGATGGCCGCCATCTCGCCGCCGTACTCGGCGCGGAACGAGAGCGGATACAGCCTCAGCAGCGCGCGGTACCAGGACATGGGTCAGGCCTTTCGGGGAATGACGCCGCTCGCGCGCGCCAGTTGAACCAGGCCGGCAAGCCGCTCCGCCTCGGCGCCCGCCACCTTCCTGCCGAACGCGGTGATCCGGTAGTAGCGGCGGCGCTCGTCATCGGCCTCGGGCTCCGGGCGCGACCCGGTTTCGACGATGAGATCCTGCTCGAGCATGCGCTGGATGGAGCGGTACAGCGTGCCGGCGCCGAGCCTCACGTCACCGCCGGTGCGGGCGGTCACGT
>DAIRFN010000351.1:0-5280 GCA_036795065.1 Vicinamibacterales bacterium
TTGACCTTCGGCGCATTGCCCTCGGCGAACTGGTGGCAGCCGGCGCAGAAGTCCGCGCTCTCGAAGAAATCGCGGGTGTTCACCGGCCCGTGCGGGGAAGGGTAGCGCGCGACCAGCGGCGCGATGGTCGTCTCGAGCGGCGGCGGGCCGAACTTCTGGCTTCCCCGCGAGTGACAGCCGGAGCACCCCACGCCGTCCGCGGAGAGGTACGGGTCGGTCCACTGGTCGCGAAGCGGAGTGTGACAGGTGGCGCACATCCCGCTCAGCTCGGGCTGGTCGTTCATCTGCGCCCGCACGCCCGGGCCCATGGCAATCGCATGACGTGCACGCGACCAGTCGCCGAATTGCGCCGTGTGGCACGCGGCGCACGACACGGACGACAGCTCGCCGCCCTGCGCGGGAACCGGCGTCTTCCAGTAGCCGGCCACCGTGGACGTGTCGACGGTGGTGGTCTCCGGTGTGGGCAGCGGCTGCTGCAGGGACCACATGTAGGCGGCCAGGTCCCACACGCTCGTCTCGATGCCGGGCTTGTCCGCGTAGCCGGGCATGGTCGTGCCGTTGAAGCCGGTCAGCACCGAGCGCGCCAGGCCGACGTCGTCGCGGCCTCCCTTGAACGTCCACGGGCGGGTGAGGTCGGTGGCGAGCTCGCGCTGGCCGCGCGCGTCGCGCAGCTCGTGTGCGCGCGGGCCGTCGCCTCTCCCCGACGATCCGTGGCAGTCGGCACATCCCCAGCCCTGATACACCTGCTGGCCGCGGCGCGCGTCGCCCTGGACGCGCGGCGGCAGTGCGAGGTCCGGCGGCGCCTGCTCGCGCTGCCAGCGCGGCGAGAGGCCTTTCAGGTGCGCGACGAGGCGGTCCACGTCCCCAGCCGAGAGGAACGAGAATGACGGCATGGCGCCGTCGCCGCCGGCGCCGCGCCTGATCACCGTGGCCAGGTCGGCGTCGCTCGGGAGCGCGCCCGCCGGCGTGGAGCGCACCTTGAACTGCGCCCGCGTGAAGTCCGCGGGCGGCACCCGGCTGAACGGCGCGGCCATGCCGTCGCCGCGCCCTTCCGGCCCGTGACACGACGCGCAGAATGTCGAGTAGAGCTCCTCGCCGCTCGCCGTGGCGGGTGTGGCAGGTGTGGAAGGCCCCGCCGTGTCCCTGCACGACACGGTGGCAAGTCCCATCGCGGCCAGCAGCGCCACGATGCGAACGGCATGCATGTGTCAACCCTCCCAACCGCAGTGGCGGTTGCGGCCTCGGCGGGGAGGGGACCGTGAGGTTCCCGGCCGGATCAGGTGCGATGGTAACAGGAATGGACCGATGACGTCGTTCGCCTCCGCCGTGGCATGCTTGACAGCACCGTCGCGCTGACGGTGACCGGCACTCCAGGCCAGCCATCAGGAACGGGTCACGTCCGGTGGAGTGCCCAGAGGCACCCACTGTCTCGCACTGTGGCCGCGGAGATGCCATGACCCACGCCCATGATCCACACGGTCACGAGTTGCCGGCGACTATCGACCGCGCGTTCGCCGTGGGCACCGCCCTGAACGTTGGCTTCGTGATCGTCGAAGCGGTCTACGGCTGGCGCTCCGGTTCGCTGGCCCTGCTGGCGGATGCCTTTCACAACCTGAGCGATGTCGGCGGACTGCTCCTGGCGTGGGCCGGCCTCGCCGCCCGGCGCCTCGCGCCCGATGATCGCCATACCTATGGGTGGCGCCGCGGCTCCATCCTCGCGAGCTTTGCGAACGCCATCCTGCTGCTGGTGGCGATGGGCTCGCTCGCGTGGGAAGCGACGCATCGCCTGCAAGCCCCGGTTGCCATCGACGGTGTGACCGTCGTCATCGTCGCCGCCATCGGCGTTGCCATCAATGCCGTGACCGCTGCCCTCTTCTTCCGGAATCGGAACGGCGACCTGAACGTCCGCGCCGCGTTCCTGCACATGGCAGCGGATGCCCTCGTCTCACTCGGCGTCGTCGTGGCCGGCGCGACGTACCTGTGGTGGGGCTGGGCGTGGATCGATGCCGGGACCAGCCTGATCATCGCCGTGGTGGTCGTGGCCGGCACCTGGTCCCTGTTCCGGGAGTCACTGCATCTCCTGTTCGACGGCGTCCCAAGGGGCATCGATCTGCGGGAGGTGCGCGCGGCGTTGCTGGCCCTGCCCGGCGTGCAGGCGTTGCACGAGCTGCACGTGTGGGGAATGGCCACGTCGGAGACGGCGCTGACGGCCCATCTCGTGCTCGAGGACGGGCACGGCGACCGTGACGGGCTGCTGAGGGCAGCGACTCACATGCTCGAGGAGCGCTTCGGGATCAGGCATGTCACGCTGCAGGTCGAGTCCGGCGCCTGCCCGAGCGGCTTGCGCTGTTGACGCGTGTGACAATGACCATGATGGACCTCGTTCAGGCCCCGGTGCGGTTTTACTTCTTCACAGGGAAAGGTGGTGTCGGCAAGACGTCGCTGGCGTGCGCCAGGCGCGAGCTCATCGTCGTTGACACCGCTCCGACTGGGCACACGGTCCGGCTGCTCGACACGGCCGGGTCGTTCCACCGGCAGCTGGTACCCCGCGGGCCCGAACCCGGCCAGCCCAGGGTCGTCACGCCGCTGATGATCCTGCGTGATCCCGAACTGACCAGGGTGGTGATCGTGACGCTCGCCGAGACGACCCCGGTGCTCGAGGCGCAGGCCCTGCAGGACGACCTCCGCGAGGCGGGCATCGAACCGTTTGCCTGGGTGATCAACGCCAGCCTGCTCGCGGCACATCCGGCCGATCCCGTGCTCCGTCAACGTGCGAGCGCCGAGGCGGCGCTGATGCGCCGGGTGGCGGCGGACATCGCCCGCCGAGTGGCCCTGGTGCCGTTCCAGGTGGACGAGCCGACGGGACCGGAGGGGCTGCGCCGGTTAGTGAGCTCGACTCCGCCGCACGAGGCCGATACGTCACGGTCGGCCTGACCCGCCGGTCGTGTGGTGAGCTACTCCACGCCTTCCTGGGCGATCAAGCCCGCGACCCTGGCGCGAATGTCGTCGCGAATCGCCCGGACGCGCTCGACGGGCTGGCCCTTCGGATCCGGCAGCGGCCAGTCGTCGCGGCGCAGCCCGGGCACAAACGGGCACTCGTCGCCGCACCCCATCGTGATGAGGAGCTGCGCCCCCGCGGTGAGGTCAGCGGTGAGCTTCCGGGGGCGAGCCCCGGTCAGGTCGATTCCCGCCTCCTGCATCACCGCGACCACCTCGGGATGCACCCGCTCACCGGGCGCCGTGCCCGCGGACAGCGCGCGCGCCTTCGCGGGATCCGCCAGCGCGTTGAAGAAGGCGGCGGCCATCTGGGAGCGCCCCGCATTGTGCACGCAGGCGAAGATGACGGTCTTCACGGCGCGCTTCAGCACACCCTGCAGCTCGGTGCCAGGTGCGACCGTGTTGAACACCGTGCCGTACTTCTTCACGTTCTCGTGGAGCAGCTCGATCTGCCGGTCGGACTCGTCCGTCTCGATGCTGATCTCGTAGTCGATGCGCTCGAGTCGTGGGGGCACGTCCTGCCTGACGCCGTGGACGCGGACCTCGAGGCTGCGGAAGGAGAACTTGAGCATGGGGGCGACCCGCTCGATGCCCTTGATCATGCATGCCGAGACCGCCGCCAGCAGCAGCTCGGCCGGGTTGAAGGCATCGCGCCGACCCGCCAGGGCCGTATCCAGGAGCACGGTTGCCTCCTTGCACGTCGCCGCACTGCCGGATGCGTCGGTCCTCCGCGCGGTGACCGAGAATTCCATCTTCGACGTCACGCAAGCCTCCTCGGGACGAGACAGGCGGGCAGGGCACTCACTCGTTCCCGATCACTGCGCGCCGGCCGGCGCGGGGAACCAGTGCCGCGTCCGGTTGCACACTGAGCACACCGACAGCATGACAGGCACTTCGATGAGCACGCCGACCACGGTGGCGAGTGCCGCCCCTGACTCGGGTCCAAAGAGAGCGATCGCCGTGGCGACTGCCAGCTCGAAGAAGTTGCTCGCGCCGATCAGGGCCCCCGGCGCCGCGATGGCGTACTCCACGCGGAACAGCCGCATCAGCCCGTAGGTGAGCGACGAGTTGAAGTAGACCTGGATGAGGATCGGCACCGCGATGAGCGCTACGTGCAGGGTCTTCGTCGTGATGTTGTCCGCCTGGAAGGCAAAGATCAGGATCAGCGTGGCGAGCAGCGCCGCCATGCTGACCGGCGCGAAGCGGGGCAGCAGCACGGTCTCGAACCACTCGCGGCCCGTTGTCCGCATGAACCACTGCCGCAGCAGGATCCCCGCCGCCAGCGGGACGACAATGAAGACCAGCACCGAGTAGAGCAGGACCTGGAAAGGCACCTCGAGCGAGGAGGCGCCGCTCACGAGAAACGTCACGATGGGGGCGAAGAGCAGCAGCATCAGCAGGTCGTTGACCGAAACCTGCACCAGCGTGTACGCGGGGTCGCCGTCGGTCAGGTAGCTCCAGACGAAGACCATGGCCGTGCACGGCGCGGCCGCCAGGATGATGGTGCCGGCGATGTACTGGTCCGCGTCGGCGGGCGGGATCCACGGGCTGAAGACGTAGCGGAAGAACACCCACGCGATCAGCGCCATCGAGAACGGCTTCACGAGCCAGTTCACGAACAGCGTGACGAACAGGCCGCGCGGCCGGCGTCCGACGTCGCGGATCGAGCCGAAGTCGACCTTCATCATCATCGGCGTGATCATCAGCCAGATCAGGATCGCGATCGGCACGTTGATCTGGCTGCCCGTGCCGAACTCCATGTGGCGCAGGGGCTGCACGAGCCCAGGCACGGTGAGGCCGAGCACCACACCCACGATCATGCACAGGCCGACCCACACGCTGAGGTACCGCTCGAACACGTTCAGGCGCTTCGGCACGCCCCCCGTGGAGGGCGCGGCGGGGGACAGGGACTCGGCAGAGCGCTGCATGGCGGGCCTCAGGCGGGGACGGGGCTGCTCACCAGGATGTCGTGCCAGGGCTCGAGCGCCATCTGCCTCGCGTGAGCCGCAAGCTCGGCCAGGTGCCCGCCCTCGAGGCTCCGTCGCGCGCGCAGAACCGGGTCCGTGATCTCGAGCGGCGTCAGGCTCTGGTTGACCACCCAGGCGAGCGGCGTGATGCCGGCGCGCGCGAGGTCGCGCTCGAGCTGCATCGCCTCGTGAATCGGCGTTGCCTCCGGCAGGGTCACGAGCAGCACGTGGGTGTACTGCGGATCGCGCAGGCGCGGCAGGAGCCGCTGCACGGCCTCGGGGCTCCCGCTCGCCTTGCGCAGCACCTCGCGGTGAT
>DAIRFN010000005.1:0-43525 GCA_036795065.1 Vicinamibacterales bacterium
CACGGCGTTGCCCTCCGGATCCACGATCGAGAAGCTGGTGGTGTCGTACGAGCGTTCATAGTGTTCGTCGAGCACGGGATCCCGCGCGGCCGACGACGCGGCCGGCGCACCCGCGGGCGAACCGGCCGCTGGATAGCCGCCCGCCCGCGCGGGATCGATGAGTCCGCGGCGCGACGCCGCGTACGCCTTCGACAGCATGCCCGCCTGCGGTACGGCGTACGACCGTGGGTCTGCGACGTACCGGTAGATGTCGGCCTTGGCCACCTTGATGGCCTCCGCCATCACGTGGGCCGCCGCCGCGGATCCGGCGCCCATGCCCTTCAGATCGAACGACTCCACCAGGTTCAGCTGCATGGCCACCTCGAAGCCGCCGCGCGAGGTGGAGGGGTTGCTGTAGACGTCGTAGCCGCGATAGGTGGTGTGCACCGGCTCGGTCCACTCGGCGCGAAGCGACGCGATGTCCTCCGCCGTGAGGATGCCGCCGTTCGCGCGCGCGAAGTCCGCGATCTCCTTCGCGATGTCGCCCGTGTAGAAACGATCGTACGCCGCGCGGATGGCCGCGGCGCGCGGCTGGCCCGCCTTCAACGCCTGCGCCTCGGCCTCGACCAGCTTCCGGAACGTGCGTGCGAGATCCGGCATCCGGAACAGGTCGCCTTCCTTCGGCGCCTGTCCGCCTGGCAGGAACACCGCGGCGCTCGTCGGGACCTTCGCGAAGTACTCCCGCGCGCTGCGGATGGACGAGACCACGTTCTGGTTGATCGGCACGCCGCGCTCGGCGTAGCCGGTGGCCGTGGCCAGCACGTCGGCCAGCGACTTCGTCCCGAAGCGTTCGAGCGCGGTGAGCAGCCCGCCGACATTGCCCGGCACGATGCCGGCCTTGATCCCGCGGTCCAGCAGCTCTGGCGTCATGTCCGCCGGGACGACGCCCTTCGGGGCGGCGCCCGCCATGCTCAGCGACAACACCCTGCCGCTCTTGCGGTCGTAGACGGTCATGAAACCGTTGCCGCCGAAACCGGAGCTCATGGGCTCGACCAGGTTCAGCGTCGCCGCCACGGCCACGGCCGCGTCGAAGGCGTTGCCGCCTTTCATCAGGATGTCCATGCCCGCCATGGACGCGAGCGGGTGCGCGGAGGTGACGAGCGCGCGCGTGCCGGGCACCGCGGGTCGGTGCGCACGGAGGCTGGCGCGCGGATCGTAGTCGGGCGCGAACTGGCTTCGCTCCTGGCCCTGCGCAGCGAGCTGCGATGCCGCCAGGGGCATCGTCATCAACAGGACGCCCATGAGCTTCATCCACGACGAGGGGCAGATCGGCATGGGGGAAGTATCGCTCAACATCAGGGTCTTGGGTCTTGGGGCGTGGGTCTTGGAGATGCCAGGGGTGCTGAAGCGCGCCCTGTCGCCCGCCTGACCGGCTCGGTCGGCCGGTCAAACCCGCCGCCGGCTGCACAAGCTCTTGGGCAACTCGCGTATCTTCGCAGTGCTCAAACAGGCCGAGTGGATTCCTCCGGCTCGTTTGTCGGTCCCATGAAGCGGCCGACCAACGGTCAGGGGGGCGACAGGGCGCGCTTCAGCACCCCATGTCCTCCCATCTGCGCATCTGCGGCGTGCCCCTCTGCGTTATCCGCGGTCCGTCTGTGGCTCGGCCCCTGCGGCTCATCGGCGTCGACACTCGACGTCTGCGTCGGGCCGCCCCATCACGACCGCACTGCCCGATGGGTGCAGGACTTCCGCGTCGGCCAGTACCTCGCCTGGCAGCAGGTCGTACGTGGCGACAGCATACGGCAGGCTCGTTCCCTCGATCCATCGGCCCGCCGCGCGATTCGCGGTGTAGCCATCGATGTCGGCCGTGCGGGGCGACGATCGCGACTGCCCCATCACGGCCAGGTGCAGCCAGTAGGCCTGCTCCGCATCGGCCACGATGTAATCGACGCACGCCGGATCGAGCGTGGCGCGCGCCCATCGACCCGCGTCGTAGAGGTCGGGCGACACGATCGGCGGCGGAACGGAGATGGCCCGCGCAACGGGAGTGACGACAACGACCACTAGCGCGATCGCGGCCCACCCGCCCGCCGTGACCCTCCGCGCGGGGAGCGCGTTCACGGCCCGTGCGATGGCCAGCGCGGCGAGAACGGCGACCGGGTACACGCCGAGGTAGATCATCTTCATCGCCATGTACGGCACCGCGGCGCCGCGGGCCTGCGCCACCGCGTAGAGCGCCGCGGCCTGCACGACCACTCCCGCGAGAAACCAGGTGGTGACGCGTGCCGAGGCCATGCGCAGGGCCACGGCCAGGCCGGCGAGCGCGAGCACGATGAGCACCCACCCGGAGACGCCCGGCACGAACGCTGGAACTGCGCCGCTCGTGCCTGCCATCCGCAGCCACGCCGCGTGCCGGGCGAGGTGCAGGGCCGCGACCAGCGCGAAGGGCGCGGCAGCCAGCGCGCCGTAGCCGACGCGCGCGCGAAGGTCCAGGCGTGGCGCGAGCAGCACGGCCATCGCCGCCGCAATCATCAGGGGACCAATCCAGATGGGCCATACCAGGAAGACGGCCGCGCCGCACAGCCCGACCAGCACCGTGCGCGCGATGCTCGGCCTCGCCCACCACAGCGTCAGCGCCCACCAGCCCGCCACCACGAACAGCTCCGCGCCGACCTGCGACAGGAAACCGGCCTGCAGGAAGCCATCCACGCTGTAGGCGGGTGGCGCAAGCAGCACGAGCAGGACCGCGGCCAGCGGGTGCCGGCCTCGCATCCCCGCCATCGCGCGCTGCGCGATGAGGCAGACAAAGCCGGCTTTGAGCGCCACCGTCGCCAGCAACACGGGATAGGCCACCCTGAACGCGTCCACCCCAATCAGCGAGCCCACGATGACGATCAGCAGGTGGAGGCCTGGCGTGTAGTGCGCCATCTCGCCGAGCGCGGCGCCGGACGCCTCGCCGTCCACGAGATGACGGGTGCGTTCGATCACGTCCACGAGCACGAGGTGATGGGCCAGGTCTGAGCCGCCACCCGGCGGCAGCATCTGGGGCCCCACGAGCGCGATGAGGCCCGCACCCGTACCCACGACCACGAAGGCCCAGAGCCACAGCGGCGCTTGCCCGGCGGGATCATCGGCACGCACGCCGAGCCTCCGCCCCAGAGTGACGCCGGCCGCCAGGCCGATGGCGACCACCTGCGTGGGCATCAGCGCGACACCCGCCCATCCCAGCGCGTAGGCCACGACGATGGTGACCGCAAGGGATGCGACCACGCCGCCGGCCACCGCGTCGGTCCGTTCTGCCGTCACCACGCCGACGTGAGGATGTCGCGTTCCATTCGAGCTGAGTCTACAGCGACTGGTGTCGGTCGCCGGCCGGGCGGCCAGGGCGACGTAGAGGATGCGAGCGCTGCTCGCGGTGGCCGACGAACGATCACCCGATCAAGCGACGGCTCGGCAAACGGGCCGGCGCGAGGGCATCGACAAGGTAGTCATCAAACGCCCACCACGGACCGCAGGACCGTGCGGAAATGGCGCTCACACGGCCGCGCGGATGTCGGTGTGGCGGAAGTCGTCCCCGACGACGAGCAGCGTCTCCCCGGCCAGCGAAGCGGTGGCATAGGCCAGGCAGTCGCCGAAGTTCAGCCCCGCGACGTGCCGGCCCCGTCCGTAGCGACTGGATGCCTCGAGGGCGGCGTGCCACTCGGCCTCGCCGAAGGGGACCACCGTAATCCCGAGTTCCCGCACGAGATCGTCCACCTCGCGACCGGCCGGTGTGCCACGACGACCGGCCAGCACCATGCCCGTCTCCACGAGGATGGGGGCGCTCACGCGCACCGCCTCGGCTTCGAGAATCGCATCGACCAGGTCGAGGTAGCCGGCTCCGAGAAGAGGATGGCCACCAGCGCCGAGGAGTCCAGCGTCACGCGCCCTCCGGTCCGTAGCCGAGGATGTCGTCCTCTTCCCTCCGGCTCAGCCGCCGGCCCAACTGGTCAGGCGGAAGCGTCGGCCACACCTTCTTCTCCAGAAAGGCCAGCACGCGGGCGCGTCGTGTCGACACAGCCGGGGCCTTGAGCCGTCTGCGGCGCTCCTCGAGCGCGCGGCGGATTGCCTCGGTCTTCGACTCACCGGTGAGCCGTGCCACTTCGGCCGCCAGCCGCTCCACTTCGGCGTTCTTCAGGTTGAGGGCCATGATTACACCATGTAGATCACCGAGGGCGTAAAGGAGTATCACCCACGCCGGACCCTGCAGGCAGCGGACAGGCTCCGGACGTGGTCCGGCCCTCTTCGTCTGTAATATCTGGCCATGCCTTTCCTCGCCGTGCTCACGATGGTGGCCCTCGCCAGCCAGGTCGCGACACCGCCGCCGGCTGCCCCGGCTGCCGCCCCCGAGGCGCTGGTCCGGGCCTGGTTCGACCGCTGGAACGCCCTAGACGGCAGCGAGGCCTCCGTCGAGGCCTGGGTGGCGCTCTATCAGCCCGACGCGCTTCACATTGCGGGGCCGGCGAGCCACCAGAAGGGGACGGTCACCTTTCGAGGCCACGACGGGCTTCGGACGCTGGCGGCCACAACGGTGGCGGCGACGGAGCGCCCGGCCTACCGCATCGACATCGAGACCGCTCGCGAACAGACCGCGCTGTTGTTTCACACGGCCCCTGGCCCGTGGGGCGGCCCCTCGGTGGCGGTGCAATTCGCGGCCGTCTACACGCTGAAGGCGACGGGGACCAGATATGTCACCCCGGGCGCCGCCTTCTTTCAGCTGGTCGACGGCAAGATTCGACGCGCCCGCATCTACCTGGCCGCGGACGAGCGGGCCGAGGTGGAGCCCGAGCCGAAGCGTCGGCCGCCCCCCGACGGGAAGTGAGAAGTGAGGCGTGAGAAGCCAAAGGCCGCTCGTACTTCTCGGCTCTTCACTTCTCACTTTTCCCTTTTCACTTCTCACTTTCTGTTGCTAGAGTGACCGCTGCTGGCCGGGACCCACGCAACCACCGTTCGGAGGCCCGCATGATGTCGTCGAGGGGATTCGGCGTTCGTGCATCGCTCGTGGCTGCCGGCGCCTGCTGGACGCTCACCCTCTGGGCACAGGCCGGTTCTCCGCCGCAGCCAGCCCCCACAAAGGCCGAAGTCCAGGCTCAGCGCGAGCGTATCGAACGCGCGCACGAGGATGTGCGGCGGACAGCCGAAACCGCCTCCCGCGATGCGGTGCGTCTCACCCACGAAGTAGCCGGCACGCTCGGCGCCAATGCGGCCGGCGGTCTCGTGCCGCGGCAGACGTTCATCGACCGGCTCATCTTCGCCCGCATCGAGCGCGACGGCATCCCCCACGCCGGCCTGGCGTCGGACGAGGAGTTCGTCCGCCGCGTGTTCCTCGACGCCATCGGGCTGCCCCCGTCGCCGGCGGAAGCCCGCGCCTTCCTGGCCGACACCGCCGCCGACAAGCGCACCCGGCTCATCGACGCGCTGCTCGCGCGAGACGAGTTCACCGAGCAGTGGGCCTGGTTCTTCGGGGACCTGCTGCGGTCGTCTGGCGAATCGGGGCCCGGGTCTCGGGCGTTTCACTACTGGCTCAAGGAGCAGCTCGCGGTCGACCGGCCCTACGACCGGTTCGTCTACGACCTCCTCACCCCGTCGGCCAAGGTCCACGCCACCCTTCCGTCGCTGGCGCTCATCGGGCGCAACAATCAGCTGAAGAGCCGCATGGTGGAGGGCCCGGACGACTACCGCATCCACAACCGGCTCGACGCCATCGACTCGCTGACGATTGACATCGGCCGCGTGTTCCTCGGTTTGAACATCTCGTGCATTTCGTGCCACAACGGCGCGCGCCACCTCGAGGAGGTCAACACCTACCTCGCGGGGCGCACGCGCAAGGAGTTCTTCGAGCAGGCGGCATTCTTCGGCAGGACGCGGATGATCGGCAACTGGAACGATCGCATCAAGAACGTCGAGCGCGATCTGCAGGTGGACGATCTCTGGAAGGGCTACGACACCGCGGACGATGCGCCGTTTACGACGCTGGCCGAGTCGCAGTTCCCGCGCCAGAAGGGCCAGTACGAGCCGGCGTTCCTGCTGACCGGCGAGCGCCCGGCACCCGGGGCCAACCCCAGGGCCGAGCTCGCGCGCATGATCACGTCGCACCCGCAGTTCGCGCGCGCCACGGCCAATCTCGTGTGGGGCCGGCTGATGACCGTCGGATTCGTCGAGCCCTACGACGGGTTCGACTTGACCCGGCTGTCGGGGCCCGACGCGCAGCCGACCAACCCCGAGCTGCTCGAGGCGCTGGCCGAGGAGTTCCGGTCGAACGGCTTCCGCCTGAAGCGGCTGATTCGCACGATCATGACCTCGAGCGCTTACCAGCTGTCCTCGGGCTTCCCTGGCGCCTGGGACGATCGCTACATCAACTACTACCCGCGCAAATACGTCCGCGTGATGAGCGGGCCCGAGGTGGTGGACGCCGTGGCCGAGGCGACGGGTGTGCCTTGGCGCTTCACGTTGACGGGCCAGCCCGTCGGCCGCGTCAAGCAGCTCACTGCGCCGCAGGACGTCGGCCGTCGTGACGAGGGCCAGGCCGTCGATTCGCTGATGCAGAGCTTCTTCCAGAGCAACCGCCGCACGCCGGCCCCGGCCTCGAACAAGCCGTCGACACTACAAGCGCTGCTGATGATGCGGTCGAGCGTGGTGAACGATCGGGTGCTCGCCGACGCGCAGGGGCGTGTCGGCACGCTGGTGGCCTCGCCGGCTCCGGCCGAGGCCATCGTCGGCGAGCTGTTCCTGGCGACGCTCGCGCGCGCGCCCAGGCCAGAGGAGGCGCGCGCCGCCATCGCCGCCGTGGAGGGCGATCGCCGGCGCGGTACCGAGAACCTGCTGTGGGCGCTCCTGAACACCGCGGAGTTCCTGGTGAATCACTAGGGAACATATGGAACGACGACTGAGCGACGTGCTGCCGACACGGCGCGACGTGCTGCGCTACGGCGGCATCGCCGTGGCCGGCACGTGGGTCGATCGGCTGGTGTGGCCGCTCGAGATCCACGCGCAGGGCAAGGCCAACCCCCGCGGCACCGCGCGCCACTGCATCTTCATCGAGCTGGGCGGCGCCATCAGCCAGATGGACTGCTGGGACTTCAAGGAAACGAAATGGACGCCGAAGGACCTGGACGTCACGTCCGTGTCCAACGGCCTCTACATGTCGCAGACGCTGTTCCCACAGCTCTCGAAGGAGATGTCGAAGGTCTCGATCGTGCGCTCGATGCGCGCGCCCGAGCTCATTCACTTCAACGGGCAGTACCACACACAGACGGGCCGCACGCTGAACCCGGCCGTGGCGCGCGAGATCCCTGCCTTCGGCAGCGTGATTGCCTTCGAGTTGGCAGGCCAGCGCCGCGAGACCGACACGTTCCCCAGCTACGTGAGCACAGCCCTCACCAAGGCGCGGGCCGGCTCCATCGGATCCGGTTTCTTTCCGACGTGGGCCACCGGCCTCGACCTCGACCCGTTGACGGTGTTCGAGGCGTTCGGCGGCAGCATGGAGGGCGCCAACGCGGTCCTCTCGGAACGCTGGCGGCTCCTCACTGCGCTCTCGACGATCAACGAGCCACAGAGACGGGCGCTCGGCCAGCGTGCGGCGGACTACCAGACGTTCTACGAGGAGGCGTACCGCATCCTCGGCGACGAGCGCTGGCCGGCGGTGTTCAAGGCAAGCGCCGAAGATCGTGACCGCTACGGCGACGACGAGTTCGGGCTGGGGTGTATCCTGGCACGCAACCTCCTGACGTCCGATGCGGGAACGCGCTTCGTGTACATCTACGACGGCGACCGCTGGGATCACCACTCCGGCATCTTCGATCGGTCGCAGGAGTGGAATCACTACCGGACGTGCACACGGCTCGACCGGGGCCTCGTCAGCCTGATCCACGACCTGGCGGCTCTCCCGGGCAGCAAGCCTGGCACCTCGCTCCTCGATGAGACGCTCATCGTCGCGCAGAGCGAGTTCGGCCGCACGCCGGGGATGAACCCGGTGGCCGGGCGCGACCACTACAAGGGCACCTACTCGGGGCTCTACGTCGGCGGCGGCGTGCAGGGCGGCCGCATCGTCGGCCGTACCGATGCCGACGGCAGCACGTGCATCGAGCCGGGATGGAAGTACAAGGCGCAGCCCTGCATGGACAACACGGTGGCGACCATCTACTCGGCGCTGGGCATCGACTGGAAGAAGGCGGTGTCCAACACGCCGTCGGGACGCGAGTACGTGTATGTCGACACGGTGGACCTGGGCGGGTCCGAGCGCATCTACAACGACGAGATCGCCACGCTCTTCGAGTAGGCAGACATGTCCCGACGCCGCAACCTGCCGGCCATTCCCATGGTCGCGATGTGCGCCATGGCGGCCCTGGCCGCGCCTGAGGCACAGGCTCCCGACACATCGCCGGAGATGGCCGTCGTCTCGGCCGGCGACTTCTGGATGGGCCGCACGCGGCTCTGGCTGATGGACGAGATCGGCTGGCAGATCCGGGAGCGATTCGACGACCGCCCCGTGCACCGGGTATCACTCGATACGTTCTCCATCGACGTGCACGAGGTGACCAACGGCGACTACGCCGCCTACATCACGGCCACGGGCGCCATGGCGCCGTATCACTGGGGCGGCGCCGAGCCACCGACGACGAAGGCGGCGCTGCCTCTCTACAACGTGTCGTGGCACGAGGCGTTGGCCTACTGCACATGGCGTGGCGCGCGCTTGCCGACCGAGGCCGAGTGGGAGAAGGCCGCGCGTGGCGGAGAAGCCGACCTCGACTACCCGTGGGGCAACGATTACGAGACCGAGGCGGCTCCACCAGCGGCAGCCTCGTCTCCCGCGCCCGGCGCGGAGGCGCAGCCCGCCGCCGCGCGCCCCTCACGCGTGAAGCATGCGCACAGTGCCTCGGCAGGCGGCCCGCGGCCCGTGGGGTCGTTCGAACCGAACGGCTTCGGCCTGTATGACATGTCGGGCAACCTGTGGGAGTGGGTGAGCGACTGGTACGATCTCTACTACTACGGCGTCAGTCCCATTCCCAACCCGCGAGGGCCGACCGAGGGACTCTACAAGGTGATCCGGGGTGGCAGCTGGGCCGACACCGACCCGCGGCTGGGCGCCGTGTACTTTCGCAACTTCACCGCGCCGGAGGAGCGCACGCCGACGATCGGCTTTCGCTGCGCGCGGTAGCCCGATAGCGCAGCATCGTGATTCGTTCCTCATCGGCCGACGCCGAAACGGTCGACCTGGTTCGCGCGACCGCACGCCTCCATCGCTGTCACGCGCGTGCTACGATGTCCGTTTTGATCTGGAGGCGACAGACACCCCATGCTCCACGCCGCCCTGATGGGCTTCCCCGGCAGCGGCAAGTCCACCCTGTTTCAGCTGATGACCAGCGCCAGGGACTCGCCGCGCGGCAAGGGCGACACCGCCGTCGGGATCTCGAAGGTGCCCGACGGGCGCCTGGATCGATTGACGGCCATCTTCAACCCGAAGAAGCGGGTGCCCGCCACGATCGAGTTCATCGACATCGTCGCGGTAGGCAAGGCCGGCGCGGCCGCGCTCGTCGACGTGGCTGGCTACCGGAACGCCGACGCGCTGGTCCACGTCGTGCGCGCGTTTCGCGATCCTGTCATTCCCCACCCAGGGGGATCGGTCGATCCGGCGCGCGATGCCCAGGCCATGGAAGACGAGCTGATCCTGGCGGATCTCGGCGTCGTCGAACGCCGGATCGATCGCGTCGGCAAGGATCTCAAGAAGAGCCGGTCCTCGGAGCTGGAGGCGGAACGCGACCTGCTGGTCCGCTGCCAGGCCGCGCTCGAGAACGGCCAGCCTCTTCGGGCCCTGGGCCTGTCGGGGGAGGACAGCAGGCAGCTGCGCGGCTTCCAGCTGCTGTCGGCCAAGCCGCTGCTGGTGGTGATCAACCTCGACGAGGCGGACGTGGAGGCAGCCGCCAGCGTCGAGGCGGCGGCCGAGCGGACGGGGCTGACGTCGTTCCTGTCGAGGGCCCGCACGCTGGCCGTTCCGGTGTGCGCCAAGATCGAGCTCGAGATTGCCGCGCTCGAACCGCAGGACGCCGAGGCCTTCCTGAAGGATCTGGGCCTGGCCGAATCGGGCCTCGACCGCGTGATCCGCGCCAGCTACGAGCTGCTCGGCTACATGTCGTTCTTTACCGTCGGCGAAGACGAGTGCCAGGCCTGGTCCATCCCGCGGCAGACGATCGCCCAGGAGGCAGCGGGCGAGATTCACAGCGACATCGCGCGCGGCTTCATCCGCGCCGAAGTGGTGGCCTACGACGCGTTCATCGGTCGCGGGTCGATGCACGCCGCCCGGGAGCACGGCGAGCTGCGCCTCGAGGGCAAGGAGTACGTCGTGCAGGATGGCGACATCATCAACTTCCGGTTCGCCACCTAGGACGCAGATGGGCCGCAGATGGAACGCAGATGAACGCAGATGAACGCAGATAAGACGCAGATAGACGCAGGGTGCTTCGGTGGTCGCACGGCGGCCGCCGGTTACTTGTCGGCGCTCGCTACGACATCCATGACCCAGATGTCGCTGTCGTCCTCGTACCAGGTGAAATGCAGGTAGCGCGCGTCGGCGGCAAAGTAGTAGCCGAGCCGACCGCGTTGACCTTCGAGTCTGGTGAGCCGAGAGATGCTGCCATCGGCCAGGGACAGTCTCCAGAGGCCGTGATGCTCTGGGGGGCCGGTGATGACGCTGTAGTAGATGGATCGTCCATCACGCGACACGCGGGGAATATTGGGCTGGTGGGCGCCCGTGGACAGCGGCACGGGTTCCCCGCCGTCCTTTTGGACTCGAAACAACCTGCCCTGCCTCATGAAGGCCAGCCATTGGCCGTCGGGCGACCAGTCCACAGAGCCGCCCGTCGCCACACGGCGGGGCTCCCCTCCCGTCGCGGCGACGATCCACACCGCAGTCTCTCCCTCGCGTTGGGATTGGTAGGCGATTTCACCGTCAACCGGGGACCAGCTGGGGAACGAGTCGTTGGCGGCGTGCACTGTCACTTGCCGAGCCGGGCCCCCGCGAGAGGGCATCACCCAGATGTCCCGATTGCCGGTGCGATAGGCGTAGAAGGCGATCTCGCGCCCGTCGGGCGACCAGCGCGGGTTCCAGTCGGGCGTCGGGTCAGTCGTGAGCGGCGTCATGTCTCCACCGGTGGCCGGCAGCACCCAGAGGTCCTGGTTCCCGCGCCGGTCCGAGCTGACGGCCAGGTGTTGACCGTCGGGCGACACGTCCACGAACTCGATGTAGGTGCGTTCCGACGTCACGCGCCGGGCGTCGGCCCATGTAGCCGGCCGGTCCTGGCGGATCGGGACACGCCACACGTTCGAGACCCTTCCTCCCCGTGAGTAGGCCAGCGTCGTGCCGTCCGGGGAAAAGGCCGCGGAGCGCATGTCGAGCCCCGCCGTCACTGCGAGCGGCTCGCCCATCGGCCGTCCGTCGTCCATGACGGCCTGCTGCCAGAGGTCCATGCTCCCACCGCGGTTCGAGACATAGAAGACCCTGCGTCCGTCACTGGACCAGCTGGGGCTCCAGACGTTGGTGAGCCCGTCGGTGAGGGCTACGGCGTCGCCGCCCGACGCCCCAATCGTCCAGAGGCGGGTCAGCTCCGGGCCGCCCCCCCCAGCTTCCAAATATGCGAAGCGACGACCGTCGGGACGGATGCTGAGGTCCCAGCGCCGCGGCGAGTCGTGCGCGGGCAGCACGATGCGGGATGTCTGCAGCGTGTCGAGACGGAGATCGTTCACGAAGTTCTGGTCGGCTTCGTTTGCCGCCACGAAGAGTCTGCTGCCGTCCGGCGCCCATTGCGGGGCACTCGCGCTGCTGTTGCTCAGGCCAGGCAACGCCAGGACTTTCCGCGGGCTGCCGCCAAGTGCAGGCACGAGGTACACACCCCACTCGCCGTCACGATCCGAGTAGAACGCAATCTCGCGGCCGTTCGGCGACCAGCTCGGCCGGCGGTCGTTGGCGGGACTGTCTTTCGTCAGGTTCACCGGATCGCCGCTCCCGGGCTGCGCCACCCAGATGTCGTGGTTGCCGAGGAGCGTAATGCCCGTTTCGTCAGCCGAATAGGCCAGGCGCTGGCCGTCAGGTGACCACGTCGGATAGCTCTCGACGTCGAGCGCGGAGGTCACCTGAACGGGGTCTCGCAGCTGCGGAACCACGGGCGTGCCCCCTTCTTCGCGACCGAACCCCAGCCAGACGCCGGCGGCCGCCGCACCGAGGGCGGCGACGATCGCGAGCGTGGCATACCGCGGCGCGGTCTGGCGCCGGGCCGCGGGTGCCGGACGAGCGACCGGGAACGCATCGCCCGAATCGACGTCCTGCTTGACCTCCTCCAGACTGTGACGGAGGTCGATCGCCGACTGAAACCGATCGACGGGGTTCTTCGCGAGGCAGCGATCCACCAGCCTCGCCAGCGCGCGCGGCACCGCGGGCTGCAGCTCGGTGACCGGACGTGGCGTGTCCCGCAGAATCGCGGAGATCACCGAGGCCGGGTTGCGGCCGTCGAACGGCCGACGGCCCGTCAACATCTCGTAGAACACGATGCCGAGCGAGAAGATGTCCGAACGGGTATCGACGTGTTCGCCCTGCGCCTGCTCGGGCGACATGTACGCCGGGGTCCCGACGGTGAGACCAGCCTGGGTGGCGGACAGGGTCGCCAGCTCGGCGAGGCGACTCCCCTCCCCCGGCATACCCTTGGCAAGGCCGAAGTCGAGCACCTTGATCCGGCCGTCGTCACTGATCATGACATTGGCTGGCTTGAGATCCCGGTGGGCGATCCCCTGCTGGTGCGCGGCCGCCACCGCATCCGCCAGGGGAATGGCGATCTCGAAGAACCTGCCGAGCGGGAAGCCGTCTGCTGGAAGCAGATCGGCCAGCGTCTTTCCCTTCACCAGCTCCATCGTGATGAAGTGAATGCCTCCGGACTCTTCGACCGAGTGCACCGTGACGATGTTGGGGTGGTTCAGCGCCGCGACGGCCCTGGCTTCGCGGGCAAAGCGCAGCCGGCGATGGTCATCGGCAGCCAGCTCCGGCGGGAGGATCTTGAGCGCGACCTGACGATGGAGCATGGTGTCCTCCGCCTGATAGACGACACCCATCCCGCCGGCGCCGATCTCGCGCACGATTCGGTAGTGGCCGAGCGTCTGGCCGATCATCGAGGCACCTTCGTCAGCCCGCGTGCGCGGCCCAGTCTGACGTGTCGGAGGCGCGCATGCAAGCCACCAACGGGCACGATGCGGCCGCCACCTGAAGCGCTCCGGATGGATCCGACTATTACTCGAGCAGCGCCAGGCTGGGCGCTCTACGGCGGTCGCACCACAATCGTGGAGGATCTCCGCGCCGTCCCTGCTCCAGAGGCCTGAGGGACGGTCGAAAATCAGCGGATGAGGATTCCCCGCGGACGCGAGTCCGTCGCCGCGACTCGCCCCCTGGCCTCGGACGCCACCGCTGCCTGCCGCGTGACGGCGGCCGTACGCAGCTGCTCGATATCCTGTTCGAGAAACGACAACCGGCCGCTGAGAACCCCCGTCCAGTGCCGGCGGTCGAGTCGGGCCGTGAAGATGCCGTCACGCGAGTGTGGCCGGCCTGGCAGGAGGACGTGCGCCAGCTCGTGCGCCAGCGTGTAGCCGAGAATTCGGGCCTCTCCGAGCATTACGGGCATCCCCGCCTGCGCCGACTCGAGCGCACGCGAGACCCGCGCCGCGCACTCGCGGGCCAGCGAGACGAAGGCAGGGCCGCCGGTGAGCGGCAGCGAGAATCCACAGCGCTCCGGATCGCGTCGGTCGTGGCTGGCGACCACGCGCACCACCACGTCATGACGGCCGGGCGTCGTCGCACAGGGTCCGGTCAACCCGCTCGCCCTCGCGACGCATGCCAGCCAGCGAATCGCGATGCCAGCCGGGGCGAGCGCGTCCTCGGTCGCGGCTCGAAGCGCGATCGACATCGGCTGCGACAGGTGCGGGCTGTCGTAGACGCGCAACGTCACGGTCGCTGCGGGCGTCTGCTCCGCCGCAAGGGACGCGGCGCCGAGTACGACGCCCAGCAGCCCGACCGCCAGTCGCAGGATGCCAGCCGAGTCGTGAACGCGCGGATCGAACATGGCCCACTCCTTCCGCCGTTGATGCGCAGGACGGGAGGGCCGTGCGACCATCGCCACCCGACTCGTCGAGCCGTCCGAGCTGCCGTCTCGGGAGAAGTGACGCGGTGGGCGAGAACGTTTCAACCGGAAGGTGCCGGGACCGGTACTGCAGGGTCCGGCGGTTGAGCCGGGCTCGCAGCCGGCTCGAGGCGAGGCCGGGGCGCGATGATCGGCGCTCCGTGCGCGGCCCGGCAATGTCCGCTGGTCGTCGCGGCATCCCTGCCGCTCGTCGTTTCTGTTCGTCCAGCTCACCGACGGACCGGGGTGGGTCGGGTTCCGCGAGGTACTCGAGGTGAACGGCAGACGCGTCGGCCCGGATCGGCAGAACGGAACTGCGCTCGACGTGCGGCGAGAGCGCGCTCGATCGGTGGCGCCGCCTGAGCGAAGACCGAGCGGAGCCCTGTGCGCGGATCCGGACTGGCAGGTATGTATGATCGGGTTCGGTCCTCATGCCTGTTCCTGCCGGATCCGCCTCGCCGCCCTTCACCCTGGCGCGCCGCACCGCGCGCATGAACCCCTCCATCATTCGCGAGATCCTCAAGACCACCGAGCGCCCCGGGATCATCTCCCTGGCCGGGGGCCTGCCCTCGGCCGACACCTTCCCGGTGGAGGCGATGCGCGAGGCCACCGCGCGCGTGCTGCGCGACGCGCCGCGGGAGGCCATGCAGTACGCCGCCAGCGAGGGCTACGGACCGCTGCGTGAGTGGGTGGCGCAGTACCTGGCCGCACATCAGGGCATGGAGGTATCGCCGACGCAGGTGCTCATCACCAACGGCTCGCAGCAGGGCCTGGATCTTGCGGCGAAGGTGCTGATCGACGCCGACGCTCGCGTGCTCGTCGAGACGCCCACCTACCTGGGCGCCGTGCAGGCCTTCACGCCGTATGAGCCCTGTCTCGAGGGCCTGGCGTCGGACGCCGAGGGGCCGCGGCCCGACGCACTCGCCGCCGCCGCGCCCGGCGCCCGCTTCGCCTACCTGCTGCCGAACTTCCAGAACCCCAGGGGGCACGTGTACAGCGAGGCGCGGCGCTCGGCGCTGGTGGATGTGGCGCGACGGGCAGGCCTTCCGCTGGTCGAGGACAACCCGTACGGCGATCTCTGGTACGACGCGCCGCCGCCACTCTCGCTGGCCTCGCGGTGGCCCGATGGCGTGCTCTACCTCGGGTCGTTCTCGAAGGTGCTCGCCCCGGGCCTGCGCCTCGGCTATGTGGTCGCGCCGCCGGCCATCTACCCGAAGCTTCTGCAGGCCAAGCAGGCGGCCGACCTGCACACCGCGATCTTCAACCAGCGCGTGGTGTACGACGTGCTGCAGACCGGCATGCTGGACGCGCACGTGGAGGCCATTCGCGCGCGCTACCGCACCCATCGCGATGCGATGGCGGCGGCGCTCGACCAGCATATGACCGGCCTCGCCACCTGGACGCAGCCGGTGGGCGGCATGTTCTTCTGGCTCGAGCTCGCGCATGGCCTCGACGCGATGGCGCTGCTGCCCAGGGCCGTGGAGGCTGGCGTGGCCTACGTGCCGGGCGCTCCGTTCTACGCGCAGGCGCCGCGTGTGGACACACTGCGGGTGTCGTTCGTCACCGTGGCGCCGGCACAGATCCAGGCTGGCGTCGCCGCGCTGGCGAGTGTGCTGCGCGCGGCCGCGGACGGCACGCGCTGAGGCCGGCACCCAGCCTAGACGATGTCGAGCCAGCCGAACCACACCGGGTGGTTCGCGCGGTACCAGGTCAGCACGCGTCGGATGATCTCCTGCTTCTCTCGCGGGACGACCTGTTCATCGAGCCGGTTGAAATGGACCCGCACCGTGTCGCCGTCATACTCGAGCGCCTGCGACAGCATCGTCTGGAGCTCGTTCCGGATCCGGCCCGAGTCCGAAACCTTCACCGCACGGCTGGTGTGGTCCACGCCCGACATGAAGCGGACCAGCAGAGGACTGAAGACGTGCTTCGCCGTCTCGAGCGGCTCCATCAGCCGGAAGGTGAATGCAATGCAGCTCGCAGCCTGGCGCGTGGCCAGCCGCGTCGTGACACGGTAGACGCCATCACCGAGCTGCTCGACACCGGAGGAGCCTGTGTAAGGGTCGTCGCAGATGTACGCCGACGAGGCCAGCACGTGCCACTGCTTCTCGGGGAGGAAGTCTCCCGGTCGCAGCGCCGGACGGTCGAGGGGCAGATTGGAGGCGGCGGCTTCGCGGATCGCGTCCGCGTACGACTGCACCTTCCCCGCCTCCACGTCCTGCCCCGCGATCAACTCCGAGACACGGCGGGCGAAGTCGGGTGCATCGGGGTCGAGCCGCATCAGCGTTCCCTCGACGTGACACGGCTGGTCGAAAGAGGGGGAGAACAGCGCCATCGAGCAGTCCACGTCGAGGACCTCTGAGAGGCTGGCCGCCTGCATGGCCTCGGCCGTCGCGGCGTACCCATCACACAGGAACACGTGCGTCGCGCCGGCATCGTCCTTCCAGCTCCCGACCAGGAACGTCGGGGCGTACGTGCCGGAGTCGGTGAAGACGGCGAACCCCGCCGGCGTCTTCCAGCCGTCTTCAACTAGGTGTACGCCCAGTGCGGACCACTCCTGCCATAGCGCGCCGAGGCGGCCCACGCGGCTCTTCCCCCGCAGTGTCCAGACGTGGATGTGCTCGCGGCGGAGGCCGGGGTACGCCGCTTCGATCGCCTGCACGACCTGCGCTCGTGGCGTGCGGTAATCGAGCAGGAGTGATGCGCGGTCGGCCGCCTCGGCGACCCGCCGCGGCACCGTCAGGCAGCCCATGTACGACTCGTAGGGGCGTGACAGGACGAGCGGCGAGTCGAACAGGTGGAACACGGCCATGGGGCCCGTGCTCTTGCCTTCGGCGAAGCGCGACGTGTTCTCGAGGGTGTCGACGGCCGCGCCCCACAGGGTGATGCCCCGCCGCTGCAGCCACTGGTGGAACTGATCGAACGTGTGGCCGGGCTCGTTCAGGAGGCGGCGGATGCGGCGGTCGACGATTCGGGCGACTTCGGGGCGCGCGTAGACGCGGCCGAAACCAAGGAGCGGGTTGGCGCCCATCTCCGGCGTTTCGCCCGCCTTCGGCATCAGCCCCTCGCCGAGCGACACCATGATGGCGTGGTTCTCGGGCAGGCTCCGCGTCAGGTGCCAGAGCCCTTCGCTCATCACGTAGGCGCTGATGGCGTCCGCGGCCTTCTTCACCTGGTTGTAGGTGACCTTGTCCCGGCCCGCCCCTTCGCCAAACCCACCGAACAGTCGCGTGCCCAGCGCCGTGGCCGCGGAGGTCATCGCCAGGCACCGCGCGATGCCGCGTGGCGCGAACGCGTGGGCAGACACCGCTTGTGCCTGCGACCGTTCCACCTCCACATCCTCGAGCCACAGGTGAAAGCGAAGCAGCACGGGGCGTGCGTCGAACGCCCACTGGGCAATCAGGTCGCGTTTCTCGCTGTCGGTCATGGCCATCCGGCCCTGACTTTACAGCAGCTCATCGCCGGCGTGTCTCAGGGACGCGCCGACGCTCGGCCGGCCCCGGCATGGTCCGTTTTTGCGCCACGACCACGTAAGCGAGGTCAGTTGCCGCCGATCGGCTGCGTGCGGCCCAGCTCGAGCACGTCCTCCCAGCCAACGACGACGCTGCTGTTCTCACGCGCGGCCGCCGCCGCCAGCTGCGGGTCCGAGAAGGCGATGAAGTCGCGTTCCATCGTGTTGGGGTTCACGATCACCCGGACGAAGGAGGCCCGTTCGGCGCGCACCCATCCACCTCTGGCGTAGTTGGCCACGAAGAGGAAGTCCTCCCGGGCGGTGGGATGCTGGACCAGCCACGTGGACATGCAATGGATGGTTCGAAACTTCACGGCGAAACCGTTGTCGCCGACGTGCTCGGCCGCCAGCCGCTCCTCGATGATCGGCCGCCGGCACCGTTCGCACGCTTCGCCCAGGGTGACGTCGACCGGCCTGGGCGGTGCGCAAGCCGTGAGCATGGCGGAGAGGACAATCACTGTCGAAAACGCACGCATGGGGCCCTCCTTGCTTCGGCGACGGATTTCCGTCACCGGGCCGCGGATGGCGGTGATCGGAGCAAGAAGGGTGCCTCGCCGCTGAGCCTGATATTGGCGGGAATCCCGCGGGAAGTGGGAATACGATCACGGGGATGCGTCACGCATGGCTGCTTGCCGCGCTGCTGGCCTTCCCCGGCGTCTCGTCCGGCCAGGCGCCGAGTGTCCTGCACGTCACCGTCACGCTGCTGGACGCGGCGCAGGTGCCGACACCGGTGCCCAGGCACATGCTGCTCGTCAGCGACAACCCGGCGACGAGCGAGCCGAGGAGGGTCCAGACGAGGGCGGACGGCTCCGTGGAGATCAAGGTGAAGCCGGGGTCCTATACGGTCGAGTCCGATCGCCCCGTGACGTTCCTCGGCAAGGCGTACCAGTGGACGCAGATGGTGGACGTCGTGGCGGGCCGCGACGCCACGCTCCAGCTCACCGCGGCAAATGCCGAAGTCGGGCCCGCGTCGGCGACCTCCTCGCCGACAGGCGCCGCGGCACCGGAAAGCGATCCGTCGTTACTGCTCGGGAAGTGGCAGGAGAGCGTCGTCGGCATCTGGTCACCGACGGCACGCGCGTCGGGGTTGCTGGTCGACGCGCGAGGACTGATCGCCACCGACCGGAGCGCGGTTGGCAACGCGGCGTCCGTCGAGGTGCAGCTGTCGCCCACCGTGAAGGTTCCCGCGCGCGTGCTGTTCTCGGACGGTTCCCGCGACGTCGCGCTCGTGTGGGTGGATCCGAGTGTCGTCAGCCCGCGCTCGCCACTCCCCCTGCCCTGTCCGCCAGCGGCGCCGCCGTCACTGGACGAAGGCCAGGCGATCGTGACGATCGCGGCCCCGCTTCGCGCGGGAACGGACCTGATACAGGGCGAAGTGACCGGCTTTCAGCCACGTGCGATCGAGACCGACATGCGGCTCCCCTTCGGCGGTGCGGGCGGCCCGGTGTTCGACGAGACTGGTGTCGTCGTGGGACTCACGTCCGTGCCGGCCGATGCCGAGGCCCGCCGGCGGAGCGATGTCACCGTCGTTCGCGTCGGCATCATCTGCGAGGCGGTGTCGGCGGCACAGTCGACGGTGTCGGGCACGGCGCCACCGGAGCCGACCCGACTTCCCGTCGAGCCCTTGCGGCCCTACCCGGCGGATGCCATCGACGCATCCACGCGAAGCCGCACGGGCACGACGTCCGCTCCCGTCGTGTCCTCATCGGACTTCGACGTGGCATTCATCACACCGGCGACGGTCTCTCGCGCGCAGCAGAAATCCGGTTGGACGGGTGGCGGCGGGGGGCGGTCGCCGGAGGCCGAAGCGCGGATCGGTCGGCTCATGGACTTCGGCGCATGGGCCGACTACTTCGCCGATCGTCCTCCGGTCCTGGTCGTGCGCGTCACGCCGAAGATGGTCGAGGGGTTCTGGAAGCGGCTCGCGCGCGAGGCCGCACGCACGCAGGGCGCGGCGCTGCCGGCCTTCAAGGACTTCAAGACCGACTTCCTCCGCATGCGCGTGTTCTGCGGCGGCGAGGAGGTCACCCCCATTCATCCGTTCGTGCTCGAGCACCCCGTCTCGGACAAGGACGTGATTCGCGAGGGGCTGTACGTCTTCGGCCCGGATGCCTTCGGTCCCCAGTGCGGCGGCGTCACGCTGTCGCTCTATTCGGAGAAGGCACCGGAGAGGGCGGACACCGTCACGATTGATCCCAAGGTGATCGACCAGATCTGGCAGGACTTCGCCCCCTGGCGGGCTGCCGGCTAGCGCGTCGCTGCCAGGCCCGTCACGAGGGCCCAGTTCAACCGGACGAAGCGCTGGAACTCGCTCTCGAGCAGGCGCTCCTGATCGCTGTGCATGCCGAAGCCCTTCACCTGGTCCTCGACGTCCACGCCCGACCCGATGCCGATGCACTGCACGCCACGTGCGCGCAGCTGCCACATGTCGGTGGCGTAGGTGCTGATCGCGGGGAGCGTCGGCACGCCGTAGACCGCGGTCACCGCGGCCTCGACGGTCCTGAACAGCTCCGAGTCCATGCGCGTGGCCGGGATGGCTGGACGCCCGGCGCCGCCGCCGGTGAACCGCACCTGGACGCCGGGGTCGTCGATGGCGGTGCGGATCTGATCGAGCAGCGCGTCCGGATCCTCGCCGGGCACCATCCGCACGTCGAGCCGGGCGCGCGCCTCGGAGGGAATGACGTTCGATCGGTAGCCGCCATCGAAGATCGTGGGCGACACCGACGAGCGCGCCATCGACGAATACCGCGGCTCGTGCTCGAACAGCCAATCGGCCGCGGCGGCCGCGACCTTCGGATCCGGCGAGAGAACGTCGCGGTAGTGCCGCGCCCGCTCGGGCGGGGCGATCATGGCCAGCCGACGGAAGAAGGTGCCGGTGGTCTCGTCGATCCGCACTGCCGGTTGCCAGGTACTGAAGCGCCCGACGGCGTTGCCGAGACGCGCCACGGCATTGGACTTGAGCGGCACCGACCCGTGGCCCGAGATGCCCGTGGCCACGAGCTCCACCCCCCGCACCACCTTCTCAGTCACCTGCACCGAGGCGTACTTCACCAAGCCGCCCTCGCGGATGGTGTCGCCGCCTTCGGCAATGCAGTACTCCGCGTCGATCTCCGGGTAGTGCTCGCGGATCATGAAACCGATGCCCAGGTTTGAGGCGCTCTCCTCGCCCGACTCGGCCAGCAGGACGACGTCGCGATCCAGCGGCACGTTCAGCCGCTTCAGCAGCACCAGCGTCATCAGCGCCGCGGTGAGGTTGTCCTTGTCGTCGATGGCGCCGCGGCCGTAGATGAACCCGCCGTCACGCGTGGCGCTGAACGGTGGAAAGCGCCACTTCGATTCGTCTACCGGCACCGTGTCGGTATGCCCCATCAGCAGCAGGGGGCGCTTGCGGCCGTTCCCCGCCAGTCGTGCCACCACATTGGGCCGCTCGGGGTCGGTGAAGAGGATCCGGGCGGGGATCCCCTCCTTGTCGAGCACCTGCCTGACGTACTCGGCCGCGGGGCGCTCGCTGGCGACGGTGTCGTGGCGGATCAAGGCCTGGTAGTGGCCGAGCGCCTCGGCTTCGACCGACGTCCAGTCCGGCTGCGTGGCGGGCGCCTGCGCCACCAGACCGGTGGCCGCGATTGCGGCCGCGAGCAGGGACAGGGGAAGGCGACGCATCAGAACATGCCGCATGGCGCTCCATATTACGCCCGGGCAACGTGAAAGGAGCGGCTGGCGGTGGTCATTCCGTAAAATGGAGGCATGGGCACCGCCACTGAAACCCTGTCATTCCAGGCCGAGACCCGCCAGCTCCTCGACATCGTCATCCACTCGCTCTACTCGCACAAGGAGATCTTCCTCCGCGAGTTGATCTCGAACGCGTCCGACGCGCTCGACAAACTGAAGCTCGAAGCGCTCGAGCGTCACGCCCTGCTGGACGAGGACCCGCTGCTCGAGATCGAGCTGGCGCCCGACAGCAAGGCCCGCACGCTGACCGTCAGCGACAGCGGCATCGGTATGACTCGCGACGAGCTCGTCGGGCTCATCGGGACCATTGCCAAGTCGGGCACCCGCGAGCTCGTCGAGCAGCTCAAGACCTCCTCCACGGGCGAGGCCGCGGCGACGCTCATCGGGCAGTTCGGCGTCGGCTTCTACTCGGCGTTCATGGTTGCGGACCGCGTCGAGATCGTGACCCGAAAGGCCGGCACCGACACGGCCACGCGCTGGGAGTCGACCGGCGACGGCACCTACACGGTGAGCGAAGCCAGCCGGTTCCGCCGCGGCACCGACATCGTCCTGCACCTGAAGCCGGTGGACCCCGAGAACGGCCTCGCGGACTACGCGAGCGGCCAGGTGCTCAAGGCGCTCGTCAAGAAGCACTCCGACTTCGTCGCCCACCCCATCAAGCTGAAGGAGGTGAAGGACGGCGTTCCGCAGTGGACGACGCTCAACTCGATGAAGCCAATCTGGACGCAGGCCTCGTCGGAGGTGAGCGACGAGAGCTACGCCGAGTTCTACCGTCATCTCTCGCACGACTGGCACGATCCGCTCGACCGCCTCTCGCTCAAGGCGGAGGGGCGGCTCGAGTACCAGGCGCTGCTCTTCCTCCCCGCGGCGGCTCCCTTCGACCTCTACTACCGCGACCAGGACTACGGCCTGCAGCTTCACGTGCGGCGCGTGCTGATCATGGACCGCTGCCGGGCCCTGCTGCCGCCGTTCCTGCGTTTCGTCAAGGGCGTGGTGGATTCCGCGGACCTGCCGCTCAACCTGTCGCGCGAGATGATCCAGCAGGACCGCCACATCGCGCAGATGCGCACCTGGCTGACCCGCAAGGTGCTGGACCACCTGCTATCGATGCTGGCCGACCGGCGCGAGACCTACCTGAAGTTCTGGGGCGAATTCGGCACCGTCCTCAAGGAGGGCCTCGCCCAGGAGACCGAGCACCGCGACCGGCTCCTGAAGCTCCTGCTGTTCCATTCGACCCGCGAGGCGGCCGAGCCCACGTCGCTCGCCGAGTACGTGGCGCGGATGCCGGAGGGCCAGGCAAGCGTCTACTACGTCACCGGCGAGTCGCGCGCCGTGGCTGAACGCTCGCCGCATCTGGAGGCGTTCCGGGCCCGCGGCGCAGAGGTGCTCTACTTCGTTGACCCCATCGACGAGTTCGTGGCCCAGTCGGTACACGAGTTCGAGGGCAAGCCGCTCGTGTCCGTCGCGCGCGCGGGCGTGGAGCCCGGCTCCGAGGCCGAGCGCAAGGCGGCCGAGGACGCGCGCAAGGCGCGCGAGAGCGAATTGCGCCCGTTCCTCGCGTTCCTGGAACGGACGCTCGCGGACACGATCCGCGAGGCGCGCGTGTCGTCGCGCCTCACCACGTCACCGGCGTGCCTGGTGGCCGGCGAGCACGACCTCAGCCCTGGCCTCGAGCGGCTCCTCCGCCAGGCTTCGGGCAAGGACGACGAGGGGGCGACGAAGCGGATCCTCGAGGTGAACGACGGCCACGAGCTGGTGGCGAAGCTGCGCGCGCTCCACGCCGCCTCGCCGGACGATGCGTCGCTGGCGGACGCCGCGCACCTGCTGCTGGGAACGGCGCTGCTGGCCGAGGGCGCCGCGCCGCCTGACCCGGCGGCCTTCGCCGCGAAGCTGACGGCGTTCCTGGCACGCGCGTTGTAGCGTGGGCCCCGTCATGGTGATTCGCCGCGCCACGCGGGAGGACCGGGCGGCCCTGGGCCGGCTGGGCGCGCTCCTGATGACGATGCATTACGAGTTCGACCGCCTCCGATTTCTCGCGCCCGGCGCGCACGCGGAGGAGGGCTATGCGGACTTCCTCGTGTCACAGCTCGGGGATCCCGACATCGTCGTCCTCGTCGCCGAGCGCGACGGCGCCGTGGTGGGCTACTGCTACGCCGGGATCGAGCCGCTGTCGTGGAAGGAGCTGCGCGACCGGGCAGCCTTCATCCACGACCTCATGATCGATCCCGGCGTGCGCGGGCAGGGCGCGGGCAAGTCGCTGATGCGCGCCGCGATTGCGTGGTTCCGCGAGCGCGGCCTGCCGCGCGTCATGCTATGGACCGCGGCGGGCAACACGCCGGCGCTGGCGCTGTTCAGGAAGACGGGGTTCCGCCAGACGATGACGGAGATGACGCTGGAGTTGTCTGAGTGACGTCGCCGCGCGTGGGCATCATCACGCCGGCCAGGGACACTCCGGCCGGAGCCACCTCGACAAACGTGTCGTAAAGGCCGCTCCCACCGCCCCAGTCGGTGGGCGCCTCGGCGGTGAGTAGGTTGACGGATTGGCGGGCGCCCGATGCGTCGGTCAACCCGCCGAAGGGCATCCACGCCACGCCGGGACGCACCCGGTCGGAGACGGCGCACACCGCGCGCAGGGCGCCGCGCGGGTTCCACACGCGCACCGGATCGCCCGCCGCGAGGCCACGCTGGCGCGCGTCCTCCGGGTGGAGCTCGATGAAGAGATCCCCGGCGCGCCGCCGGTGCCGCTCGATGTGGCTGTAGCCCGAGTTGAGGAAGTGGAGCGCCTTGCCCGTGATGAGCTGCAGCCCGTCTTCGCGCACGATCTCGCCCGGTGCGGGCAGCGGATCCTGGCCGAGCGCCCGGAGCGGATCGGAGTAGAGCTCGGCCTTGCCCGACGTGGTGGCGAAACCGCCATCGGCGAAGGGACGCCAGTCGTCGGGCACGTTCAGCCGCACGTGGCCCTCGGCCCACAACCGCTCGTACGTGATGCCCTCGAGCCAGGGATGGCCGCTCGACAGGGCCGCCCGCAGCATCGTCTCGTCGCTCTCGAACAGCCACGGCTCGGTGCGCCCAAGCGCGTGCGCCAAGCGGCGGAAGACCTCCGTGTTACACAGCGACTCGCCGCGCGGCGCGATGGCGGGCCGGTTGAGCGCGAGGTACAGGTGGCCCCACGCCGGTGACAGATCCAGGTGCTCGATCTGGCTGGTGGCGGGCAGGACGTAGTCGGCGAAGCACGCCGTCTCGGTGACGAACAGGTCGTGCACGACGGTGAACAGATCCTCGCGCAGCAGCCCCTCGCGAATCCGCGACTGGTTGGGAATCGACACCATGGGGTTCGCGCCGTACACCATCAGCGCGCGCACAGGCGGGTCGAGGGCGCGATGACAGAGGTCCTTGCCGAGATCGCGCATGTTCAGGACGCGCACGCCCCGACGCCACACCTCGGGCATCAGGACGCGGTCCATGGCGAGGGCCGCGAAGTGCAGGTAGTGGGTGGACCGGGCGAGCCCGCCGCCCCGGTGCCGCCAGGCGCCGGTCAGGACGGGCAGGCACGCCAGCGCGCGGAACTGCATCGCGCCATTGCGATGGTGCTCGATTCCGATGAGCGGGCGCAGCAGCGACGGCTGCGTGGTGGCGTACTCTCGCGCGAAGCGCTCGATGTCGTGTGCGGACAGCCCGATGGCTTCGGCCACCGCAGCCGGCGCGTAGTCGCTCACCCGCTCGACGAGCGCATCGTATCCAACGGCGTGCGCCGCGACGTACTCGCGGTCCACGAGCCGGTCGCGCACGATCACGTGCATCATGGCGAGCGCCAGCAGCGCGTCGGTGCCCGGCCGAATCTGCAGGTGCCAGTCCGCCGCCTCGGCCGTCCGCGTGCGAATCGGGTCCACGACGACCAGGCGGGCACCACGGCGCTGCGCCTCGCGCACGAGCGGCCAGTAGTGCAGGTTGGTGACAATCGTGTTCGTGCCCCACAGCACCACGTACCGGCTGTGGACGATCTGCTCGGGATCGATGCCCGTCCCCGTGCCAATCGTCGCCGTGAGCCCTGCCGACGCCACGGCCCCGCAGATGGCGCGCTCGAGGCCGCTGCAGCCCATCGAGCCGAACAGGCGCCGGTCGAGCGAGGCCTCCTGGATGAGGCCCTGCACCCCTGCCGAGCTGTACGGCAGGATGGCCTCGGCCCCGGACTCGGCCATGATGCCCTGCCACCGCGCCGCGATGTCGGCCAGCGCGTCGTCCCAGCTCACACGCGTGAAGCGCGCCTCGCCCTTCGGGCCGATGCGCTTCAGGGGATACAGGACGCGGTCGGGATGATAGACGCGCTCGAGGTAGTGGATGACCTTGGCGCAGAGCGTCCCGCGGGTGAAGGGATGCACGGGGTCCCCCGACATTCTCGTGGCAATGCCGTCCCGGACCTCGACCACCCAGCCGCACGTGTCGGGACAGTCGTGACCGCATGCGCCACGGATGGTTTGCACGCTGCGATTGTACGACGGGGATCGCGGCTCTTGGATGGCCACCACCGGGTCGTGGCACCTACGATGCGGGTTGGCCGTAGAATTGCCCTGCCCGCCCGGGCACCACCGCATGCTGCCACCCGCGACCCGACTCGGCCCCTACGAGGTCCTCGCCCCGCTCGGCGCCGGCGGCATGGGCGAGGTGTATCGCGCCCGCGATCCGCGTCTCAACCGGGAGGTGGCCATCAAGGTCCTGCCGGCCGACGTCCGGCTCGACGAGGACCGCCGCGCTCGGTTCGATCGCGAAGCCCGTGCCGTGGCCGCCCTCTCGCACCCCAACGTGGTGGCCATCTACGACGTCGGCGCCGACGGCCACCATGTCTATGCGGTGATGGAGCTGCTCGAGGGCGAGACCCTCGGGGCACGGCTGCGGCGCGAGCCCCTCCCGGTACGCCGCGCCGTGGAGATTGGCGCCGCCATTGCCGAGGGGTTGGCCGCGGCGCACCAGCGCGGCATCGTGCACCGCGACCTGAAGCCCGACAACGTGTTCCTCACGTCGGACGGACGCGTAAAGCTGTTGGACTTCGGGCTCGCCCGCGTGAGCCTGCCAGGAGCCTCCAGCGATCTGACGACCATCGCCGATGCGACCGCGCCTGGCATTGCGCTCGGGACGGTCGGCTACATGTCGCCGGAACAGGTGCGGGGCGAGGCGGTGGATGCCCGCGCGGACGTGTTCGCGCTGGGCTGCCTGCTCTCCGAAATGCTCTCGGGACGGCCGGCGTTCGTCCGCGCGACCGCCGCCGAGACGTTCTCCGCCATCCTGCACGGCGAGCCCGTCGGGCTCGCGGACGCCAGTGCGCCCCGCTCCCTCGTGGCACTGGTCGAGAAGTGCCTCGCCAAGGCGCCCGGGGATCGATTCCAGGGGACGGCCGATCTCCCCTTCGCTATCCGCTCGACCATCACCACTGACGCACCGCCGGCGAGCGCCCCCAGCCGCCCATCTCGCCGACTCTGGTGGGTGGCCGCGGTGGCGCTGATCGTCCTGGCCGCGGCCGCCTACTGGCTTCGACCGGCGAGCGACGCCGGGGCGCCCATCACGTCACTGGCGGTCCTGCCGTTCGAGAACATCGGCGGCGATCCCGCGATGGAATACCTCAGCGACGGGCTGGCGGATCACGTCATCAACAGCCTGACGGCGGCGCAGCCGGGCAAGCTGCGCGTGCGGCCCTTCGCGTCCGTCGTCCGGTTTCGCACCAGGCCCATCGACACGGCCACCGTGGCGGCCGCCCTCAACGTGGACGCGCTCGTGATCGGATCGGTGAGACAGCAGGGCGAGGATCTGGCCATCAGCGTCTCACTCGTGGACGCGCGAGAGGATGCCCAGATCTGGGGGAATCGCTACACGAGCCGGCTCGCCGATATCCTGGCCGTGCAAGATCGCTTTGCCAGCGACGTGGCCTCCACGCTCCGCTTGCAGCTGACCGACGAGGAGGCGACGCGACTGGTGCGGCGGGACACCAACGATCCGGAGGCGTACCTGTTGTACCGCCAGGGAATGCACGAACTGAACCGATTCTCCGCAGAAGGCCTGATGGCTGCCCGCGACCTGTTTCAACGCGCGGCTCAACGCGACCCGCGGTATGCGGCCGCGCTCGCCGGGGTGGCTCGCACCTACGTCCTGCTGGGCTCGATCCACGTCGGGCCCAGGGCGGCCTACCCGGAAGCCCTGCGGGCGCTGGAGCGCGTCCGGGCCCTTGACCCCGATAACCCCGAACTCCGGGTGCAACAGGGCGTGATCCATCTCTTCCACGACTGGAACTGGGTGGAGGCCGAGCGGGAGCTCGATCCCTCCATGCCCGATGGGTCGGAGTTGCTCATACCGGTCTGGAACATGCACGGATTCCTGCTCGGCGCGCGTGGCCGGACGCAGGAGGGCATCGAGGCGATTCAACGCGGGAACGAGGTCGAACCGCTGTCGGCCCCTCGCCGTGCGGAGCTGGCCCAGGCCTGGCTCTGGGAGGGCGATACCGCGCGTGCCTCGGCGGAGGCGCGGCGCGCGCTCGAGCTGAATCCGTACTTCTTCCTGGCCCATCACCACCTCGGCGTGGCGCAGGTGCTGGAGGGACGCTTCGACGAGGCCATCGCCACGTTCGAGAAGGGCCTCACGACCGCGCCGCAGTCCGCACTCCTGCGGGGTGGAGTGGCGCTTGCACACGCGCGCGCGGGCCGTCGCGCCACCGCGGAGTCGATACTCGACGAAATGGAGAACTGGTCGCCGCGGTCCGGCCGCGCCTATGCCGTGGCCTGGGTCCACGCCGCGCTTGGCCGTCCAGATGCGGCGCTCGCCTGGCTGCGACGATCCGCCGAGGACCGCGATCCCTTCTTCATCTGGGTCCGTTCGGACCCGCTGTTCGCGACGCTGTCGAAGGATCCGCGCTTCGCGGCCCTGATTCGGGAGGTCGGGCTCCCCTCATAGCCCCGCCGCGCCTCGAGCGTCAGGTCTGCGACCGTCAGCTGCGCCCCTATCGCAGCGGCGGCGCGCTCGCCGGCGGCCGCCGGTGGTGCGTCGTCTGCTCGTAAGCGTACGCGAGCTTGATGAGCGTCGCTTCCGACCACGGCCGCCCGTAGATCGTCATCCCCGCCGGCAGCACACCGCCGCGCGTGTAACCCATCGGCACCTGGATTGCGGGAAACCCCGTCGTCGGTGAGAAGAACTGGCTGTTGTCGCCGTGCGGCGTGTTGAGATCGCCGATCAGTCGCGGCGGGTTGCTCCACGTCGGATAGACGAACGCGTCCACCTTCAGCGCGTCCATCGTCTTCAGAACCGCGTCGCGCACCTGCTGCCGGTAGGCCATCTCGCCCTGGCACGCGGGGGTGTCCGGGCCGTTTTCCGGTCCCTGCTCGGCCTGCTCGAGACGACGCTGCACGGTGGGATGGAATCGTCCCGACTTGATGATCTCCGCGAGGCTCTTCACGGGTGCGCGGTTACCGTGCGACGCGAGGTAGCGGTTGATGTCGTACTTGAATCCCATGCACGGGCCCTGGCCCTGCGGGCGCCGGATCGCGTCGAGGCCCTCCACGGTGGCCGGATCGACGATGGTGGCACCCGCGCGCTCGAGGTCCGCGACGGCCCGCGCGAACACCGCGGCGATCTCCGGATCCGTGGTGTCCTTTGGCGCCGTAACGCCAGTCGGCTGCGGCCCGGCGGTGCTCCGCTCGTAGGCCTGCCGCAGCACCCCGATGCGCGCGCCCTTCAGCCCGTCCCGCCGCAGCGCCTGCAGGTAGTTCTCGCGCGGGCGGCCGCGCGATGCGGCCGTGGCCGGATCGTCCGGGTCCTCGCCCACGATCACCTGGAACACCGCGGCCACGTCTTCGACCGTGCGGCCCATCGGCCCGGCGATGTCGGCCAGCAGGCTGAGCGGCATCACCCCGGCCCGGCTGGTCAGCCCCATCGTGGAGCGGATGCCCACGAGCGCCTGGTGCGACGACGGCCCGCGGATGGAGTTGCCCGTGTCGCTGCCCAGGCCGATGAGCCCGAAGTTCGCCGCGACCGATGCGGCGGTGCCGCCGCTCGATCCGGCCGTCACGCGATCCAGCGCGTAGGGGTTCTTCGTGTAGCCCGGCAGGATCGAGCTCACCGTCTCGTACGGCGTGAACGCCCACTCCGCCATGTTCGACTTGGCCAGCACCAGCGCGCCGGCCTCCTTCACGCGCTTCACCTGGAAGGCGTCCTTCGTCGACACAAAGCCCTCGAGTGCCAGCGAGCCGTTGGCGCTCTGCAGGCCGAAGGTCTCGAAGTTGTCCTTCACGATCATCGGCACGCAGTGCAGCGCGCTGAGGGAGCCGCTCTGCCTGAACCCCGCGTCCAGCGCGTCGGCCTGCGCCAGGACGCGCGGATTGGTGAGGATGATGGCGTTGATGGCCGGTCCGTTCTTGTCGAAGGTCTCGATGCGCCGGAGGTAGTGCTCCACCAGCGCGCGGCACGTGAGCCGTCCCTCGCGCATGGCGGCATGCACGGCGGCAATGGTGGCGTCCTCGATTGGGAAGGGTGCGGGCTGGCGGGCGGCCGGGGCCACGACGACAGCAGCCACGAGCAGGGCGATGACGGCAGGTGCGCGCAACATGACACCTACACTCTGAGTGAACATCCGCGGCCTGCGCAAGGCCCTGCCGGCGCCGCGTGTGGTAGCATGCGCCGGCCTGACGTCGGTGGACCCTCGCCGGGGATGCCGGTGCGGGCCCGGACTTCGCAGCCCCATGCGTTCTCTCGTGTACGAACCGGCCACGCGCCTGAGCCGCCTCGTAGCCGAGGGCAGAGTCTCGGGCCGCGAACTGGTCGAGGCACACCTGGATCAGATCGCGCGCCTCGATCCGCAGCTGCACGCCTTCGTCGACCTGCGGGCGGAGGCCGCCCTCGCCGAGGCGAAGGCGCAGGATGCCGCCGCCGCCCACGGCACGCCACGCGGCCCGCTCGGCGGGCTGCCTGTCACCGTCAAGAGCGCGATCGACGTCGCGGGCCTGCGCTGCGAGACCGGCAGCCCCGCGCACGCCGGTGTCGTGGCCGCCCACGACGCGGTCGTGGTACACCGCCTCCGCACAGCAGGTGCCATCGTACTCGGCACGACGAACGTCGCCGAGATGCTCATGGGCTACGAGACGGTCAACCCGCTCCATGGGCGCACGGTGAGCCCGTGGGACCCGGCCCGCACGCCTGGCGGGTCGAGCGGGGGCGAGTCGGCCGCCATCGCCGCCGGATGCTCGACGGCGGGCATCGGCAGCGACGGTGGTGGGTCGATCCGCGTGCCGGCGCACTTCGCCGGGATCTGTGGCCTCAAGCCGACGCCCGGCCGCATCCCCGCCGCTGGCCATCGGCCGGCTTGCCTCGGACCGTTCTCGGTGATCGGCGTCGTCGGCCCCATGGCGCGCACGGTCGCGGACCTGCGGTTGCTGTTCGAGGCGATTGCAGGGTGGCACGACGCGGATCCCGTCGCTGTTCCACTCGAGGCAACGCGGCCCGTCGATCTCGACGGCGTCCGCGTGTCGTACTTCGAGGACGACGGCCTCCATCCCGTCACGCCTGCGACGCGGTCCGCCGTACGCCGCGCGGCGGCGGCCCTCGCCGCGCGCGGCCTGGAGGTCGAGCCCTACCGTCCGCCGGCGCTCGCGCGGGCGGGCGCGCTGTGGGATGTGTTCTTCGCCGAAACCGGTGGACTCCTGCTCGGCGAGACCCTGCACGGCGCGGAGCGCGCGCTCCCCATTCTCGAGGAGTACGAGCGGCGGCATCCCGCGCGGCCGCCGCTCACGGCGGCCCGGCTCGCCCACGCCTGGATCGAACGCGACGAGGTCCGCGCGGACCTGCTGGCGCAGATGGGAGCGCGGTCGGTGTTGCTCTGCCCGGTGGCCGCCGTCCCCGCGTTCGTGCACGGCGAGCGGCGTTGGGACATCGAGGGTCGCGAGGTCGGCTATCTCGAGGCCATGACTTACACGCAGTGGTTCAACGTCCTCGGCAACCCCGCGGTCGTCGTGCCCGCAGGGCAGTCGCCGGAAGGGCTGCCCATAGGCGTGCAGGTCGTCGCGCGGCCCTTCGAGGAGCGGATGGCGCTCGAGGTGGCGGCGATCATCGAAGAGGCGTGCGGCGGGTACACGCCCCCGCCCCTCGACGTGGCCTTTTGATAACATCCCGCGCATGCGCAAGACCGCCCTGCTCGTCCTCGTGCTCGCCACGTCCCTTTCCGCGGCACAGGCGCCGCAACCGCCCAACTGGACGGCCGTCGAGGAGGAAACCCTGCGGCACTTCCAGGCCATCGTCCGTATGGACACCACCGACCCGCCCGGCACGCCGCCCGGGGGCGAGAAGCCGGTGGCCGACTACCTGAAGCAAGTGCTCGAGAAGGAGGGCATCCCGGTGCAGGTGTTCGCCCTCGAAGCGAACCGGCCGAACATCGTGGCACGCCTCAAGGGCAACGGTCAGAAGCGCCCGTTGCTCATCCTCGGCCACACCGACACGGTGAACGTGGACGCGAAGAAGTGGACCTATCCGCCCTTCAGCGCCGAGAGGAACGGCGGCTACGTCTACGGGCGCGGCACCGTGGACGACAAGGACAACGTCGTCGGCATGCTGATGACGATGCTGCTGCTGAAGCGGCAGAACGTGCCGCTGGATCGCGACGTGATCTTCCTGGCTGAAGCCGGCGAGGAAGGCGCCACGCGCATCGGTATCCAGTTCATGGTGAACCAGCACTACGACGCCATCGACGCCGAGTTCTGCTACGCAGAGGGCGGCAACGTCACGCGGGTCGGAGGCAAGGTGAAGTACGCCTCGGTGCAGACCATGGAGAAGATCCCTCGCGCGATCAGGATCACGGCCAAGGGCACGGCCGGCCATGGATCGGTTCCTCTCGAGGACAACGCCGTCGCGCACCTGGGCGACGCGGTGGGCGCCATCGCCACGTGGACGCCGCCGACCCGTCTGAACGAAACGACGGCGACCTACTTCAAGCGGCTCGCCACGGTCTCGACGCCAGAGGAGGCCGAGCGCTATCGCAACGCGCTCAGCCCCGACCCGGCCATCTCGGGGCCGGCCCAGCAGTACCTGCGGAAGAACGAACCGCGCCACTGGTCCATGCTGCGGACGTCGCTTTCGCCCACCATCATCCAGGGTGGTTATCGATCGAACGTCATCCCGTCCGAGGCAACGGCCAACATCGACGTGCGACAGACGCCGGACGAGGACCCGAGAGCGTTCCTCGAGCTGGTACGAAAAGTGGTCAACGACCCGGGTATCGACGTGGCGTACGCGAACCCGGCGACGGCCGATCGCCCGCCCACGCCCGTGGCGAAGCTCGACTCGGATGCCTTCAAGGTGCTCGAGTCGATGCTGACCAAGCACTACAGCGCCATCACGCTGCCCACGATGAGCACGGGCGCGACCGACATGGCGTACCTGCGGCAGAAGGGCATGCAGTGCTACGGCATCGGCCCGGCGCTCGACATCGAGGACGGCCCCAAGGGGTTCGGCGCGCACAGCGACCAGGAGCGCATCATCGAGAGCGAGCTGCACCGCTTCGTGCGGTTCGCCTACGACGCGGTGGTGGAAGTCGCCCGCACGCGGTAGTTGTATGGGGTCTGGCACGATCGCCTCGAATGTGCGGCACGTTCTGCGTACCGCGATGGGGTCTGACCCCAGGCCGCGGAATTTGATGCAGATTCTAGGTACAGCCGCGTTCGTCGCGGCCTCCGCCGCATCCCTGGGGGCGCAGGCCCCGGCTTCGTCCCTCGAAGACGAGGTGATGCGGCACTACCAGGCCGTCCTCCGCGTCGACTCCACCGACCCGCCCGGCAACGAGACGGGCGTGGTGGACTACCTGAAACAGGTGCTCGAACAGGAGGGCATCCCGGTCCAGATCTTCCAGCTCGAGGCGAACCGGCCGAACCTCGTCGCGCGGCTGAAGGGCAGCGGCAGTAAGCGTCCCCTGCTGCTGATGGCGCACACCGACACGGTGAACGTGGACCCGAAGAAGTGGACGTTTCCGCCCTTCAGCGCCACGCGCGACGGCGGCTACGTGTACGGACGCGGCGCGGTGGACAACAAGCAGGACGTGGCCGTCGGCCTGATGACCATGCTGCGCCTGAAGCGCGAGAACGTGCGGCTGGATCGCGATGTCATCTTCCTGGCCGAGGCGGGCGAAGAAGGCACCACACGCGTCGGCATCCTGCACATGGCCAACGACCACTTCCCCGCCATCGATGCCGAGTACTGCCTGGCCGAAGGTGGCGGCGTCACCCGCGTGGGCGGGCGCGTCAAGTACGCGTCGGTTGAAACCACCGAGAAGATCCCGCGCGCCATCGAGCTGACCGCCCGCGGCCCGGCCGGCCACGGCTCCGTCCCTCTCGAGAACAACGCGCTCACGCACCTCACGCAGGCGGTCGCCGCCGCCGCGACGTGGGTGCCGCCCGTCTCGCTGAACGAGACCACTGCGGCATACTTCAAGCGCCTGGCCACGATCTCCACGCCCGAGGAGGCCGAGCGCTACCGCGCGGTGCTCAGTCCCGATCCAAAGGTGTCGGGCCCGGCCGACGCCTGGTTCCGCAAGCAGGAGCCGATCCACGCCTCGATGATCCGCAGTTCCATCTCGCCGACCATGGTGCAGGCTGGCTACCGCGTGAACGTCATCCCTTCCGAGGTGAAGGCTACGCTCGACGTGCGCACGCTTCCCGACCAGGATCCGGACGCGTTTCTCGAGATGGTCAAGAAGGTCATCAACGATCCGGCGGTGGAGGTGGCGTGGGCCGCGCGCGACGTGCGTCCGACTGCACCGCCCGCGCGCCTCGAGTCGGAGGTCTTTCGCGCCATCGAAGCGAACGTCACGAAGCACTACGAAGCCATCACGTTGCCGACGCTGCTGACCGGCGCCACGGACATGGCCTACCTGCGGGCGAAAGGCGTGCAGTGCTACGGCATCGGCCCGGCGCTGGACGTCGAGGACCAGACCAAGGGCTTCGGCGCGCACAGCGACCAGGAACGGATCCTCGAAACCGAGTTCCAGCGCTACGCGCGCTTCTACTACGACATCGTCCAGGACGTCGCGCGCACGCGGCCGTGACCGCCGCGCGCAGGCCCCGAACGCTGGTCTCGACAACGATGAAGGTGCTCCATGACTCGTCCCCTTGTGCTCGCCCTGGCGGTTGCCGCCGTGTCCTGTTCGCCCGCTGAACCCGTGAAGCCCACCCTCACCTACCCAGCCACCGCCAGGGGTGACGTCGTGGAGGACTACCACGGCACGAAGGTCCCCGATCCCTATCGCTGGATGGAGGATCTCGACTCGAAGCAGGTGGCCGACTGGGTCGCCGCACAGAATGCGGTGACCGACCCCTACCTGGACGCCCTGCCCCTCCGCAAGCACCTCACCGACCGGCTCACCGCCCTCTGGAACTACCCGCGCGTCGGCCTGCCCGACATCGAGGGCGGCCAGCTGTTCTACTCGAAGAACACGGGCCTGCAGCGGCAATCGCCCATCTTCATGCGCGCGGGCTGGGCGGCCCCACCGACACTGGTGATCGACCCGAACACCATCTCGGCAGACGGCTCCGTGTCCCTCGCGCAGTACCAGCCCTCACCGGACGCGACGCTGATGGCCTATGGCCTGGCCGAAGGCGGCGCCGACTGGCGCACCCTCAAGGTGCGCGACATCGCCACGGGCAAGGACCTTCCCGACGAAGTGCACTGGATGCGCTTCTCGGATCTCTCGTGGACGAAGGACTCGAAGGGCTTCTTCTACTCGCGCTATCCCGAGCCGCCGAAGGACAAGGTGCTCGAAGCCGCACTCTCCGGCCAGACGCTCTACTACCACCGCGTGGGCACGCCGCAGTCCGAGGACGTGCTCGTCTACGAGCGCAAGGACATGTCGGGCTGGCTCATCGGCGGCACGGTCACCGAGGACGGCCGCTACCTGCTCGTGATGATGGCCGAGGGTTCGGGAAACCAGAATCGCCTGTATTACGCGGATCTCGGCAACCCGGTGGCGCCCAACGTGAAGGCGCAGGTGAAACCCGTCATCGAGACCGACGATGCGGAGTATGCCCCCATCGGCAACAAGGGCTCCATCGTCTACCTGCGGTCCGACAAGGACGCGCCGAACCGCAAGGTGATCGCCGTGGATCTGCGCTCGCCCGCGCCGGCCGGCTGGAAGACCATTGTCCCGGAACAGAAGGAGGCGCTCGAGGGCGTTGCCGTGATCGGCGGCCGTGTGGTTGCGCAGTACCTGGTGGACGTGCAGAGCCGCCTCGGGCTCTTCGGCCTGGACGGCAGCGACCAGGGCGAGATTGCGCTGCCGGGGACGGGCACCGTGGCGGGGCTCGCGGGGCGGGAGGACGCACCGGACGTCTGGTACATGTTCAGCTCGCCGCTCACGCCCACAACGGTGTATCGCTACGACCCCGAGACGAAGCTCAGCGTGGCGTTCGAGGCGGCGCCCCCGCCGGTGGACGCCAGCCAGTACGAGACCATCGGTGGCTTCGCCACGTCTAAGGACGGCACGCGCGTCCCCTACTTCCTCACCGCGAAGAAGAACCTCCCGCGCGACGGCAACAACCCGACGATGATCTACGGCTACGGCGGCTTCTCGGTGACGACGCTGCCCACCTACCGCGCGGATGTGCCCGCATGGCTCGAGCTCGGCGGTGTGTGGGTCACCGCCAGCATGCGCGGCGGCGCGGAGTACGGCGAGGCGTGGCACAAGGCGGCGATGCTGGACAGGAAGCAGAACGTGTTCGACGACTTCATCGCCGTGGCCGAGCACCTGGTGCAGGAGAAGATCACCTCGCCGGCGAAGCTGGGCATGATGGGCGGCTCGAACGGCGGCCTGCTGGTGGGAGCGGTGATGAACCAGCGACCCGAGCTCTATGCGGTGGCGCTGCCCGCGGTGGGCGTGATGGACATGTTGCGCTACGACCGCTTCACGGGCGGGCGCCTCTGGGTGGGCGAGTACGGCTCGGCCTCCAACGCCGGGCAGTTCCCGTTCCTCATCAAGTACTCGCCGGTGCAGAACCTGAAGGCCGGCACCTGCTACCCGGCGACGCTCGTGACCACCGCGGATCACGACGACCGCGTGGTGCCGAGCCACTCGTTCAAGTACGCGGCGGCGCTGCAGGCGGCGCAGGGGTGCAACAAGCCGGTGCTGATTCGGGTGGAGGTGGCCGGCTCGCACGGCTACCGGCCCACGGACAAGCTGATCGCGGAGCGGGCGGACCAGTGGGCGTTCGCGGCGGAAGCGATGGGGCTGAAGAGCGCTGCCCATTGACGATTGCCGATCGACGATCGGGTGAATTCGCAGCCGGCCTGCGGCCCTTGTGGGCGTGATGCCGATCTCGCAGGAGCCGAAACCCTCATGCCCCCTCGTGACGCCGCCGGGTACTCCGGCACGCCGCTGGCGAAGAAGCTCGGCATCAAGGAGGGCAGCCGCGTCTGGCTGCGCGGCGCGCCCGCGGGCTTTGGCGACACCCTCCAGCCGCTGTCCGGCGACGTGACGTTCGAACGCCGCCCCGGCCCGCGCGTGGACATTGCCCACGTGTTCGTCACCAGGCGCGAGGAGCTGGCAGAGACGCTGGGCGTGTTGCGCCAGCAACTGAGCCCCGCCGCCGCCCTCTGGATCTCGTGGCCGAAGAAGTCCGCGAAGGTGCCGACGACCGTCACCGAAGACACGATCCGCGAGCTGGCGCTGCCGCTCGGCTTCGTGGACGTGAAGGTCTGCGCCGTCACCGACGTCTGGTCCGGGCTGAAGCTGGTCGTCCGAAAGGAGCTGCGCAAGGGGTCATGAAACACCAGCTCGCCGCCGGCGCCGCCATCCTCGCCGCGTGGACCGTCCTCGATATCGTGGCGCATCGCCTGGTCCTCGCGCGGCTGTACGAGTCCAGCCCGAGCGGCCTGTGGCGTCCGGCGTCCGAGATGAGCGCGCTGCTGGTGACCGGCGTCACGCTCATGCTGATCGCGGTGTTCGTCGCGATGTACCAGGTCCTCGTCCGGCCGAAGTCCGTGGCCGCCGGCATCCGCCTGGGCGGGCTCCTCGGCGTGGCGCTGGGCGTGTCGTCGGGATTCGGCACCTACATCCACTCGCCCATCCCGCTGGCCGTCGCGTGGAGCTGGTTCGTGCATGGCACGGTGAAGGGCTTGGTCGCGGGCGTCATCCTCGGTGCGTGGATTCACGACGACCGGCGCTCTTGAGATCAAGGGCGCCATGACTCTGAGACACCATCAGGTGGAGGAAAACGACATGGCTCGAATCGTCAGCTCCCGATGCGTCCTCGCGGTGCGCGACCTGGAAGTCTCGACGCGGTACTTCACGGACGTGCTCGGCTTCAGCCGGGACCCGATCGATGCCGCAGGCTGGAGCTTCCTGACGCGCGACAACTTCCGGGTGATGCTCGGCGAGTGCCCGGACGAGCGGCCTGCGAGCGAGCTCGGCGACCACTCGTACTTCGCATACTGGAACGTCGAAGGGGTGGACGATTTCTACCGCGAGCTCTCGGCCCGAGGGGCACTCCTGATCTCGCAGCCGGCGGACAAGCCCTGGGGGCTGCGGGAATTCACGCTCCGCACGCCCGACGGACATCGCCTCACGTGCGGAGAAGTGATACTGCGCCGGTGATCCAGACGAGAGCCGTTAGACATAGATACAGCAGGAGACAGGCGTGTCCAAGAAGAGAGCCTCCAATGCCCGTCCCGCCACCCCCGGCAAGATGGTGGTCCGGGAAATCACGAACTGGGGCGAGTTCCACGCCATCGTTGCGGGTCCCGAGTACCAGAACTGGGCATTCCGCGGGCAGAGCAACGCGGAGTGGCCCCTCTACAGCTCGCTCTCACGCTACCTGAGGGACTACGGTGTGCACCCGAAGGCCTGGGCCGAGCAGGAGGCGCGCATCGGCCGGATCTTCCGGCGCAAAGCCCACCTCTTCCTCGATCACGTACCAGCCGAAGAGGACGCCTTCCAGTGGCTGGCGCTGATGCAGCACCACGGCGCGCCCACACGCCTGCTGGACTTCACATGGTCCCCGTTTGTCGCGGCCTTCTTTGCCTTGGAGCGCGCCACCAGGGACGCCGCGATCTGGGCCGTCTTCGTGCCCGCAATCTGGAAGACACCCCCCCGTTTTCCCCGGGGACCGCAACCACGGGCCGTGGAGGAACTCAGCCTGCGGACGCCAGGGGCGTACGCGGCCTTCTACCTGCGGAATACCGTGCCTTTCGTCACCACCGGCGAGCCCATGGTGATGAACAAGCGCCTCATCGCGCAATCCGGCACGTTCGTCGCGCCGGGCGTCCTGGACCGGCCCGTCGAACAGATCCTCTCCGGATACCCCGAGCCGGGCGCGACGGTCGCGAAGTTCGTGCTCAGAACCGACGTCCTGCGAAGCGATGCGATGCTCGCGCTCTACACCATGAACATCACCAACGCGACGCTCTTCCCGGACATCGACGGGCTGGCGAGGTCGATGGCCTACGAGCTGGAGTTCCACTGGGCCTACAATCCCAGGACGATGGCCGTGAACCCTGGCTACGAACCCTAGCGCCGGCCGGCGCGCATCACCAACGCGGAGCGAGTGAGGCAACGGACATGGCGATTCGTGTCGTGCAGCTTGGCAGTCCCCGGTCCCGGGGTGAGGGGCTGCGCCTCGGCACCGTGCGTCGCCCGCCACGAGGCGTGCCGAAGACCGAGTTCGCCTCGCGCGACTTCTACGACGTGTGGCTTCCGGACCTCGCGCCGTCGGAGGTGCTGGTGAAGCAGGCGCAGCAGGCGACCGACGACCGGGCGTGGCGGGCCTTCGAGAAGAAGTACCGGGCCGAGATGAAGCGGCCCGAGGCCTCCCGGCTCCTCGCCCTGCTGGCCGCGCTCTCGCGCCAGACGGACTTCTCCGTGGGCTGCTACTGTGAAGACGAGACGCGCTGCCACCGGGCGGTGTTGCGGGCGCTGCTGCAGGAACATGGGGCCGGAATCGCGTAGAGCGTGCAGCGTGCCCGGTGGAGCGATACCTCAGGTCGACCGACATCATCGACTGGCACCAGCCAGCCATCCTCGCCCTCGCCAGCCAGCTGCGGGGCGGCGAGTCCGATCCCGTCGCCCTCGCACGTCGCTCGTTCGAGTGGGTGCGCGACGAGATCAAGCACTCGGTCGATCACGGCCTGAGCGCGGTCACCTGCGCGGCCTCCGAGGTACTCGAGGTCGGCAGCGGCTACTGCTACGCGAAAAGCCACCTGCTCGCCGCGCTGCTCCGTGCCAACGGCCTGGCCGCGGGACTGTGCTACCAGCGGCTGAGCATCGACGACGAAGGCCGCCAGTTCTGCCTGCACGGGCTGAACGCGGTGCTGCTGCCGGGGCTAGGCTGGTACCGCGTGGACCCACGAGGCAATCGCGCCGGCATCGACGCGCAGTTCGTCCCACCCGTGGAGCGGCTGGCCTTCGAGCCGCGACTGCCGGGCGAAGCGGACCTCCAGGAAATCTGGCCGGATCCCCTGCCTATCATCGTCGAGACGCTGCGATCCAGCGCGACGGCACAGGAGGTGGGCGAACGCCTGCCGGACGTACCGCTGATCGGGCGGACTTGAGGTCTTGGGTCGTGGGTCGTGGGTCTGGACGTCCTAGGGTCTTGGGTCCTGGGCCTTGGGGCATGCTGCGCGGGCGACGCGACGAATCGCCAATGCCCCAATCACCCAATCACGCAATCCAATGCTCAATGCCCCAATTCCCAATCACCCAATGAATTGCTCAATCGTCAATCACCAATCATCAATGGAAGCTGTTCCCCCTATTCGTCGCGCAGCACGACGATAGGGTCCACCCGCGACGCCCGCCACGCGGGCAGCATGCTGGCCACCGCGGCAACCACGGCAATGGTAGCCACCACCACGCCCATCGTGAGCGGGTCCGTCGGCTGCACCCCGAACAGCAGCGAGGTCACCAGCCGCGTGAGCCCGAAAGCGCCGGCCAGCCCCGCGACGACGCCGATGCCCGCGAGCACGAGCCCTTGCTTCAGCACCTGGCCGATGACGCTCCCTCGCTCGGCGCCAAGCGCCATGCGGATGCCGATCTCGCGGCGGCGCTCCGTGACCATGTAGGACAGCACCCCGTAGGTGCCGATTGCCGCCAGCAGGAGCGCGAGGCCCGCGAAGCCGGCCAGCAACTGCGCCAGCAGGCGCGGCCGCCGGATGGAGTCCGCGAACACCTCGTTCATGTCACGCAGCCGCACCACCGGCACCGCCCGATCCGCCTCGCGCATCACGCCCTCGATGGTCTGCGCCAGCGCCGCGGGAGGCAGTGTCGTTCGCAGCACCACGTTCATCGTCGCGGGCATGTTGCCGAACACCGGGAAGATCGCGGTCTGGTCCGCCAGGAAGTAGAACTCGGTGCCCGTCTTCTGATCCACGCCGCCCTGCTTGACGTCCTTCGCCACGCCGACGACGGTGAACCAGGGGATCTCGGCGCTGGGCGGCCCGGACGGGCGCAGGCGCTGGCCGATGGGGTTCAGGTCCTTCCAGAAGGTCCGCACCAGCGTCTCGTTGACCACGGCCACGGGACCGGTGGCCGACGCGTCCGTGGCCTGGAACCCGCGCCCCTCGACGATGGGGATGCCCATCGTCTCGAAGTAGTCCGTCATCACGAACTGGTAGTAGTCCACGTTCTCGAAGGGCCCCTCTGGCGGTGCGGTGTAGTTGTCGATGTCCGTGTCGTTCGCGTTCACGGGCCGGTTCGGCGGCAGGCCCGACATGGCGGACACGGCCTGGATGCCGGGCAGGCCCCGCAGCCGCGCGAGCGCGCGCTGCATCAGCTGCGCGCGGGCGGGTGGTTGCGGATAGCTCGCCGGCGGCAACGTCACCTGGAACGTGACGAGACGCGATCGATCGAAGCCGGCGTCTACCGTCGTGAGGTTGAAGACCGTGCGCAGCAGCAGTCCGGCGCCAATCACCAGCATCACGGCCAGCGCCACTTCGGCCATCACCAGCCCGCGCCGCACGTGATGCCGCGCGCCGCCGGTTGCTCCGCGGGCGCCACCTTCCTTCAGCGCGGCGGCCAGCCCCTTGACGCGCGTGTGCAGCAGGGGCGCGAACCCGAAGACGATGCCGGTGGCGGCGGACACCGCCAGGGTGAAGAGCAGCACCAGCGGATCCACCGACACTTCGCTGGTGCGAGGCAGGCTCTCGGGGTACGCCGCGACGATGGCCGCCACGCCCGCTCGCGCCAGGACCAGCCCCAGCACGCCTCCCACGAGCGACAGCAGCACGCCCTCGGTCATGAACTGCTGCAACAATCGCCAGCGGCCCGCGCCGAGCGCGGTGCGCACGGCGAACTCCCGATGGCGCGTCTCCGCCCGCGCCAGCAGCAGGTTCGCCAGGTTCGCGCAGGCAATCAGCAGCACGAAGCCCACCGCGGCCTGCAGCATCCAGATGGCGCGGCTGGCGCTGCCGACGATCTCCTCCTGCACAGGCTCCATCTGCAGCACGTGTCCGGCCCCGGGATTGGGCTGCCCACCCGCCGCCGTCGGCTGCGACGGGGCGAACACGTGCATCTTCACGCCCGTCCGCTCGCCCCAGTTCGCCAGCAGCGAATCCAGCTCGGCCCCGGCCTGCGCCATCGTCACGCCGTCCTTCAGCCGTCCGATGAGATACAGGAAGTGGCTGCCGCGATTCTGGCGGTTCGCCGGGTTGAGCCCGACGGGCAGCCAGATCTCCGCGCGGCTGTCCATGACGTCGGTACCTGGCGGCAGGATGCCGATGACCTCCCGTCTGACCCCGTTCACCTCCACCATCTGCCCGACGATGGGCTGGCCGCCGAACGCCGACTGCCAGAGCTCGTGCCCGAGCACCGCGACGGCCGGCGGCTGCGGCGGCGGCACGCCCGGGGGCAGCGGACCCGCGTTCCCTCCGACGACGTCGGTTTCACCCTTCGCGAACAGCCGGCCCTGCGCGGCCTGCACGCCAAGCGTCGTGAGCAGGTCATCGGTGACCAGGGCCGACCGCGCGCGCCGTGGACGATCGCCGGCCATCAGGTTCACTTCGCCCGTGGTGAACGCGCCGACGGACGCAAACGACTGATTGAGCTCGCGGAACTCGAAGAACTCTGGCGGGGACACCCAGAACTGGTCGAATCCCATGTTGGGGAATCGGGTCGTGAGGTACACGAGCTGCTCGGGCTTCGGATAGCCGAGCGGCCGCAGGATGACCCCGTTGACGATGGAGAAAATGGCGGTGTTGGCGCCGATGCCGAGAGCCAGGGTGAGGATGGTGACCAGCGTGAAGCCTGGCGTGCGCAGCAGTCCACGAACGGCGTGACGAACGTCCTGCAGCAGGTGGTCCATGGTTGCAATTGACGGATTTGGGCCCGGGATCGTTGCAACCGCTCTCATCACCTTCTCATGGCCACCTGATAGAGGTGGAGTACATGGGGCTTGGTCTGCGGATTCCGTGTGCACTGGTCATCGCGCTGGCCCTGGTGGCGCCACCCGCGGCAGCTCAGCAGCCGCCACCCCCGCCGCCCCCCATGCCGGGCCAGGGACCATTCACACTGGCCGACGCCCTGAGCCGCGCCCGCGCCGAATCGCCCGAAGCCGCGGCAGCCCGGGCCCGGGTCGAGGCGGCCGGGAAGGCCACGGGCGAAGCCAGCCGGAGGCCCAATCCCGTCTTCGAGTTCCGGCTCGAGAACTGGGCGTCCGGCGTGTCGCGGGACGTGTTGCCGTACGACGCGTTCGCCGAGGTCACCCAGTTGGTGGAAATCGGCGGCAAACGCGATGCCCGACGCGGGGTGGCCGAAGCCGTTCTCGGCAGCACCGAGGCCGCCGAGGCCCTCACCCGCTACACCCTGGCGATCGAGATTTCCCGCGCCTACCTCGACGCCGTCCGTCAGCGCGAGCGGCAGCGCACGCTGGCAGCGCAGGTCACCGACCTGGCCGAAATCGTGCGCGTGCTCGATCGTCGGGTGGCGCTTGGTACGACGGCCGAGGCCGACGTGCTGAAGATGCGTACCGAGGAAGCGCGTGCGGCCACGGACTTGATTCGGACGGAGCTGGCCGCCAACCGGGCGCTGTCACAGCTCACCTCCAGGCTGCAGGTGGATGCGACGCTCGATGCGCTGGTCTTGCCTCCGCCTCCCCCCCCGCCGGCCGTATCCGAC